>DASZJR010000025.1:0-18708 GCA_035947855.1 Candidatus Dormiibacterota bacterium
ATGGCGTTCGAGGAAGAATACGGGATGGAGATACCTGACGAAGACGCGGAAAAGATTCAAACCGTCGGAGCCGCCTGGGACTACGTCCAGGAGAAGCTCGGCATCACCACCTGAGCCGAAGCTCGCTCAGCCGGACGAGCCACTACAGAAACTCCAGCGGACGCTTCGCGTTCGCTTTCACGAGCCTGCGCTGCTGCGCCAGGCGCTGACCCACCGCTCCTACAACAACGAGCACCCCGAGAGCGGGTCGGCGGACAACGAGCGGTTGGAGTATCTGGGCGACGCCGTACTGGAGTTGATCGCGGCCGAGCACCTCTATCACACCTATCAGACGTCCGACGAGGGCGAGCTGACCCGGCTCCGCGCCTCGGTCGTCAACACCAAGAGCCTCGCTCGTCTGGCTTCGCGGCTGAGCCTGGGTGACTATCTGCTGCTGGGCAAGGGGGCGCACAAGACCGGCGCGCGCTCGCTGCAATCGATTCTCGCCAACACCTTCGAAGCCGTGATCGGCGCCATCTTCCTCGACCAGGGTTACCGGGCGGCCTACAAGCTGTTCAGCCGGAGCCTGATCGACGTGCAGGCGTGGCCGGACGACAACTACAAGGGCCGCCTCCAGGAGGTGACCCAGGAGCGGTTCCTGTCGACTCCGCAATACGACATCGTCGGCGCCTCGGGCCCCGGGCATCGGCGCGAGTACACGGCCGAGGTCAGCTTTGGCGACGGCATCAGCGGTAAGGGGCGTGGGCGAACCAAACGCGACGCCGAGCAGATGGCAGCGCGCGAAGCCCTCGCCGCCCTTGGGGCGCTCGACCAGCCGCCGGCGCAGGACGAGGTGCTGGAGGCGGTCGCGGCGCATGAGGCGCGCCGCGCTCCGGCGACTTAATCTCCGCTCGTTGAGCCGACGCCGACTAGTTTGTGCCTGCGACCAACACCGCAGCGACCGCGCAGCCCGGCCGATGACCACGGCCATCGGGCGGCTTCGAACCCGCGCACTCCGGACAGGCCCCATTCGATTTGATGGGGGTGAGTCCGCCCCATTGGTGTTTCCCTAGCAGGCGGCGCAACTCGGCGTTCTCGGTTCGAAGGCGGCCGACCTCTGACTCGCTCATCTCGTCAAGGATTCTAGGGCTCTAGCGTGCCTGTTCGATTTCGGCCACACGGTCCTTGACCATCTTGGTCACGAGCCGGTAGGGAAGGGGCCTATCTGCCGGTAACTGGATCGTGCCCTTACTCATGAGATAGTCCTTCAGCTCGGCCGCGTGGGTCTTGGTGACACGGTTGCCCATTCCGTACAGAGAATAGTGCGCCTTCCAGTAGCCAAAGTAGATAACAGGCTTGCGTTCGAGCTTGTAGCCGACGATGCCGTAGCTCACGCTTTCGGCTGCCTTCGGGGCCGCCGCCTTGATCGTCTGACGAAGCTTCGTCAGTGCCGCCTGCTTGTCCTTGGGTGCGGCGGCGAGGTAGTCATCGACGGTCTTCGCGCGCGTGGCTTTGGCTGCGGGCTTCCTCGTGGTCATTGGCTAGCGTCCACGACGCAGAAACGAACGATTGAACCGACGCGAAGCATCCAATCCACTCTACATGCCACCCCGCGCACAATGACGGCCTACCGGATTTCCGAGGATTATTGCCCGTAAAACGCGCAAATGCTAGAGTTTCAGCATGGCTTCCTACAAAATCGGTGAGGTCGCCGAACTGCTTGGCATCAGTGTGGACAGCGTGCGCCGGCTGGCGGATAATGGCCGGCTGGTCACCGTGCGGACGGCCGGGGGGCAGCGCACCGTGGACGGGCGGCAGCTCGCGCGCTTCATGACGGCAACTCCACCTGACGCCAAGCCCGAAATCACCGTCGGCCGATCGGCGCGCAACCATTTCCCTGGCATCGTCACCCGAGTCGTCAAAGACCGGGTCATGGCGCAGGTCGAGATGCAGGCGGGGCCGCATCGGATTGTGTCGCTGATTTCCCGTGAAGCGGTCGATGAGCTTGGCCTCGCCCCTGGCATGCGGGCTGTCGCCGTGGTCAAGGCGACGAATGTGATCGTCGAGCTCCCGACGGAGTAGCCGGGTGCGAGCGCGGTTGATCGCGATCCTCGCCACCGTGGCCGCGACGTGCGCCGCCTGCGGATCGAGCGCCCCGGCCGCCGTGACGCCGTCGGCATTGACCGGTTCGATCACGGTCTTTGCTGCGGCATCGTTGACAGACTCATTCAAAGCGCTGAGCACCTCTTTTCAAGCAGCCCACTCCGGAGTCACGGTGCAGTTCAACTTTGCCGGTACCCCGACCCTTGTGACGCAGATCGAGCAAGGTGCCCAGGCTGACGTATTCGCCTCCGCGGATACGACGAACATGGACAAGCTGAAGGGCGACGGCTTCACCCTGGGGACGCCCCAGGTGTTCGCGCACAATCAACTCGAAATCGTGGTCGCGCCCGGTAACCCAAAGGGCATCACCGCGCTGGCCGATCTCGCCAAGGCCGGTGTCATCTACATCTCCGAGGCGGCGACCGTGCCGGCCGGGAAGTACTCGCTTCAGGCGCTGGCGAAGGCGGGGGTGACGGTCACTCCCAGGAGCCTGGAGACAGACGTCAAGTCCGTAGTGAGCAAGATCGAACTCGGCGAGGCCGATGCGGGCATCGTCTACACCACCGACGTCAAGGCGGCGGGAAGCAAGGTGCAGGGCGTCCCGATCCCGGCTGCATACAACGTGATCGCGACCTATCCGGTGGCCGTGGTCAAGGGAACAAAGAATTCGGCGGTCGCCGAGGCGTTCATCGGCTTCGTTCTTGCGTCCGCCGGCCAATCGACGTTGGAGTCCTTCGGCTTCCTCCACGCCTGATTCCCGGTGAGACGCCAGAGCGTCCCGCTCGCCGTGATGGCCTTGGCGGCCCTCGGGGTGGCGTTCTTCATTTTGCCGTTGCTCGGCCTCCTCTTGAGGGCGCCGTGGAAGGACGCGGCCAGGTCGCTGACGCAGCCTGAAACCCTCGAGGCCCTCAGGCTCTCCCTGATCGCCTCGCTGTCCGCAACCGGCATTGCCCTGGTACTCGGGGTGCCGATGGCCTGGATCTACGCGCGCGTGGAATTCCCGGGTCGGGCTGTGCTCCGAGCCTTGACGACCCTTCCCATGGTTCTGCCCCCGGTGGTCGGTGGCATCGCCCTCCTGCTCGCGTTCGGCAGGCGCGGGCTGTTGGGGTCGTGGCTCGACAGCACCTTCGGCATCACGCTCCCTTTCACGACCGCGGGCGTCGTTATGGCGGAGACGTTCGTCGCCATGCCCTTTCTGATCCTGACGGTGGAGGCCGGTCTGCGTTCGATGGATCGCCGCTACGAGGAGGCTGCCCGGACCCTGGGCGCAAGCCGCTGGAGGGTGTTCACACGGGTCACCTTGCCCTTGATCGCACCATCGCTGTTCGCCGGCGCGGTGCTCTGCTGGGCCCGGGCCCTCGGAGAGTTCGGTGCCACGATCACCTTCGCCGGTAATTTCCCCGGCATCACGCAGACGATGCCGCTCGCCGTTTACCTTCTTCTGGAGACCAATCAGGAAGCGTCGTTCATCCTGAGCCTCGTCCTCCTGCTTATCTCGTTGCTGGTGTTGATCGGGCTCAGGCACCGTTGGCTTGGCGCAGCGTGAGCCTCGACGCGGCGGTGCGACTGTCGCTCGGCGTTCTGGACCTCGAGATGGAACTCGCGATCGAGGAGGGAGAGATCGTCGTGCTGCTCGGCCCCAATGGGGCCGGGAAGACGACCCTGCTTCGAGCCGTCGCGGGCCTGGTTCCTTTCACCGCCGGGCACGTCCGATTGGACGGGAGAACGCTCGAGGATACGACAACCGGCGAGTACGTGCCGACCGAGCGGCGCCCAATTGGCGTCGTGTTTCAGGACTACCTGCTCTTTCCGCACCTCACGGCGCTGGATAACGTGGCCTTCGGCCTTCGCTCGCGCGGGATGGGAAGGCGGATGGCGAGCGAGAAAGCCATCCAATGGCTGGACCGGGTTGGGCTCGCCCGCTACGCGGGTGCGAAGCCGGCCGAACTGTCAGGCGGCCAACGCCAACGCGTGGCGCTGGCCCGCGCGCTTGCCCCAGATCCGCATCTCCTCCTCCTCGACGAGCCACTCGCCGCCCTCGATGCGACAACGCGCGCTGAGGTTCGCCGCGACCTGAAGCAGCATCTGGGGTCGTTCCCAGGCCTCCGGCTGGTGGTCACGCACGATCCGCTCGAGGCGGCGGCGCTTGCTGATCGCCTGGTCGTGATGGAAAACGGGCGGCTGGTGCAAACCGGCACCCCGTCCGAGGTGACCGAGCGCCCACGGTCGCCGTATGTGGCCGACCTGGTCGGCGTCAACCTGCTGAAGGGACAGGCGGACCGTGGGTTCGTGCGGCTGCCCGGCGGACCGGTGGTCGCCGCCGCCGGCGCCGAGTCGGGCGAGGTCTTCGCCGTGATTCATCCGCGTGCCATCGCCGTGCACAGACAGCGCCCCGAGGGCAGTCCGCGTAACGTCTGGTCGGGTCGGGCGACCGGCATCGACCTCATCGGCGATCGCGTTCGCGTTCGCATCGACGGCGAGGTTCGGGTGGTCGCCGAGGTGACAACCGCCGCCCTCAAAGAGTTAGACCTGGGCGAAGGAGGGCAGGTCTGGCTCTCGTTCAAAGCGACTGATGTGGGGGTCTACCCAGTGTGAGGGTCAAAGTCAACGGCCAAATTCGCGCGGTCCGCTATCGCGTAGTTCAGTTACACGGTGACTTAACCGCGCCGTTGCCTTTGGCAACGGGGACGTGGTCTAATACACGTCGTGACCCGCGCCGAGGTCCATCCTTACGTTTCTGATGGGCGCGAAAGCCCAGCCATGCCTATTACTGCCTAGCCTGTGTACCTGAAGTCGCTGCAGCTGCAAGGGTTCAAAACCTTTGCGCGCCGCACCGAGCTGCCTTTCAGCCGCGGCATCACGGCGATCGTCGGTCCCAACGGCAGCGGCAAGTCGAACCTTGTTGATGCCATGCGCTGGGCGCTTGGTGAGCGAAACGCGCGTGGGCTGCGCGGCCAGCGGATGGAGGATGTGATCTATTCCGGCGGTCCCGGCAAATCCGCCGTCGGCATGGCCGAAGTCACGCTCACCATCGACAACGCCGACCAGCGGCTCAACGTCGAGTTCAATGAAATCGAAGTCGCCCGCCGCCTGTATCGGTCCGGTGAGAGTGAGTACCTGATCAACGGCGCGCGCGCGCGGTTGAAAGACATCGACGCGCTGCTGGCCAGTACCGGCCTGCGCCAGGACGGGTACGCCATCACGGCGCAGAACGACATCGACTTCGTGATCCAGGCCGCGCCGGCACTCCGCCGCGAGCTGATCGAAGAGGCGGCCGGCGTCCGGCGCCTCCGCGACCAGCGGCAGGAGGCCATCAACCGACTGGCCGAGGCGGATCGTGACATGCGGCGGGCGCGCGACATCCTCAATGAGCTGAGTCCTCGGGCCGAGGAGCTGCGGCTGCAGGCCGCCTCGGCTGAGGAGTACAAGAAGGTCGCCGACGCACTCAGGACCCTGCAGGGCAGCCTCGCCCGCGATAGCTGGCGTAAGGCGATGGTGCAGCTGCGCAAAGCGCTGGCTCGGCAGGAGGCCGCGGACCACAAGCGGATCGCGGCCGCCCAAACCGTCGCCGCGTTCGAACCGCGCTACGCCGAGCACCGCGCGGCGCTCCTCGCGGCCCGCGAGGCGCGCTGGCGTCACCAGGAGGCGGTCGCAGACGTGCGGCTCCGCCTCGCCGAGAGCCAGCACCAGGCGCGCATTGCCCAGGAGCGCAACGCCGCCGCCATTCAGGCCCTCGACGCCTTGCAGAGCGAACTCGCACGACTAAACGCCACGGAACAGGCGGGGAGTCGCGTCGTCGATGAGTTGGCGCACGCGGCCGAGAGCGCGCGCACCGAGCTGGAGGCGGCCAATGGTGCGCTGCAGACTGCGGCCGACGCCGAGCGTGGCGGGCGCGAGGGCCAGTCCGCGCTCGAGGCCGACCGACTCGCGCGGCAACAGCACCGCCACGAGGCATCGCGAGAAACCGTCGCAATCGAGGCCGAGCTCCGGCAGCTGGAAGGACGCCGTCAATTTCTGACCGAGCAGCAACAGCAGGCGCGTAGCCAGCTCGAGGCCTGGGCGGTTCGGCACGGCTCGCTGAGCGACGAGTTCGACCGGCGGACGCGCACCGCCGAGGCAGCGACGCGCGCGCTGGCGGATGTGAGCGAAGCGAACGTGGCGATCGAGCAGCGGCTGGGGGAGACCGACGCTGCGCTCGAGACGGCGCGGAAGGGAATCGCCGAGCACGAGGCGGCGCTGCGCACCCTCGAGGCAGAACTTGGCGCGCTACGGACACTGCTGGACGGAGCCCAGCGTCGTGGGCCGCTGCGGATTGACCGTAATTGGGAACGCCTGCTCGAATTGATCGAGGTCGAACCCATCCACCGGGCCGCCGTCGAGGCGGCGCTCGAGGGATGGCTCCACGGTTGGGTCGCCCCCGGCCGGGATGGAATCGCCAGTGCCGCCTCGGCGGTGGCCGCCGCCGAGGATGCGCGCGAGACACTGCTCCATGCGCCCGAGGATTTGTCCTCGTCGTCCACGCCCGTGGGGATGCTACCCGTCATTGACCTGGTGCAGGCTCCCGACCACGTGCGGCGGCTCGTCGCCCACCTGCTTCGCGGCGTTGTGCTGGTCGCGGACCGGTCGGAAGCGGCCCGTATCGTGGAGCAACACCGGGATTTACGAGCGGTCACTCCCGCCGGTGAGACCATCACCGCCGTCTCCTACCGAGGCGGAAAGGCGGCGGATCCGGTGCTCGAGGTCCAGGCCCGGATCCGAGACGCGGAACATGCGCTCGACCGCGAACGTCAAGCCGCGCTTGCGGCTGCCGAGGAGGTGGAGCGGGTCGCCATCGCCCGAGCCGAGCTCACCGCCGAGCGTCAGGCGATTGTTGAGCGCGTTGACCGGGCCCGCACCGCCGCGGCCCAGGCCGCGGGAGCGTTGGCCGCCGCGACCGAGGCGGTCCAGCGGGAGAGCCCGCAGGAAGCGCAGCTGCGACAGCAGCTGATCCGGATCGGCGGACTCCTTCAGCAGGCGGAGCAGCTCGAGGTCGAAATGCTCGACCGCCAGCGCACGCTCGCTGAGGCGGAGCTGGCGTCGAATCAGGAACTTGCCGCGCTCGAACCGCGGGTTCACGGCGCGGCGGCCACGCTCCGCGAGCTGGTGGAGCAACGCCAGGAGACCGAACTGCGGGCGGCGCTCGCCCGCCAGCGCTGCGATGACCTGGTTCGGCAGCTCGAGCGCGCCCAACAGGTGCTTCGCGCGCACGGCGATGAGCTGGCCCAGCGTCGCGCCGCCGAGGCGGAGCTGGCGGTGCAACCGGCCCTGATCAATGAGCAACGCCGGCAATGGCTCGAGACCTCGGACACCCTAAGTGCCGAACTCGGCGCCCTGGAGTCCGCACAGCTTCCGGACGGCGAAACCCTGGACGCGTTGGAGGCCCAGCTGCGCGAGGACGAACAACGCAACGTCACGCTGCAGGTCGAGCTCGCCCATGCCGACGATGGGTGCACCGCATCGGTCGCCGACCGCGAGGCGGCCCAGGCCGAGGTCGACCGGTGCGCCCATGCGCTCCGTGAGGGTGGACAGGAAATCGAGGACGACACGGAGGCGATCGAGGAGGTCGACTGGCAAAAGACCGAACGCGAGGTCTCACGCTTGCAGCGACGCCTCGATGCGATGGGCGCGGTCAACCTGCTTGCGCCTGAGGAGTATGCGCAAGTGCGCGACCGGTGCGACAGCCTCGCGGCGCAACTCAGTGACCTGGAGGTAGCGTCCGCCCAACTCAACGAGCTGCGGCAGCGGCTCGAAGATGAGATCGACACCCGCTTTCGCACCGTGTTCCAGTCGGTGGCAGTCAACTTCCAGGAATTCTTTGCCGAGCTGTTCGAGGGCGGCCGCGCGACCTTGCGGGTCGAGGCGCAGGCGGAGGGTAACCCGCTCGATGATGGCGTCGAGATCCTGGCACAAACGCCCGGCAAGCGGCTTCAGCCACTGACGCTGCTTTCCGGCGGCGAGCGGGCGCTGACCGCATTGGCGTTCCTCTTCGCCCTGCAGGCCGTCAATCCGAGTCCCTTCTACGTGCTCGATGAAGTCGATGCGGCGCTGGACGACGCCAACGTCGTGCGTTTCAACCGGGTGTTGAAACGGCTCGCGGCGGACCAGCAATTCCTGATCGTTACGCACAATCACTCGACGATGGCGCAGGCCGAGGTGCTCTATGGCGTTACGCTCGGCGAGCACGGCATCTCGCGCATCGTGTCGGTCCGACTCCACCAGGACGCCTTGGTCCCGGTCGGTGAACGCTCCGCCTAATCCAGATGAGACGGCGCCCGGCGAGCGCCAGGGATTCTGGAAACGCTTTTCGAAGACCCTCGAGTCAGGTCGTCAGAGCTACGTCGCGGATCTCAAAGAAGTCTTTGGCCGCGCGGCACTCGATGACACCTTCTGGGACGATCTCGAAGCGACCTTGATCGCCGCCGACGCCGGCGTGCCCACCAGCGAACGGGTGGTCGCCGATCTGCGCCGGCAGGCGGCCGGCGCCCACCTGCGTTCCCCCGCCGACGCGCTCCGCTACCTGAAGGCCGACCTTGGGCGGCAGATGGGCGGGCAGCCGCGGGCGCTCAACCTCGAGGGGGCGCCGGCTGTGATCCTCGTCGTAGGCGTCAACGGCTCGGGCAAGACGACCACGATTGGGAAGCTGGCCTACCTGCTGCGGCGCGAAGGCCGGCGCCCGCTCCTGGCCGCTGCGGACACCTATCGAGCGGCGGCCATCGAGCAGCTGCGCCTCTGGGGCCAGCGTGCCGGGGTCGACGTCGTCGCGCATCAGCCAGGGTCCGACCCGGGAGCCGTCGCCTTTGATGCCGTGCAGGCGGCGCGCGCGAGAGGCGCCGGTCCCGTCATCATCGATACCGCCGGCCGGTTGCACACCCGAACCGACTTGATGGAGGAGCTGCGCAAGGTTCGCCGCGTGCTGGAGCGGCTCGACCCGAAGGCCCCGCAGGAGGTGCTGGCCGTGCTCGACGCGCATGTCGGGCAGAATTCGGTGCAGCAGGTCAAGGTCTTCCAGGAGGCGATCGGGCTGACGGGGCTCGCGCTCACCAAAATGGATGGCAGCGCCCGGGCGGGCGTAGTGCTTAGTATCGAAGCTGAGCTGTCGGTGCCGGTGAAGCTGGTCGGCATCGGGGAGGGCCTCGAGGACCTGAACCGGTTCGATCCCGAGCAATACCTGGATGCGCTGCTGCGCATGGAGGAGGGCGGCGGATGAATCCCGAAGAGAACTCAAAGGCGTTCGTCAAGCTGGTGACGGCGAACGGTCTCTCGGAAGCTGACGTCTGGAAAGCGGTCCTTGAAGCGTCCGGCATCCAGGTGTTTCTGCGCCACGAGGCGATGGCCGCCGTCATTCCCGAGACTGCTGGCGAGATCGCTGCCGTTGACTTATGGGTATCGCGTGAGCAAGCGGCCGAAGCCCTGCAGATCCTGCAGGATGAGCGGGTCGAGGCCACCGACGAGGACGAACCCCTCTGACCGTCATCATCCTCGGGGTGTTCGCGGCCATGATCGGCCTCGTCGCTCTGACGGCCGTGGTGCTGGGCATGCTCTGGCTGGTGCAGTTCGTGCTGCGCAACGAGGAGAAGCGGACCCGGGGCGGCTGAGCCCGTATACTGTCAAGGCTAAATGCTTGACAGTGCCCTGCGCCGCCAGCGGCAGCTTCACCTGCTCGATCTATACGGCTCGCTGCTGACCGACCACCAACGCCGCATCTTGCACTTCGCCTGGGAGCTCGACTGGTCCTACGGCGAGATCGCACAGCGCGAGGGGGTTTCCCGCACGGCTGTTTACGACGTCGTGCGGCGGACCACGTCGAACCTGGACGAGTACGAGCGCAAGCTCGGACTAATGCGGGCGCAGCGTGTTTGAGTCCCTGACCGAGCGCCTCGACCAGGCGCTCAAGAAGCTGACCGGTCGGGGCAAGCTGAGCGAGGCCGATGTCGATGCGGGCCTGCGCGAGGTGCGACTCGCCCTGCTCGAGGCGGACGTCAACTACAAGGTGGTCAAGGACTTCGTCGCCAACATCAGGACTCGGGCGGTGGGCGCCGAGGTGATGGACAGCCTCAACCCCGGACAGCAGCTGGTCAAGATCGTCGACGAAGAGATGGTCCGCCTGCTAGGCGACCGGGTGCCCATGACCTATGCCCCGTCGCCCCCGACGGTGATCGTGCTCGCCGGACTGCAGGGGTCGGGCAAGACAACGACCGCGGGTAAGCTGGCCCTCTTTACCCGCCGCGAAGGCCACCGGCCACTGCTGGTGTCGACCGACGTGCGACGTCCGGCGGCGATGGAGCAGCTAGAGATCCTGGCCAGGAGCATCAACGCTCCGTCGTACGCTCCCCGCGGCACCGATCCCGTCACGATCGCCCGCGACTCGCTCGCTGAGGCCCGGCGTGTGAACGCCGACGTGATCATCGTCGACACGGCGGGCCGGCTCCAGGTGGACGAGGACCTGCTCGCGGAGCTGAAGCGGATCACTGATGCGGTGCCGGCGCAGCACCGGCTCCTCGTGCTCGATGCGATGACGGGCCAGCAGGCGGTCAACGTCACCAGCGCCTTCCAGCAGACGATATCGCTGAGCGGCGCAATCCTGACCAAGATGGACGGCGACGCGCGGGGTGGGGCGGCGCTCTCGCTTCGGGCGGTAACCCAGTGCCCGATCGAGTTCGTCGGCGTCGGCGAAAAGCTGACGGATTTCGAGATCTTCTATCCCGATCGGATGGCATCGCGAATTCTCGGGATGGGCGATGTGCTGACGCTGATCGAGAAGGCTCAGGATCAGGTCGATGCCTCGCAGGCTAAGGAGATGGAGAAGAAGCTCCGCGCCGGCCGCCTCACGCTCACCGACTTCATGGAACAGCTGAAGCAGGTGAAGAAGATGGGTCCCCTGGAGGGGATTATCGGCATGCTGCCCGGTGCCGGGAAGATCAAGAACCTGGCCGGCGCGCTCCCCAGCGACGATCAGTTGAAAGAAATGGAGGCGATCATCCTGTCGATGACGGCGGCAGAGCGGGAGCGACCTGAGGTGATCGATGGCAGCCGTCGTCGCCGTATCGCACGGGGAGCCGGGACCGACATCGCGGCCGTCAACCGGCTGCTCAAGGGTTTTCAGCAAATGCAGCAGATGATGAAACAGATGGGGAAGGGAAAGCGAATCAAGGGATTGCCCATCGATCCCGCACAACTTTTGAAAGGCTAGGAGGTCTCAATTTGTCGGTAAAGATTCGACTCCGGCGGATCGGCGCAAAGAAGCACCCGTTCTATCGGCTTGTGGTGGCGGACACCCGCTCACCCCGGGACGGTAAGTTCATCGAAATCCTGGGCACCTACGATCCGATGCAAGACCCGCCCAAGCTCACCATCGACGAAGAGAAGATCAAGGCCTGGCTGCAGAAAGGGGCTCGCCCGTCCGACACCGCGCGGGCGTTCTTGATCGGCCGGGGACTGCTGCCCAAGGAATCGGCGAAGAAGCGGCCGACCAAGCCGACGAAGGCCGAAGCCGCGGCCGCTGCCGCCAAAGCCGCGGCGCCTGAGGGAGGCGCCCCCGTAGCGGCCGCCACCGCGACGGCAGGGGCCTAGCGATGCACGATTACACCGACCTGGTGAGCTACATCATCAAGGCGATGGTGTCGAAGCCGGAGGATGTCAAGGTGGCGATGATCGAAGGTGAGCGCACCAACCGGGTCGAGGTGACGCTCGCCACCGACGACGTGGGCAAGGTCATCGGCCGCGGCGGACGTAACATCGATGCGATCCGCGCGGTGGTCCGGGCGGCCGCCCTCAAGAACCACGATCGGGTGATGGTCGAGATCGTGTGACCGTCGAACCGGAGCCCGAGCTTCGGATCGGGCGTGTGCTTAAGGCCCACGGCGTCAAGGGCGCCGTGCGCGTCGAGCTTCTCACCGATTTTCCCGATCGCTTTGCTCCGGGTCGCGACGTCCAGGTGGCGGGGCGATGGCTGAAAGTTGCCCGTTCCGAAGAACTGGACGGCAGCATGCTGGTCACGTTCGAGGGGGTCGACGATCGCAACGCCGCGGAGCGGCTCGCCGGCGCCTACTGCACACTGCCCCTCGGCGAGGCAAGGGCATTGCCGGCGGACCAGTATTACCACTTCCAGCTCGTCGGCCTCACCGTGTTCGATACGAGGGGAGCCCGCGAACTGGGACGCGTCGCGGAGGTGCTGACCTACGCCGCCAACGACGTCTTGCGGGTAACGGACGGAGACGACGAGATCTTGATCCCCATGATTCGCAGTGTCGTTCGCTCGATCGCGCCGGCCGAGGGGATGATCACCGTCGATCTCCCGGAGGAAACCAAGGCATGATCATCGAGATCCTGACCCTCTTCCCTGAGATGTTCCCCGGCCCACTCAGCGCCGGCGTCACTGGACGGGGGCTCGCCAGCGGGCTCGTCACGCTGCGCCTCCATAACCTGCGTGACTACACGCACGACCGCCACCGTCAGGTCGACGACGTCCCCTATGGCGGCGGCGCGGGGATGGTGTTGAAGCCGGAGCCGATCTTCGAGGCGGTGCGAGCGCGCGCGGGCAAAGGGCCGGTGATCCTGCTGACGCCGCAGGGTGAGTTGCTCAAGCAGGGGTTGGTCCGCGAGCTTGCCGGACACGATGACCTCTATTTGATCTGCGGACGGTATGAAGGCGTTGATGAGCGGGTCGCGACCCACCTGGTCGACAAGGAGATCTCGATTGGGGATTACGTGCTCACGGGCGGCGAGCTTCCCGCGATGGTGGTGATCGATGCGGTCAGCCGGCTGGTCGCGGGAGTACTGGGGTCCCACGAATCGCCCAAAGATGAATCATTCGACCAGCATCTGCTGGAGTACCCGCACTACACCCGACCTGCGGAGTTCGAAGGGCATCCCGTCCCCGAGGTACTTCGCTCCGGCCATCATGCCGAAATCGAGCGCTGGCGCCGTGCCCAGGCGGCCGAGCGGACGCGCCGCCGCCGCCCGGACCTGCTCGACCGACAGCAGGGGTAGCAGCGGGCCCGGGTGTTATCCTTGTACGCCGTGTCCAACGTCATCAACCTGCTGGAAGCGGAGTCCCAGCGTAAGAACGTTCCCACCTTGATCCCCGGCGACACCGTGAAGGTGCATGCCAAGGTCGTCGAGGGCACCCGCGAGCGCATCCAGATCTTCGAGGGCATCGTCATCGGCTGCCGAGGCAGCGGTGCCAAGGAGGCCTTTATCGTTCGCCGCATCGCGCACGGCGTCGGGGTGGAACGCAGCTTCCTCTTGCACTCGCCGCGCATCGACAAGATCGACGTCGTGCGGCACGGCGACGTGCGCCGGGCAAAGCTGTATTACCTTCGAGGAAAAGTCGGAAAGAACGCCCGCATTCGGGAGAAGCGTCAAGCCGTTGCCACAACTGCCGTCCCCGCCGACAACCAAGACGCAGCAGAAACGCCCGAAACGGCCGAAAGCTGACCGGGACCTCTGGGTCTTCGAGCGCCAGGCCTTTGGCCTGGGTTACGCGACGGTTGCCGGTGTCGATGAGGCGGGTCGCGGGCCGTGGGCCGGCCCCGTGGTGGCCGGTGCCGCGATCATGCGGCCGTATTTCCACTGCGAGGGGATCAACGACTCCAAGCTGCTGACGGCCGAGGAGCGCGACCACTACTACGATTGCATTCTCGAGGGCGCGGAAGCCTGGGGCGTTGGCATCGTCGAGGTCGACGAGATCGACCGCGTCGGCGTCTCGCGGGCGAATCGCTGGGCGATGGGCATCGCGCTCCAACAGCTGGGCCGACCGATCGACTACCTGCTGGTGGATGGATTCTTGCTGCCGGAGGCACTGACCCCACAACTGCCGATCGTCAAGGGCGACCGCCGTTCCATCTCGATCATGTGTGGCGGCATCCTCGCGAAAGTGACCCGCGACCGGCTCATGAAGCGGATGGCCGAAAAGTTCCCCGGGTACGGCTTCGAGATGCACAAGGGCTATCCGACGCCCGATCATCTGGCGGCCATGGACCGGCACGGGCTCAGCCCATTGCACCGGAGGTCGTTCATCTCGATCCGTACGCGCGCCGAATTGGAAGCGGCCGCACTTGCCAGCCAAATCGCTCGGGACTAGCGGCGAGGCCCTCGCCGAGGACCATCTCCGTGGCCTGGGCTACGAGATCGTTGGCCGCGACGTGCGGACGCCGCTCGGCCAGCTGGACCTGGTGGCGAAGGATGGTACGACGCTGGTCTTCGTCGAGGTCAAGACACGGGCGGGACACGGCTTTGGCCTCCCTCAAGAGTCGGTCGACGCCAAAAAGATCCGGAAGCTTCGGCAGCTGGCGCTGTACTACTTAAAGATGCAGCCGCACCGGGGTCAAGTCCGCTTCGACGTGGTCGGCCTGACGGTCAGCGACGGGCGCCTGGTCCGCGTGGACCACATCAAGAACGCCATCGATTAGCTTCACAGCGAAATTGGCTGGGACTATCGAAATCAGACCGGAGGTTCGCTGGAGTGCCTCATCGTGGCTTTTCGACTGGGTCCTCAACGATCTCAGTGCGACTATCCACGATTCGGCTACCTTACAGAAGCTCCAGGAAACCGTGCGGGTGAACCTCGGCTGGTTGGGGATCACGGATTTGCCCGAACCCGGGCGTACTGAGGTCTTAGTTGCCCTCTGTCGATCGCTCGTTGACCACTCCGAGCGTAAGCTTCCGGTTGATCTAGCAAATCGTGATAACGTTCTTCGCTACCTTCGGGAATTAGCTGACCTCGCTTGTGACGGCCCCAAACCGAGCGTCGCCACGACCTGAGGGTCTTACAATGAGGGCCGCCATTCGCCCTTGCGGAGGGACGAGCAGGCCGTTGATCGGCTGGCTGCGCGCCTGTCCTCGACCGTATTTAGAGGATGAACTTCGATTGCGCGTCGGCGTAGCGGCCGGTTTTGCGGAAGCTGTCCGCGTCAACGCTCAGGTGTCTCGACGCTTCCAGCGCCAACCACTGCAGCGGCACCACGTTGACGATCGGCGCGAGGAGTTCATCCAGCGCCGGCGTTTCGAGCTGCACGGTCGCGCTGATCCTGGCGGACGAGGGGCCGACCGCGAGGGTCGTGGCGCCGATCTCATGAACCGCCGCGGCCAGGTCTGACGTTCTGTCCAGGCTCGCGCCAGGTTGAGCCATCATGATGACCGAGTCCTCCGCCTGCACGCTGATGAGCGGACCGTGGAAAATGCTCTCCAGCTCGTGTCCCTCCGCACTGATGTAGGCGGCCTCGCGGAGCTTCAGCGCCCCCTCGAGCGCCGTGGCATAGGCCGGGCCGCCGCCAACGAAGTGGACAACGTGGCCGAGCTGCAACCGATCCAGAGCCTGAATGATCTGGGCGCGCAGCCCAAGCGCGGTCCGCAGCGCGCCAGGTAGGCTCGCAAGCTCTCCCTTCCATGGCGGCGAGCCGAGGCCGATTGCCAGCTGAGCCAGCCGGATCATCGCCCCGGTGTAGCTCGCCGTGTGCACCGGTGAGCGCTCCTGCGGAACCGTATAGATCACACCTGGGCCACGCAACGGAGCGCCATCGCCGGTGATGGCCAGCCAGTGGTCCTGATTGTTGAAGCCTTCGAGCGCGGCCTGGCTGAAGCGCTTCGTGCCGCGATGGCTCAGCAGCACAAGGCCATCGCCGGCCCTGAAGGCCGGCGGATAGTTGGCGAACTCGAACGCCCGGACCGCCCACGCCTCGACGCCGGCGCTGCGCAACAGATATTGGCCGACCAGCGCGCCGTGGTAGCTCGTGCCGGTTCCGACCAGAAAGATGCGCGAGCATCCGGAGAGTCGCGATAACGCCGAAGGCGGCAGGCTGTCAGACAGCAGCCGTGCGACCGCGTCAGGTTGTGAGTGAATGGTCTCGTCGAGAAACGCGCCGGGAACTTTCAGGTGGCTTCTTCCCAGGCCTTGAGGAACTGGTAGACGATTCGACCGGTAGCGCCCCAGATGACGTCGTCGCCGATCGTGTAGTAATGGATTCGGTACTGTTGCTCGCCGACGCTGCGGGTCTCGGTCGTATGGACAGCAGGATCGAGTAACTGAGTGACTGGCACCACTAGCAGACTCTTCACCTCGTCGGGCGCAAGCACCAGATCGTCGATGCCGCCTTCGACCAGGCCGACCACGGGCGTGATCACAAAGCTGCTGACGGCGGTGAAGACGTCGTCCAGCTCGCCGAGCACCGTCACGCGCGACGGCTCGAGGCCGATCTCTTCGTAGCTTTCGCGTAGCGCCGTTTCGACGGTTTCCACGTCGGAGTCCTCTCGCTGACCGCCGGGAAAGGAGATCTGCCCCTTGTGGGTCAGTACCGTGTCGGTACGCCGCGTGAAGACCAGCTCGATCCCATCGCCACGCAGCATGAGAGGAATCAGGACGCCGGCCCGGAGCAAGGGAGGTGCCGTGTCGATGCTCCGCCGGACGCGACGATCGAGCACCTGGTGCAGCCGCTCGAGGCGCGTGCTGGCCGCGGTCGTCAGGTCCATGCCTCGAACGAGACGGGCACCTGGTGACCGCAATGGGTGCACACCCAGACCTGGCCTCGGCGGATCACCTCTCGTCCATCTTCGAGCCGCACCGATTGGTCCGGCCCGTGGATCCGTTCCCAGCGGGGCATGTGCTTGCACTGATCGCACGTCGGTGGTGGCGGATTGGTCTTCACTGCTCTCGATTATCCCCGCTGGCGTGCGAATCAAGCCGGCGAAGGACCCGTGCCGGATTCCCGCCGGCGATCACGCCCGAGGGGACGTCGTCAAAGACGACGGCGTGAATGCCGACGACGCTGTCGCGGCCGATCCGTACGCCGGGGAGGACGCAGACCTGGCCGCCGATCCAGACGTTCTCCTCGATCACCACCGGTTGCGCTTGGCCCGGGCGGCGACGATCAACCGGCGATTCCGAGTAGGGGAGATGGTCCCGAACCTCGCAGGAGCCGAGCACGCAGTCGGCGCCGACATCGACCCGATCGGCGGCGACGATCGTGCAGCCGTTCAAGCGGGCGTGGCGGCCGATGTGGATTACCGCCTCGGGGCGGGTAGTGATGAGGCGGTTGACTTCGGCGTGCGACCAGGCGTTGACGTCCGCCTCGAACACGACCCGGCCCGGACCAGAGATCCGCAGCCGGCCGTTGCCGAGCAGCCGTGGTCCGAGGGAAATCCGCGCCCGCCGACGATAGGCCAGGGTTGTGACCCAGCCCAGTCCGCGCGCCGCCGTCAGTTTCCAGTCCATGCCGTGTTCGATTACTCGCGAGCGTACGACGACCCGGGTGAATCCCGGCCGTGTTAGCTCACACCGATACACAAATTAGTGTAATATCGGCCATGGTGCTGGCGAGGGCCCTGTCCGGGACGGTCTTCGGCCTCGACGGTGTGCGGGTGGAGGTGGAGGCTGACATAGCCGACGGCCTTCCCGGGTTTCACATCGTGGGACTGGGCGATCGTGCGCTGCAGGAGGCCCGCGAACGCGTGAAGATCGCGATCAACAACAGCGGCTTCCAGTTCCCGGGTCGAAAGGTCACCGTCAATCTGGCGCCGGCGCAGTTGCCCAAAGAGGGGAGTGGCTTCGACCTGGCGATGGCGGCGGCCATCGTCAACGCGAGCGAGGAGCGCGGCCTCCCAGGCGACGCCGCCTGGCTCGGCGAGCTGGCACTGGACGGTACGCTCCGGGCCATCCGCGGCACGCTGGCGATCGTCGCCCACCTCGATCGGCTTGGGGTACGGCGGTTCTACGTGCCAGCCGGCAACGTGGCGGAGGCGAGGATCGCTTCCGCCGCAACGGTCGTCGGCGTCAACCACCTGCGACAACTCAAAGCCCACTGGGAACTCGGCGCGACGCTGGAGGCGTCGGCGGCCGCCGCGCCACCGGCGGCCACTGCGCCGCCGCCCGTCGACCTTGCGGACATCCAGGGTCAGCCCTATGCCAAACGCGCGATCGAAGTCGCCGCCGCCGGAGCGCATCATCTGTTATTGGTGGGTCCGCCGGGCACGGGCAAGACGCTGCTGGCCCGGGCCCTTCCCGGCATCCTGCCGCCGCTGAGCCGGCGCGAATCCGTTGAGGTGACGTCGATTGCCTCGTGCGTGGGGATGCTGCCGGCCGGTGCCGGTCTGCTCGAGGTCCCGCCCTTTCGCGCCCCGCATCATGGCATCTCACCGGCGGCACTGGTCGGCGGAGGTGGTGCGGCCCCCCGACCGGGCGAGGTCACCCGCGCCCACCGCGGAATTCTGTTTATGGACGAGATCACGGAGTTCCGGCGAGACGCGCTCGAGGCGCTGCGGCAGCCGCTGGAGGAAGGTCGCCTCGCGGTGGTCCGCTCCCGCGGGCACGCCGTGCTCCCCGCACGCTTCATCCTGGTCGCGGCGTCGAATCCCTGCCCCTGCGGCTTTGCCGGCGATCCGCGCCGGCTCTGCGAGTGCACCCCGCTGGAGCGTCAGCGATATCGTGCCCGGCTGTCCGGTCCGATCCGGGATCGGATCGATCTGCAGGTGATGGTGCCGCGGCAGCCGGCGGCCGAGCTGTTGCGGACGACCGCCGTCGCAGAATCCAGCGGCGCCGTGCGGGAGCGAGTGATTGGTGCACGCGGCCGCCAGCGGGAGCGGCGGCCACAGGGT
>DASZJR010000026.1:0-4643 GCA_035947855.1 Candidatus Dormiibacterota bacterium
CGCGGCGTTCTTTCCGGACAGTTTTGCCGACCAGTAGTAGAGGCCTCCCGCGGTCGGGAAGCTCGATGCGAGCTCGGCCATCGCAAGGCCGACGATGACGACCATGACGCCAACGATGGGCCAGCCGATGCTCATTTCCACGGGACCGCCGGTGTTCATGGCGGTGCCGTAGAGGGTGAGACAGCCGCTCAGAATCGAAATGATCGTGAACGAGACCGCGAAGTTCGAGAACCCTCCCATCTTTCGCAGGAGTTCCTGAGCATAGCCCAGCTGATGCAGACGCTCGACGTCGGATTTGGTCGCACGCTCATCGGTGACGACGGTGGCCATAGGCGTGACTTCCCTCCCTCGATGATTTGGGCGTGAATCCCCCTTCGGACTCCCCATATTTGATGCCCGCGTCGAATCAAAGTCAAGGTGCCAGTGGCCCTTAACAACAATTTGCACCAGCTGAGCAAGTCGGGCGGCCGGCGTGACGTTTCGGTCGCATGCACAAACTTCCGCGCCTGGCGGTCGCGATCGCGGCCAGCCTCAGCCTGACCCTCGCACTCGCCGCCCAGCCCGCCTATGCCGCCCACCGACACAGCGCGCGGCCCGCAGCACGGCCGGCGGCCCGCCTGGCGGCGGCTGCCCCGCGCCTGACGTCTGCCCAGGCCCGCACCGTCTTGATCCGGGCCGCGCACAACCACGGCCTCAACCCGAACTTCGTGCTGGCGGTCTCCTACTGGGAGAGCGGCTGGAACCAGGCCGCGCGTTCGTACACCGGGGCTGTCGGACTGATGCAAGTCGAGCCGTACACCGCCGTCTGGGCGGGACCGTCCCTGCTCGGGCGCCGTGTCAACCTCAACAACCCGGTCGACAACGCCGAACTGGGCGCCGCGCTGCTGCGGTCGTACCTGGACCGGCTCCACGACCCGAAGCTGGCCCTCGCCGCCTACTACCAGGGCCTGTCCGGCGTCCTTCGCCACGGCATCTATCCCAGTAGCCGAACCTACGTCGACGGCATCTGGAAGCTGCGCAACCAGTTCCAGGCGGCACGCCTGGGCGGCTGAAGGCTGCTCTCACCGGCGCGTTGCCTACTCGAGCCAATTCTGATATGATCGATATCAATATTTGATATAGCCACGTGTTCAGGAGGGAAGCCATGGATGCCATCGAATTACTGAAAGAGGACCACAAGAAGGTCGAGAAGATCTTCGCGGCGATGGAGAAGAACGAAAACCGGCAGAAGATGTTTCCGGAGCTCGATCGCGAGCTGAGCGTTCACGCCGAGATCGAAGAGAGGATCTTCTACCCGGCCACCAGGGAGGCAGAGCCGACGCGCGACCTGGTGCTCGAGTCGATCGAAGAACACAAGCAGATCAAGATGGTTCTCGCGGACCTCGAGCAGACGGACATGACCACCGACGTATGGGGCGCCGCCCTCAAGGTGCTCGAGGAGGACGTGATGCACCACGTCGGCGAGGAGGAGGACGAGCTCTTCCCCAAGGTCCGTAAGGTCCTGTCAAAGCAGCAGCTCGAGGACCTGGGCACTCGTATGGAGCAGCTGAAGATGCAGCTCCTGACCGCCGTTCAGGCTCGCTAGAAGACTCGCGGTGCTCCCTCCCCCTTCGGGGGAGGGGCATCCTCCTTCCTCCGCGCCGGCATCCAACGACTGGGTGCGGTATCGTAGTGGCGCGCTGTCAATCGCAGGAGGAATCGATGGCTGTCAAGACCGATCCGACCGAGTCGTTGCGACGGGTGCCGCTCTTTGCCGGCCTCGACCGCAAGGAGCTCGAGCTACTCGGCAAGCTCATCAAGGAGCAGCGCTACGACAAGGGCGCCGCGATCGTCAAGACGGGCGCCGATGGGCTCGGGCTCTACATCATCAAAGAGGGCAAGGTCGCGGTGATCCGCGATGGCCAGAGGGTCGCCTCCATGGGCCCCGGTGAGTTCTTTGGCGAGATCTCGGTTCTCGATGGCGGTCCGAGGACGGCCGACGTCCGGGCCGAGATGGACACCGTATGCCTCACGCTCGTCTCCTGGGAGGTCAAGCCCCTCCTGATGGAGAACGCCAGCATCAGCTACAAGATGCTGCTGCAATTGGTGAAGCGCCTGCGGGCACAGGCACCCAGCGAGCACCACTAGGTACCGTTCATTAAGGTTGGGCTCGTGCCGACCGACGCCAGCGCCACCATCGCCGTTCCCTTCCCGCTCGATCTTGAACTGACGCTTGCCGTCCTCCGGCGGGGCCCGTCGGATCCGACGATCCGCTTCGGCGAGAACGAGGTCCGGCGCGCTTCGCGTACTCCCGATGGACCGGCTTCATTGCGGCTTCGACTTCTTGGAGCCCGCCTGCTTGCCGATGCCTGGGGTCCCGGCGCGCGATGGATGATCGAGCACGTGCCGGCGCTGGTCGGCTTCGACGATCGGCCGGACGCATTCCAACCGGCAAACCGGCTGCTGGCGGATCTGCACCGCCACCACCCTGGGCTGCGCTTGGGCAGAACCGGCCTGGTGTTCGAGGCCCTGCTGCCGACCATCCTCGAGCAGAAGGTGCCGGGCGTCGAAGCCTACGCCTCGTATGCCCAGCTGGTGCGGGCCCTCGGTGAGCCGGCACCGGGTGAGTTGGACCTGCGACTTCCGCCCGAACCCGGTCGGCTGCTCGCCACGCCCTACTGGGCGGTGCACCGCTTCGGCATCGAGCGCCGGCGCTTCGGGGTGATTCAGATGGTCGCCGCCCGGGCCCGCCGGTTGGAGGCCACTGCCGATATGGATCCGGTCGAGGCGCGTCGGCTCCTGATGTCGCTGCCCGGCATCGGACCCTGGTCCGCGGCCGAAGTGTCCGTAGTGGCATACGGCGATCGGGATGCCGTTTCCCTCGGCGACTACCATCTGCCGCACCAGGTGGCCTGGGGGCTCGCCGGCGAAGTGCGGGGCAGTGACGCCCGCATGCTCGAACTGCTCGAGCCCTATCGCGGTGAGCGCGCGCGGGTGATCCGGCTACTAACCCTCGGCGGGATCCAGGCGCCGCGCTTCGGACCGCGAATGCGCCTCCGGCGCATCTCCGCGATTTAGGAGGCTTTCTTGGCGGGCTGGAAGTAGGGGTTCGTGCCGGCAGCGTGGTCGGTGACGTCGATCACCTCGGTGATCTGCGGGACCGCCGCCTTGATCGCCACCTCGATCCCCTGGCGGAGCGTGACGTCGACCTGGGCGCAGCCCTGGCAGCCTCCGCCCAATTGGACATAGGCGGCGCCGCCGCGAACCTCGAGCAGGTCGACAAAGCCGCCGTGGGCCGCGACCGAGGGATTGATCTGCTGGTCGAGCACCGCCTGGATGCGAGCCGCGACCGGATCGCGCCAGCCGTCGTTGGGATTGTCGATCCGCAGCGCACCGCCCATCGCCGAGGGGTCGAGGTCGATGATCGCCCCCTCCAGATTGGCCGCGCTCCCGGGCTCGACGAGTAAGCGAAGGCCCGCCGACTCCACCACGACATCAGTGGGTGGCGCATCCTCGGACGCGACCAGGTCCAGCTCATAGACGAACTGCCCACCCCGGCGGCCCGCGATGGCGACCCGCAGGCACGCGTCCGGGTGACCGGTCTTCGAGCGGACGGCATCGATCTTCGTCCTCGCCGCAGACGTCACGATGATCCCAGGCGGCATTGTCGTCATTCTATTCGTGGTCAACTAACGGTGATGGCACGCGTCCTCCTGCTGATCCCGAGCCGCACCTATCGCACGCACGACTTCATGACCGCGGCCGCCCGCATGGACGTCGAGGTGGTGGTCGGCTCGGAACACCGGCCGGCGCTCGCCGGCTTGATGGAGGGCCGCCATCTCCGTCTCGACTTCGAGGATGTCACTGGCTCGGCCGAGCGGATCGTCGCCTTTGCGAAGACGCATCCCCTGACCGCGGTCGTTGCCGTCGACGACGCTGGGACACTGCTTGCCGCGACGGCCGCCCAAGCTCTCGGCCTGCCACACAATCCGGTCGATGCGGTGGAGGCTGCGCGCGACAAGGCGCGCATGCGCGAGCGCTTTGCAGCGGCTGACATGCCGACGCCCCGATTTGCGACCGCGGACATCGATGCGGATCCGAAAACGGTCGCTGCCGCCGTCCGCTATCCCTGCGTCATCAAGCCGCTCGACCTTTCAGGCAGCCAGGGCGTCGTGAAGGTCGACCATGCCGCCAGTTTTCCACAGGTCTTCGCCCGCGTGGTGGCGATCGTCGCCGCGTGCCGGCCGAACGGCGTGCGTCGGTCGGTCCTGATCGAGGACTTCATCCCGGGTGAAGAGGTGGCGGTCGAGGCATTGCTTCGTGGCGGCGAGCTCGAGCCGCTGGCCATCTTCGACAAGCCCGATCCTCTGAACGGCCCCTTCTTCGAGGAGACGATCTACGTCACGCCGTCGCGGCTGTCCCAAAAGCGGCAGGCGCAGATCCTGGCGACCACGGCACGAGCCGCTCGCGCGCTTGGCCTGACCGACGGCCCGATCCACGCCGAGCTCCGGCTCAACGACACTGGCGTCTGGATGCTCGAGCTCGCCGCGCGCTCCATCGGTGGCCTGTGCTCGCGAACGCTTCGATTCGGATCCGGCGTCTCGCTCGAGGAGCTGATCCTCCGGCATGCGGCCGGCCTTCCCATGCCATCGCACCAGCGGGAG
>DASZJR010000027.1:0-9565 GCA_035947855.1 Candidatus Dormiibacterota bacterium
CACTCCGCAAACGCAAAGCCAAACTCAGGCGTGCCGCCTAGAGCCTTCAGGGGAAAAGACAAAGGCCGCCTTGGGGGGCGGCCTTTTGTGGGGAGGAGGGGGGCGGTGAGATTTCGAACCTGAGCGCAGGCTAGCAGCGGCGCGTTACGGTGACGCTAACCGTCAAGCGCCCTGACGGGCTCCGGCGTCCGCCCAGCGCGGGGCCGCAACGTCGGCCGTAAGGACCTGCTCCTGCGCCAGGATTCTCCGAAGGATGGCGACCGAGGAGGCGTAGGTGGAATCCAGGCCGTAGTAGGAGAGACCGCGCGCGCCGAGCGTGCGGGCCTGAGTGTAGGGCGTATCAGAGGCGTAGTGAAGCACCCCAAAGTCGAACGGCAGCTTGGTGAAATTGATGTTCTCCCGCATCGGATAGCGCGACGATTCAGCAGCTTCATAGAGGGCGTTGAGATAGGGGCCGGCTTCCATTTCGACCACCGTGAAGCTCTCTCGGTGATAGAAGTCGAGATACCCGCGGTTCTGCAAGAAAGTGCCGCGAACCGTCACCGCGCGCTGGTTGTCCAGCGCGGCGCCATACACGAGGAAGGGCGCGACGCTGTTGAAACTGAAACAGTTGTCCAGCCAGTACGTGTTTTCGGAATGTTCTTCATAGACGACATTCGAGATCATGATGTCGCCGATGCTGCCGTTGAGGGTCGCCGCCTTGCCCAGCACGTAAACGCCGCGCAGCGTCCCGACACTCTCCGCCACTTCGCGTAGGACGTTGTAGGCCCCGAGCCCAAGGGGGTAGTTGACGTTGATCAAGACGGCCGGGCTGCGCTCCAAGCGATCCGGCGGTGGGCTCCCCAGCCGGGGATCGAGATCGTTCGCGACCAGCCGGTCGAGGATGATCACCTGCGCCGCCACGTCGAGGCCGGCCTGGCTCGGAAGGAAAAAGATGCCGCGCTCTTCTTCTTCCGTGGTGCGAAGCGCGCGCCGCCCCTCCGCCTCAGGTGACTGACCGTAATAGGAGCGCGCCGCGTAATAGAGGAAGTTGTCCCAGTTGCCGCGCGACTGCCCCTGGCGGAGCTTCTTGAGCTCGGGCACCAGCTCGAGGTTATTGCTGCGTTCGATGAACTCCACGATCTCGTGCTGGTGCCGGCGCGCTGAGCCGCTCAACAAGTTCACGAGGCTGTGCGTGTTGCTCGAGACGAAATAGACCGGCCGGTCGCGCACGCCCTCGCGTTGCAGCAGGGTCTCGATCGGCTGCCACCAGCGGCGAGTTGCCTTGATGTAACCGATCTGGGTGCCGCCCAGCATCCGCACGCGGAAGTCTTTCTCCTCGGCCTGGATGCGGCGCAGCGGCTCGGTCAAATCGCCCCAGATTTCAACCAGGCGCAGCGCGTCATCCTCAGAAATCCCGAGTCGCTGCAGCACCTGGAACTGGTCGGCGACCGTCTTGGCGCGACTGAGGTCTTCGGCATTCAGCAGCGCGTGCAGCTTGTTCCATTCGATTTGGAGCGCGACAAGTTGCGGAATAACGTCGTCGATGTCGGATGGGCTGGCAATGTAAACGGCCAACGTCTCCTTGCCGTCGAAGTAGTACCGACGGCGGCGCCCGGGCGCACTCTGCATCTCCCACTTCTCCACATCGACGTCGAGCAGCCGCTTGAAGACGTCCGCCGATTGGCCGAGCACGATCCGCCTGACCGCGGTGATGGAGGGAGGCAGGCGGCGTAGCGCGTAAATCAGCGCTCCGGTGTCCGGCTCGGGCGATCCGGCCTTCGGGTGCAGGCTCGACCGCATCCCGATGTGGGATTGCTCGAGGACCTTGAGCTTGGTTTCACCCGAGCTTCGCAGCAGCGTGCCGTAGGTCCGCGTATACAGCTCGACCGCGTCACGGCCTGGCCCGCGATCAGGGTCGGCATCGATGAAAGCCATTGTGGGTATTATCCCGCTCGATTTGGAAAGCCTGCCCGGTGACAGAGCGTCGCTTGTTTACATGTTTTAACGAAAGTTATTTGCTGAGGCTGGAACCGGCTCGTACCGTAGGCGCTGGCCGAACAAACAAGCGTCGGAGGAACCTAGCCTGAGAATCTACGAAGCGATTCAAACTGAGACGCAACGCACGACGCTGCGAGTGATCGCGACCCGGGCCGAGGAGGCGAAGCGCAAGCTCAGCCTTTATGCGCTGGACCGCATTCTGTGGGCGCTCGAGGAGTTGAACCTTGCCGAGCGCAGCAAGGTGCCTGGCGATATCGCCGAGCAGCTGCTCGCGTTTGGTGTTCCCTATACGCCTGACGTCAAAATCCCCGACCTGATCGAGCTCGTCTTCACGGCGCAAGAGCAGTTCATGAATGTCGAGCCCGACGAGATCAACCGCGTCCCAACCATCGAGGAGTTGGAAGCCTACTTCGAGCAATCGCGCGTCGCCTGAGACACTCGGGCGATCTTCTCCCCGCTTTTCCACGCTGGAGCGGGGCCCCTATCTTCTCCCCGCTTTTCCACGCCGGAGCGGGGCCCCTATCTGCATCCTATAATGCGGTCACCTTTGGGGAGGTGATGCCGGCCAAGCGTTCCACAAGTTAAGAACGACCGATAGGTGGCTCAAAGAGGCTCCATCCCAGCGTGAAGAGATGGAGAGATAGAGGCTCCATCCCAGCGTGAAAAGATGGAGAGATAGAGAGCTGAAAAGGGAAGCCGGTGCGAATCCGGCGCGAACCCGTCACTGTAACCGAGGAGCCGTGGGCAAGATCCACCGAGGCCGTGTGCCTTGGGAAGGAGCCCAGCGGCAATGATCCGGAGCCAGGAGACCTGCCTGTCGGGGACCAACGACCCTCTTCGAGGCTGAGAGGGAGGTGCCAGGCATCTTCACGATCGGCCTCCAGTTGCGCATTCACTGCTCTGGAGGACACCATGAAACGACGACTCACGGCGCTGGCTATCGCCGCGCTCGCGACGCTCGCATCCGCGATTCCGATTTCCGCCTTCACCCCGCAGTCGACTGCGGCAACCCACGCCCTTGCCTGGCTGCACACCTTGCAGGGAACCGACGGCACGGTGGCCGGAAGCGCCTCGCGGTCGGAAGACACTGTGCTCGGGCTGGTCGCCAATGATCAGGCGGTCACCAACTTCGCAACCGCCGGGAAGACTCCAATCGATTCCCTGCGCTCACACATCAGCGACGAGGAAAAGACGGCGGGCAACATCGGCGGCCTGATCATGGCGGTCTCGGCAGCCGGACTGAGTCCGACCAACTTCGGCGCACGCAACCTGCTGCAGGATCTCGCCTGCACATATGATGCATCGAGCGGCGCATACAGCACGCAACTCTTCAACGATGCGCTCGCGGTCCTCGCGATTCCGGCGGGCTCCGCCCCGGCGAAGGCCGTCGTCTTCCTCAGAGACCGTCAATTGGCCGACGGTGGTTGGGAATTCGCCGCAACCTGGGGCTCCGATACCAACACCACGGCCATCGTGGTCCTCGCTCTCGCGTCGGCGAACGGCCTGACCGCTGTCGTGAAAGAGCGTGTCCTCGCCTACTTCCATTTGCAGCAAAAAGCCAGTGGCGGATTCGAGTACGCGACCGGATCGCCTGACTCCGACCCGAACTCCGACGCTGCGGTCATCCAGGCTTTGCTCGCCATAGGAGAAGATCCCACCGGCACCCGCTGGACCCTCGCCGGTAAGAACGCCGTCAGCGATCTCCTCACGTTCCAGTTCGAGAATGGTGGCCTGGGCTACTCCCGACCCGGCTCATCCCAGACGGCTGCGCCGGACGCATTGTCCACGACGCAAGCGCTCGTCGCGCTCGCTGCGAAACACCTCCCGGTGACACGAACCGAAGGCGAGATGCCATCGACGTGCCCGCCGGTATCGACCCCGACACCGACGCCGGCGTCGACACCGACCCCGACCCCGACCCCGTCGACAAGGCAGCTCGCCACGACGGGCGCTCCGCCAGATCCCACACCGCTACTGCCGATCGTGGCTGGAATCGCCCTGGTGGCCCTCGGTTGGAGACTTCGCCGACGCGCTCGTTGAGAATCGCCAAAACGATGTGGCTGGGCGCCGCCGCGGTGGCGGCGCTCATCGCCGCTTGCCTGTCTATCCGGCCGGCGCATGCGGCGATCCATCACGCCGCGCTGGTCATCCAGCACGCGAGCGGGAGCGTCATCACGCGATGCGTGGCCTTTGCGGAGGACCAGATCAGCGGGCTGCAGCTCGTCGAACGATCGGGTGTGCAGTACGAGGCGCAGGATTTCGGTTCGATCGGAAGTGCGATGTGCCAGCTCGACCGGGAGCCATCGACGGTGCCGGCCGGGTGCTTCGGCGCCGGACCCTACTGGCAGTACTTCCATCGCCGGGGCAGCGCCTGGCAAACATCGGCGTTGGGGGCCAGCTCGTCACTCCTACGCGACGGCGACATGGACGGGTGGCATTTTGCCGCGGGGACCAATCAAGCCCCCGGCAACATAGCGTTTTCGTCGGTCTGCGCCGCGCCCGCGCCACCCGCCGGGACCGCAACCCAGGCGGCGCCCGCAGCGAATCATGCGACCCCGATTCCCACGGCAACGCCCGCACCGTCGCCCAGCCTCGAGGCCCTGGTACCGTCGACCTCACCGCCACCCAAGGCCGTGCTGACATCGACCGGACCGCCCACGCAGCCGCCGCAAGCGACCGCGCTTGGACCCTGGCTCGCGCTCGGCAGTACGGCGATCCTGCTCCTCACGCTCGGCGCCGTCAACCTGCGGAGGCGGGGCCCGTGATCCGCCACCCGCTCGCCTGGGGCGTATGGGCGATCGCGGTCCTAGCCGCCGCATTCATCGACCGCAATCCGTACCTCCAGGCGCTGCTGGTGCTCGTCGTGGTGAACGTCTTTCTGCCCTACCGTGCGCGTCGTCGCGTCGGCACCTGGAAATTCGCGGTGGCGCTGGCCTTGGTGCCCGTCCTCTTCAGCGTCGCGCTCAGCCGCTTCGGCCAGCACGTGCTCTTTACGCTGCCCGCGATCCCGATCATCGGCGGACGCTGGACCTTCGATGCCGTCGCGTTTGGCGCCTCGACCGGCCTGGCCCTATTGCTGACGGTCGCCGTCTTCGCCGTCGTGCAAAGCACGGTGCGGAGCGCGGACGTCGTCGCGATCCTTCCCCGCCCGCTGTACCGGGCAGGCACGACGCTCGCCCTCGCCCTCGCCTTCGCACCAAAAACGCTGACCGCGTTTCAATCGATCCGCGAAGCGCGCCAGCTGCGCGGGCAGCGAACCGGCTGGCGATCGGCGCCCGCGTTGCTGCTGCCGCTCCTGCTGACGACGCTCGAGCGGGCGCTGCAGTACGGCGAGTCGCTCGACGCGCGCGGTTTCGGCAGCGGCCGCCGGTCCCGGTACCGCCCTCTCCACTGGTCGGCCCAGGACCGGCTGGTCCTGCTCACCTCGCTCGCGGCGATCGTCGCGATCGCGATCGTGCCCAGCGTTCCCTATAACCCTTACCTGGAGCTCGTGCCGCGCGTTCCCAACCCGGATCAGCTGGTGGCGGTCGGTCTCCTCGCCGTGCCCGCCGTGACCGCCAGCCTGTCGCGAGTGGACCATGCCCCTCATCACGCTTGACGCCGTCAGCTATCGCTACCCGGAGGCCGACAAGCCGGCGCTGAGTGACGTCACGACGACGGTCGAGCCCGGCGAAGTGATCCTCCTCCGCGGCGCGTCGGGCAGCGGAAAGTCGACGCTGCTTCGCTGCCTCAACGGCCTCGTCCCACACAACACCGGCGGCCAGTTCCGTGGCCGGGTCGTCGTCTGCGGCCTCGAAACGCGGGCGCACCCACCGCGACAGCTCGGGATCCACATCGGTTTCGTCTTTCAGCATCCGGAGGCGCAGTTCGTCCTCGAGGACGTCGAGGCCGAGCTAGCGTTTGGTCTCGAGAATCTCGGGCTCTCGCGGCCGCTGATGCGCAAGCGCGTCGAGGAAGTGATCGACCAGGTCGGCATCAACCCGCTGCGACGCCGCCGGATCGATACGCTCTCGGGGGGAGAACGCCAGCGCGTCGCCATCGCGGCCGCTCTCGCCATGCATCCGGATGCGCTCGTGCTCGATGAGCCGACCTCGCAGCTCGACCCGCAGGCGGCCGAGGACGTGCTGCAGGTCGTGCTCCGCCTGGTTGCCGAGCTCGGCATGACGACGGTGATCGCCGAGCATCGCGTCGAACGCATCGCCCCCTTCGTCGATCGCATCTGGACGCTCGACGGCGGGGTGCTAAGTGACCAGGCACCGCGTGTCGCCCTTGCCGAAGGCGGAGCCCGCCCGCCGGTCGTCGACCTGGCGCTGCGGGCCGGGTGGACACCGATCCCGCTGGGTCTTCGTGATGCCCGCATCCATGCCCAGAGCCTTCCGGCTAACCCCCCACCCCGACACTCCCCGACAAGCGGGGCGGGCCCGTCGGCCCACGCGAGCGGCGCTTCAGTGCCAGGCGAGCGTTTGAGACGTTCAGGGTCGGGGCCTCTCATTTGCCGGGTCGAAGGCCTGGACCATCGCTACGACACCGTCCCCGCGGTGCACGGAGTCTCGTTGACCCTCTGCCGCGGCCAGGTCGTCGCCTTGATGGGCCGCAATGGGTCCGGAAAGACCACGCTCTTGCGCTTGGTCGCCGGGCTGATGCGGCCACAACGCGGCACCGTCACCCATGAGGGGATTGCCGCTTACGTTCCGCAGGACGCCGACTCGTTGCTGTTCGCGCCAACCGTCGATGAGGAGCTGCGGGGCCAGTCGGCCGAGGTCGTCGCGCCATTCGCCGCCTGGCTCCACCGTTATCCGCGCGACCTGAGCTCAGGGGAGCGTCAGCAACTGGCCATCGCCTTGATGGGGGCCCGAGCCGACCTGTTGCTGCTCGACGAACCGACGCGTGGACTCGATCCCCAGGTGAAGCGGGCCCTCAGCGCCTACCTGCGCACGCGCGCCAGCGCGGGCGCCGGGATCCTGGTCGCCACCCACGACGTCGAATGGGCGGCCCGCATGGCGGATCGCGTGCTCCTGATGGCGGACGGCGAAATCTACGCCGACGGTCCACCAGGCAGCGTGTTGAGCGACTCCCTGGTTTTTGCTACGCAGATCAGCAAGCTCGTGGGTGGCGGTTGGCTGCTGCCGGAAGAGGTGCCGATATGACCCGATGGTTCGCCGCCCGAGCCGAAGACGCGGTCTTGCTCGGGCTCACCGGCGCCGGGCTCGCGCTTTTCATCGGACCGCTCCTGCTCGGACCAGCCTTTCCGCAACCCGTAGTGCTCTTCGGCGCGCTGGTCGCGGTCTCGACCGTGGTGGTGCTGGGCGTCGCCCTCCAGACCCACCGCCTCTCGACCCGGCTGCTGGCAGTGCTGGCGGCGCTGGTCGCGATCGACGCCACGCTGAGGCTCGTCATCGTCATCGGGCTGCTCGGCTTTTCGCCGATCTTTTTCCTGGTGATCGCGGGCGGGTTCGTGATGGGGCCAAGCTTCGGCTTCGCGGGTGGCGCCCTGACGCTGCTGCTGTCCGCCGTCCTGACGGCCGGCCTCGGGCCGTGGCTTCCCTACCAGATGCTCGCCGCGGGTTGGGTCGGCATGGGCGCCGGATACCTTGGCCGTGCGACTCGTCGCTCCACCTCGCCCGTGGCCGTCGCCCTGCTGTGCCTCTACGGCGGGGTGGCCGGCTTCGCCTATGGCCTCCTACTCGACCTCTGGGAATGGCCGTTGCTCGTCGCCGCCGGATCATCGCCACTGAGCTGGGCGGCCGGCATCGGCCTGCCGGCCTTGCTTCGCCGCTTCGGCGGCTTCTACCTCGCAACCTCTGTCGCTTACGACAGCTTCCGGGCGGCTGGCAACCTCTTGCTCCTCGCCGTATTGGGTCCGGCCGTGATCCGTGCCCTCGACCGCTTCCGTCGTCGTTTCCTTCTGGATTGGGAAAAGCCCGAATCGGCCCTGGAACCAGCCCCCGCTAAGATTTCGGCAGATGTCGGAACTCCCGCCTGAGCTCGCGGTCGAACCCGAACCGACCGACGCCGATCCACCGCCCGAAGCCATCCGCCCGGACCGGCCGCGCATTTGGCCGGACGAGCCACGCGCGCCGCGCCCGCAGATCAAGCGGCCGATGGAAGAGTGGCTGGCTGAATTCGAGGAACGGGTCAAGCAGCAGGACGCACGCCCACGCGAGCCGCTCAGCCGACGGCGGCGGCCCCGCGGCCTGGCGCGAATCGTGCCGCAGGCGGCCACCCCACGTCCCGAACGTCCACCCGAACGGGCCCGGAGCGAGGCCGACAGCGTAGGGCCCGGTGATCAGCAACGGCGCGGCCGGCGGCGGCGCGGCCGCGGCGGTCGCGCGCTAGCGACCGGCGAACCCGGCCAGGCGCCGCGCCCGAACCAGCCGCGGCAGAACCAGCCCCCCCGACCACCCCGTCAAGGGTCGACCCCACGCCAGCCGGGGGCACCCGGGCCGCAGCGGGGCCGGGACCGGCGACCGAATCCGCCGCGAGGCGACGCACCGCCGCCGTTGTCGTCGTCCGACCCCCAATCCGATCCAAATCGGCGCCGGCGGCGCCGGGGTCGAGGCCGAGGGCGCGGCCCACGGCCGGGCGGTCCGCCGAGTCCTGGCGGGGGTCAGGGGGGCGGTCCGGACGGTGGCCCGGCGTCCAGCTGAGCTCCCCGTCGCACCGAAATGGCCGGAATAGAATGGACCAGCGGGGCGTTGGCATGAGTAGCGATTTTTCGCTTTTTGAAAGGCATCTGGATGCGTTGTATCGAAGCGCGTTGCGCCTTACCCGAAAGCCGGAAGACGCCGAGGATCTGGTGCAGGAAACCTATTTGCGAGCCTACCGATATCGAAACCGGTTCAAGCCGGGTACGAATGAAAAGGCATGGCTCTTTACGATCATGACCAACGTCTTTCGGAACAAGCTCCGCAAGCGGCCCGCACCCGAAGACTCCATCGATCAACCCGGAACCGACTTCGACATCTATGACCAGATGCGGCGCGATGGTTTGCCGGTGCACCTGATGTCGCCCGAGGAGATCATCGTCGATCGCGGTTTCGGGGACGAAGTGAAGCACGCCCTCGAGGAGCTGCCCGTTCCGATGCGGATGGTGGTGGTGCTGGTCGACGTCGAGGACTTCTCCTATAAAGAGGTGGCGTCGATCCTCGGTATCAAAATCGGGACCGTGATGTCCCGTCTCCATCGCGGCCGGCAAGCACTCCAGAAGAAACTGTGGGAATATTCGGGTAGGCCCAAAGCACCATCGCTGGCCGTGGGGGCACGCTGATGGGAGATCACTGCGAGCAGACGATGCGCCGGCTCAACACCTACATCGATCGCGAGTTGAGCGAAACCGAGGTCCGCAAAGTCAAAGCGCACCTGGATGACTGTCCTCCCTGCGAGCAGGTCTTCGATTTCCAGGCGGAGATGAAACGCCTGGTTCGCAAGGAATGCTGTACCGACGACGCCCCCGCGCGCCTGCGCGATTGGGTCCGACAGCTCGGCACCGAGAAACCTAAGCCGGCTGGATGATCGTCGACCTGGCCCTGGCGTTTCTCGCCGGCCTGCTGTCGTTCGCCTCGACCTGCGTGTTGCCGCTCGTTCC
>DASZJR010000028.1:0-3079 GCA_035947855.1 Candidatus Dormiibacterota bacterium
GTGCCGACCCGCGGGTGACCTGGATTCCACCGGATCCGCAGCTCGCCATCCAGCGACTGGGCGCCGGTATCATGACGGCAGAGGCGAGTTGATCCGGAATTCCAATGGCAGGCACGAGCGTGCCTATCTGATGTCGCTCGACTACGAGGACCAGGGGCTGGTCGCCGTCGAAGAGCAGATGCTCGAGCTGGGCGAGCTGGCAAAGACGGCCGGCGTGGTCGTGGTCGGCACCGATACCCAGCGGCGGCAAAAGCCCGACCCCGCGCTCTTCATCGGCAAGGGCAAGGTCGAGGCGCTACACGCCCTGAAGCACGAGGCCGGATTCGACCTGCTGGTCTTCAACGAAGAGCTCTCCCCGCGCCAGCAGCGCAACCTGGAGAAAAAGCTCGACGTCAAGGTGATCGACCGCACCGAATTGATCCTCGACATCTTCGCCCAGCGGGCGCGCACCAAGGAGGGCCGGCTGCAGGTCGAGGCGGCGCAGCTCCATCATCTCTTGCCGCGCCTGCAGGGGGGTCGCGACCTCTCCGGCCTGGGCGCCGGCGTCGGCACCCGCGGCCCCGGCGAGCAGAAACTCGAGAGCGACCGGCGGCGGATTCGCCACCGGATCCGCGAGCTCGACCGCGAGATCAAAGAGATCCGCAAGCAACGGGCGCTGCGTCGCGAAGGACGCCGGCGCGTCGCGTACCCGGTGGTCGCCATCGTCGGCTACACGAACAGCGGTAAATCGACCTTGCTGCATTCGCTGACCCACGCGCAGGTCCAGGTGGAGGATGCGTTGTTCGTCACCCTCGATCCGACGACCCGCCTGGTGCGCCTGCCCAACCGGCGCGAGGTGCTCTTTACGGACACCGTCGGTTTCATCCAGAAACTCCCCACCGACCTGGTGGCCGCTTTCAGGGCGACCCTCGAAGAAGTGCAGCAAGCCGACCTCTTGCTGCACGTGCTCGATGCCACACGCTACAACGGGCGCGACCAGATGGAGGCGGTGCACGAAACGCTCCAGGACCTCGGGGCGCTCGAGAAACCGAAGGTCCTCGCGCTCAACAAGGTGGATCAGTTGAGCGCGTCAGCCGTGGAGCAGCTGCTGGCCGAGGACTGGTCGCCGTACCTCGCCGTGGTGCCGATTTCCGCCCTCCGCAACACCGGATTGGCACCGCTGGGCCGCGCGATTGCCCAGGCGCTGCCCGGCGAGATGATCGCGATCGAGGTCCTGCTGCCGTATACCGAGAATGCGCGGCAAGCGGAATTCCACGCCCACGGTAACGTCGATACGGTCGACTACCGCGGCGACGGGGTGCTGATGCGGGGTGCCCTACCGCGGCGGCTGCTGCCGAAGTTTGATCGCTTCCGCGTGCCGGGCGTGAACCGCAGCGCCTAGCCGGCCGGGCTCAGCGCAGCAGTCGCACGACCGCGACCACCTGGCCTTCGAGCTGGGCGGCCGTGCTGTAGATCGGCTCATAGGCCGCGTTCTCCGGTTGCAGTCGCACCCGGTTGGCCTCACGGAAGAGCCGCTTGACGGTAGCGGTGGACTCGTTGGTCTGGTCGTCCTCCAGCCGAGCGACGACAATGCTGCCGTTCGGCGCATCCTTGCCGGGGCGGACGACGACGAAGTCGCCGGAGAGGATGCCCGCGTCCTTCATGCTGTCGCCGTGCACCTCGAGGGCGAAGGCATTATCCGAGCCGACGAGCTCCTGGCTGAGGACCAGGTGGTCTTCGATGTTCTCCTCGGCGAGGATCGGCTGGCCGGCCGCGACCCGCCCGATGAGCGGTACGGCCACCACCTTGCTGAGTTTGGCCTGCATTTCGTCGATATCGACGACTTCGATGGTGCGCGACTTGGTCGGATCCCGCCGGATGTAGCCCTTGCGCTCCAGCGTGTTGAGGTGGTTCTGGACCGTCGAGCTAGAGGAGAGGCCGACCGCTTCGCCGATTTCGCGAACGGTCGGTGGGTAGCTGCGGATTTTCTGTCGAAACCTGAGGTACTCCAGAATCTCCCGCTGCCTGCTGGTCAACGGCTCCGGCATAACGTCCCCTCCCTTTTGCGCCGATGTCGACGGCCAAGAGCCGATCATCTCGCACCCGGCGCCGTCCCAAGCGGCGCGTGAAGGGTGGGGGGAGAGGAGGGGTTCAGACCGCGATCACAGCATGGTAGCACAGAAATTTTCGGGTCGACATCGGTGGATTTCGCAGCAAATGCGCTGTCCGACGACCCGCGGAGAATCTCCAAATCGGGGGCATCCTAGCACATCCGTTCGCCCATTGCAAACACTTGTTCGCATAGGGGATTGACACGAACACCTGTTCGTGCTAGCTTCTTCAACGAACACATGTTCGTGCAGGACGGTGCCCGACACGCCTACCCGCGCCCTCAGCGCCGCCGTGGCTGGGGCCGCATCGCGGTGCTGGCCGCCGCGCTGCTGCTGGCCACCGGGCGGCTCGCCTATGGCAGTGGGCCGCAGGCGATGGACCGGGTGGTAGTGGCGCCGGGTGACACCGTCTGGAGCATCGCCGCCGCGCACTACCCGGGCGATCCTCGGCCCCACGTCGAGGCCATCCTGCTGGCCAACCGGCTGCAGACGCCATTGCTCAGGCCGGGCCAGTCGCTGCAGCTGCCGCGCGAGTAGCCGAGGAGGACCGGCACTACGATGAGCACATCGCTGGTCAGTCTGGCGTCCCTGGTGCAAGCCTTTAACCCGGTCACGCCGCAGTTGCGCGTGGCGGCGATCATCGTCCGCCAGAACCAGATCCTGCTCGTCGAACATCGCAAGCGGGGCCAGCGCTACTGGGTGCTGCCGGGCGGCCGGCTCGAGGGTCACGAGACGCTCGACGCGGCGCTGCGCCGCGAGCTCAAGGAAGAGCTGGGCCTGGAGGCGCGTGTCGGGCCGCTGATGATCGTCTGCGAGAGCCTGGCGCCCGATCGCCACGTCGTCAACCTGATTTTTCAGGCCGAGATAGGGGAGGGGGCCGCGCCCGTGCTCGACGCGCGCGATCCCGTGCTCGCCGGCTGGCAATGGGTGTCGCTGGACCAGCTCCCCCGGCTGGATTTCCGGCCACCCATTGCCCAGGCCGTCGGCGC
>DASZJR010000029.1:0-8894 GCA_035947855.1 Candidatus Dormiibacterota bacterium
CGGAGACCGGGGTGCCAAACACGCCCATTCCTGAGTATTGGCGAGCGATCGTAATCACGCCCGCGCCGGCGTGATCGGCCGCCTGCGGGAAACTGGCTGGGATCGGGTTCTGCAGAAGCCCGTTCGAGGTGTCGTCGTAGACCACTTCGGCTGCCCCGGAGCGGTCGATGTTCACGACGAAGAAGTCGGCCAAGTTGCGATTACCCGTTGAGAGGATGCAGTTCGTCCCCTGCAGACAGATGTCGTCATAGTGCATGGGATGCGGGGTCACCTTTATTAGCGTGGTCTTCGGAGCAGCACCCGTGACCGCGCCCGCACCATTGGTCGGAAACACGACCTGGGACATGAACACGTTCCAGGCTTGATTGTTGTGACTGCTCGGGTCGACTTGCTTGTCCGAGCCGTACCAGACGGCGTCGGCCATCCCATTTCCGCCGGCTTTGAGCCAGGGAAAGACATTGACCGCGTCCGCGCCAATCGCTCCGTCGCTGACCTGAACGGGCGGCGTCCAGTTCGTCCAGTTCGGCGCACTGGCCGCGCTGACGAAGACCTGTCGCTTGCTCGGATCGCTGCTGCTGATGCACCAGACCGCAATCAAGTTGCGGCTGCTGTCCATCGAGACGACGGAGAACAACGTGTCCGGCGATCCGGTGGGCGTGTCCGCGATCTTGATGAGGTGCTTCAGGTTCTGATTTCCGCTGCCGGCGTCGTCGAGGAAGTGGAGCGTGCCGGTTGCGTCCGGTGTCCCGATATTGAGGTAGAGGCCCGGCGTGGCCGTGGTCGATGTCCCGCAGGTCGTGGCGTCACAGCCGGCCGCCTGAAGGACTTTCCCGGTGACCTGGTCGATGGCGGGATACCCATCCGCACCAAAGGGGGCGTAGGCTGCCAGCCCCACACCTGGGGGAACTTCGCCGGCGGTCCCATTGACGTAGGTGAGCCCATCGGTGCTCTTGTTCCACTGTGTCCCGCCGTTGCCGTTGTTGTATTCGAGATAGATCAGCGGCGTCGTGCCGCCGGCCTGCCTGTAGGCGGATTGGTTCGGCGTGCCGGGCGCCGGGTCGTAGACGGCCAGCCACTGCCGGTCGGCGCCCGGGATGCCGGCGCACCCGCCGGGATAGAAATTCTCAGAGTCCGTGGCCCCGGAGTTCGTCGGTCCGGTGACAGCGACTCGCAGACAGGCGAGGGCGTAGAGGTCGGCGAAGTACTGCTTGCCGGTGCGGTCGAAATTGATGTCGGTATCGCCGCCGCCCGGCCCCGGCGCTGGAATGCTCGTGATCGTCGCCGGCGGCGTCTTCTGAGCCATGACGCGGAAGGTGTGGCCCCCGTCCACCGAACCGAACCAGGTGCTCCGCTGGGTGCCAGTGCCGGTTGGTCCGCTGACGAACACTCTTCCCTGCGGGTCGAGCGCGATGTCGGGCTCGCCGTTGGTATGGATTGGGTCGACCACGGTCGGTGTCTCGAATCCGATCGATGCGGCGGCGCTGGCCGGCACGGTTCGGGCGGGTGCCGCGTTTACCACTGAACCAAGCACGATCGCAACCGTCGGGACGATGACGCGCAGCCGAACCATGCTGTCCTCCTCTACCGCAACTGAATGGAACCGCTCGTTAACGTGCCGCTGATTACATATCCGTCGCTCAAGATCAGGTTGAAGAATCCAGGTAACGACCCGTTGTCGACGCCGAGCATGGTGAACGTCACTGGGCGACCGGCATCGGTTCCCTCACCGACGATCGTCACGGCGTGGGTGAGGTCGTCGAACGACACCGCCGTCAACCCGGTCGCGTGAAAGTCGGTGCCGCCGCCCGCGTCCTGTACGTCGACTGCGGCCGCGTCGCCGTCCTCACAAGCATCGGCGTCGAAGTGCACGGTGGCGCGCCCGACTTGGCCGTCCCCGTCCGCTTCATGGCAGCTAACAAAAGGCGGAGTCGGCTGGGCCGGGTTGAAGTCGTATGCCGGCGCAACGTCGATGAGGTTGAAAAGGTTCCCACCGATGCCAGAGCCAAAGACGCTGGGCGGCGTCTCAGCGTTTCCCACTGGGATGGACATGCTCGAGGCCGTCACGCTGTAGAGCAGGCTGTCGATCGCCCCGGGTTCAACGACATCTGCGACCGGGACGTTGATGCTAATCACGCCCGGCGCCCCGGCGGTGTAGGACCCGGTTACTTGCGCCGAGCCTGGATACGTAAAGGTAAGGCTGCCCGTGGTCTCGATCGCGTTTTGCCCGACCCAAAACGTCGGCGAGCTGCCCGGGACCGACTCCATGTAGGCATGGAAATACGCACCCCCGTGGGGATCCGTGGCCGACGGGACTTTCCATTGCGTGTTCCAGACCAGGGTCGAGCCGCCTGCTTTGGGATCCGCCGCCAGGTTGCGCAGGTCGGCCACCTGCATCCGCACCTGGTAGGTGCTGTGATCCGCCGACCGTGCGACCTGCGACCCGAGAATTTCGAGGTTGGGCTGCGTCGGACTGCTCATGCCGGCGCTGTCATACGTCGCCGCGTGCGACCCGACCGTGACGGAATTGATCCGGCGTGGCTGACCGTGTACGACGGGTCTCGAGGCCAGCAGGCTCGCTCCCCCGTTTTGTTGGACGAACATCCCTTGTGAAGCGAGCGCCTCCGTCGCGCTGTTCGAATCCGCGTAGGAAATGTTGGCTTCGCCCTGGAGGCCGATGCGTAGTTGGAGGAAGTCACCCAGAGTGCGGTCGCCCGTCTGCCCGCCCATCAGCGTTTGCACGCTTCCGTGATGGACCAAGTGCTCGCTCGCGAGGATCGGTTGGGTCCAGCCCGGGTCGGCCGCCGTGAAGTTCAGCGACTGAGCCAGGTACAGGCCCCAGTCACCGTTGACAGAGCACGGCCCATTGCCGGGGTTGGGCGCCTGGGCGAGCGTCCCGTACCAGGCAACGTCGACGCGGCCGGGGTCGCCGGCAGCCGGCCACGCGAAAACATTGGTGTTCAGGCCCGGCGTGGGAAGCTGGCGCGGTGCGGACCAGCTGTCGCCCTGGTTCGTCGAGAACGCGTAAAAGATATAGGTGTTGCCGGTCGTGGTGTTGGGGCACGGTCCGCAGGGCGCCTGCTCCCAGACGGCGAAGAGATTACCTGCGCGATCGATCGTCAACGTCGGGAAATCGCCCCCATTGACGGAAGTCGGGTCGCTCAACACGAGGGTGTCGACGCAGTTGGCGTACCCGGTTGGCGTCAGCGGCGTCACGGCGACGATGTCGCAGCGCGCCATTCGAATCTGATTGAGGGCATCGTTGTTGTGCATCGCAAACACCCGCTTCACGGTGCCGTAGGTGTGGATCTCGTCGTTGCCCATGATTCCCTCGTCGCAACCCTGGGTCACAACCTGGGGAGCACCGAACACCAGCCCCGCCGTTTCCGGTGCATTCGGCAAGGGCGAGCGAGCGAAGACCAGTTTGTTACTGAGGGCGGCGGTTGACGGTGTGCACGCTCCGAGCGACAGCGGCGTCGCGTTCGGCGCGACGTTGTAGGCGAGGGTGATCGATCCGCCGGCCATCGGATCGCCGTCGACCGCGTACCAGGGCCGGTCATCCGGGGTTGTCAGCACGGACGTGCAGGTCGGGCTCGCCGTGAGCGTGCGGCCCTGGTCGCTCGAGCGGGCCGTCCCGTAGTTGGCCAGCGCCAGGTCATTGACGTAGAGCCGGTCGGCGGAATCCGTGGCGAGCTCGGTATCGCCTCCGCCATTGCACATTGGCAGCTTGCCGACCGGCTGGCTCGCTGCCGGGATCCACTTGAAGGTCTGACCACCGTTCAGTGAGCGCCAGACGTAGGAGAGGTTGGAGCCGAGACTACCGGGGACGCTGGTGTACACGCGACCATGGGTGTCGAGGCGCAGGTCCTGCTCGAAGCCGAATCCCTGGATGCCGCTGATGGTCGGGTTGCCGAATGTCGGTAGAGGCGGGGCCGCGGCTGACGCCGGTCGCACGCTGACCGACGGGACGAGGAGGAGCGCGGTGACGCCGGCGATCGCGCATCTCGCCAACCGAGAGGTTTCCGCCCGTGCCATGGGGTCCTCCCTCCAACAACGCCGGCGCGCTGCCGGCCCGCCCAACCTTCGACGCCACCACACGCCGTGGTAGCTTATCCCGGCGTTGTAACACACCACTGGCAGGGGTGTCAATGATGTTTGCCCGGGTTTTTGCGCCGCCCACCGGGTTGACACCACGGCATGTGGTTCGGTACTGTCCGGGGGTGGAATCTGGGGCGGCTGTCACCCAGCTCGTCCGCCTGGGGCTAACGAGTTACGAGGCGCGAGCCTACATTGCGCTGACTGGGCGCGACTCCTTCACGGCAGCCCAGGTGGCCCGGGTCGCCGGCCTTCCCCGCCAACGCATTTACGACGTGCTTGGGAACCTGGTCCAGAAAGGACTGGCCGTGGCGCGACCGGGAAGTGTGGTGAAATACGCCGCCACCGAGCCGTCACTCGCCCTCGAGCTGCTGATGGCCACCCGGCGGGAGGAGCTGCACAGCCTGGAGCAAGGGGCGGCGGCGACGGTGCGCGCCCTGACGGCGGGGTTCGTTGCCGGGCGCCAGCAAACCGACCCCCTGGAGTACATCGAGGTGCTCCGCGACCCGGGCGCGATCACCGCCCGCTTCGATGAACTCCAGTCGGCGATCAAGCGAGAGATCCTGATCTTTACCAAGCCGCCTTACGCGAAGCCGCCCCAGGAGAACATCGAGGGCCTCGACGTCGTTCGTCAGCACAAGGCGCGGAGCATATACGAGTTCTCTGTCTTCGATGATCCGGCGGTCGCCGAGGGCGTGCGCCACTTCATCGAGCAGGGCGAGCAGGCGCGCTTCGTTCGGGAACTTCCCCTCAAGCTCGTCATCATCGACGAGACCATCGTGATGTTCGGGATGGAGGACCCGATCGCGGCCAGCACCATGGAGCTCACCATGATGGTGGTGGAGCACCCTGCGCTGGCGATGGTGCTGAAAACGGCGTTCGACGCCTACTGGAAGCAGGGCATCAGCTTCGAGGAGGCGCGCGGGGAGCTTGCGGCGACCGGGGCGAATCGGACCTGAGGGTCAGGCCACCGGCGGATCCGCCAGGCCGCTCGTCGCGTTCGCGGCGCTCATTTGTTCGTGGATCTGGGCGGTGACGGCGGCGTAGTCCGCGTAGGCCTCTTCTTCCCCCTCCAGCAGCTGCTGTGTCTGGAGCGCCTCCGCTTCGTCGATCTTGCTCATGGCAAAGCCGGTGTAGATCAACACCCAATCACCGACGCCGGCGCGATCGTCACCCTCCAGCATCGACAGATTGACGGTGCGGGGCACGCCCATGACCTGCACCCGAGCAAGCTGGTTCTCGGCGTCGACGATCTGCAGGACCTGCCCCGGAATCGCTAGGCAGATGGCAGTTCCGGGTTCCCAAGAACCACGCCTCCCTCGAGCTCGATTTCCGTGATGACCAGCGTGCCGCCCTCGGCGGGTTCCTGCTCGACGATCGCGCCAGCGGCGGGGGTATTCTGCGCCGCGACCTGGAACGACTGGTCGAAGCTCTCGCGGCTCACCGCCCACTGGGGGCCAATCGCCACGGCCACGCGTCGAACCGCGCGGTCACCCGCCGCCTCCAGCACGACGTCGAGGATGCCCTCACAGATCGCGAGTTCGTGCATCGAAGCCCGGTCACATCCTCCGGATGCGGAAATATCGCTTGATGTCCGGTCCGGTGGCGATGCCAACGATCGCGACGATCACGACGACGATACCGCCCACTATCCAACCCATGCGTTGACCTCCTTGCTAACGAGTTCTTCCACCATTCTGACAGCGTCCTGGACGGCAGCCCGAACAGGCACGCTCAATCCGATCCCTTCCTCGAGACTGAGCGGCTCGCAGCCGACGATCAGGACCCGCGGTAATCGGCCACCGAGAGCCTGGACCAGGTTGAAGACCGCCATCGGATGCATGGCGTGTCCCTCGATGATGGCATCACGCAAGGACGCCGAGTCGGCCTCGAGCAGGTACACCGTCCCCGGTGCGGCTCCGTGCGGCATGGCATCGATCAGGATGGCGAGCTCGAGGTCTTCCATCAGCGCAAAGGCAAGGTCGAACCCCCGGATGCCGAAGTCGGCCACGTTCACGGTCTCCGGATGCGGCCAGGTTCGGAGTTGCTCGATGACCTCCACGCCGAAGCCGTCATCGCCGAGAAAGATGTTGCCGATACCTGCCACCAGGATGTTCTCGCCGCTCATGGCATCAATTCCACTTCCCGCGGGCTGAAGAAGAACCGGTGGCCGATCATCCTCGCGAAGCCAAGGTCTTTCCCGGGATCGTCATCGAGCACCACCGCGAGGTAGACCTCATCGTCGTAGCTGTTCTCGATCGCCTCGATCACGGCGGTCTTGCCGGCGAGCTCCAGGTCGAGGATGTCGGCGTGATTGGTGGATGCACGTCCGGGACGCAGCCGGACACGATCGCCCAGCTTGAACACGGTGCCGCCGCTCTCCATGGTCTCGGGCTGGTTCAAGGCCGCCCAGGGATCGTCGTAGGTCATGGCGCATCCTCCCGGAGCAGGCGGGCCCCCCGCATCATGCCGTGGAGCTTCATCAAGTCGTCGGCCGACATCGACTCGGTGCGCTCCAGCAACTGGCGGGTGCGGCCGTCCTGGCGCATCTCTGCTTTCTCCTCATCGGTCAGGCTCATGATGCTGAGCGAAAGGAGCTCGTCGATTTCGGTGCCGTCGAAGAAGTCGCCTCTGCTTTCCTCCGCGACCCGCGCATAGTCCTCCAGGATGATCGGGGACGCGAGCATCGTGTCCCGCTGTCCGGGCACACCGACGAGCACCGGCCACACCCCCGCGTTCTTGCAGGCGGCGACGTCGGCGCGAAGCGATTCCGGTGGGTCGGTCATCGAGACGAATCCACCAGCGTTGGTACGCAGCACGGCGTGCGTCGAGAGCATCGTGTGCAGCAGAGCCTCATCGCGATCCTGAGGTCTGACCGGACTCGTATTCGTGACCGTCACCGAGAGCCTCTCGAGCCCAGCTCGCACGATTTCGTGCTGGAGGTCGACGCGGCCCTGGATGGGGTCGAACGCGATGATGCCGGGGCCGGCGACGATTCGCTCGACCGCCTCAGCCGATGGCAGCAGCTGCAGAAAGCGGACGGTGACCTCCAGGTCAGTCGCGTCACCCTCGTACAGGCACTCCGTCAGCATGGTACTGACATCGAACGCCGCCGGATAGACGCCGCCAAAGGTGAAGCGCTGCCGGTTCTTGATATTCGACGCGCCGTAGGGATAGAGCATGTAGCCCTCGTAGAGCACCGCGCGGGCGATCGCGTCCACCTGGTTCATGCCGGACTGGGCTCCTTCGCTTCCGACAGCAGGCGTTCCAGGGTGGCGTCCCAGGTAGGGATCCCATGACGCGTCTTGTAGGCGAGCAATTGGTCGAAGGTATCGCGATGAAGGTCGAGCCAGGCGGTGTTCGGGAAGTAGACGTTCATGACGTCCTTCCAGACGCTGACGGGCAGGCGGTAGCTCGCCTCCTGGTCCCAATTGATCAGCGTCATCTGCAGTTGGCCCTCGTCATCGCGGAAGAAAATCGAGCCCGAAAACAGCAGGAGGGTCGGGACCTCGCCCTCCTCCAGCGCGTAAAGGTACTTGGTGGCGACCACGTCGAAATCGAAGGTGCAGGTGATCGGGAGCTGCGCCGTCGTCGACCCGGTGAACGACCCAATCTGCGTGGCGGCGTGCGTCCAGAGGAAGGTGTGAAGCGTCTTGCCCCAACGGTCCGGCGTTCCGAAAAGGTCTCGAAGCCTTTCCTTTTCAGCGGCTTGGTAGCGGCGGCGAGTAGCCTCGATCCGCACCTGCACCTGGAGCGAGACCGTTTCCACCGGCACGCCGCTGGGGTTGTCCACGCCCAATGTGAAGCCCAACGTCGGCAGCGCCGCGTAGGGGATCGCCGCCGCACTCTCTACGCGGAAGCGTAGATCCGGGACAGCGGTCATCCGGCTCTCGACTTCAGGCCCTCGAAGAAGGCCTTGATCTCCTTCCACACCTCGGTCCCACCACTGAGCCCGCGCCATCCAGCGCGGACGATGCCAACCAGCCGGTAACACTCGTCGATGGGGGCGATGAAGTACTCCGCTTCCGACTCATCGAGTCCAATGCGGTTGACCAGCAGGGCCTCGACATCAGGCTCGAGCTTGCCGAGCGCCGGGTTCTGGCTGACGAGCTCCTGCCAGCTGTCGAGCGCGAGCAACGACTCGGTCGCGCCGGCCGGGCTCGGGTAATAGGCGACGACGCGCTGCGCCGGGGTGCTGTAGTGCATAAAGGCCATGTTGACCGGGAGGGAAAGCTCTTCCCAGAGCACATCGTCGATTTGAAAGTCTTGTAGGAAGCGGACCGTCTGCGGGACCAGCCGGTATTTCGCGGCTTCTCGGCTGGAAAAGAGCAGGCTGCAGGCCTTACACGCGCAGACGAGCTCACGTTTGGCCGGGTCGTAGAGATGGCGATGCGGTTCAGGGATCGGCTCGCTGCAGAGGTCGCACGTCTCCTGGTCCAGTCGCGTCGGGACCAAGCGCCGCAGATTCGCGAGCGACGAGCCGCCCGTGGCCGTCATGACGCGACGACGGTCGGCTCGAGCTCGGTCGGGCAAGCCTCGAACTGCGGTCCCTCGGCGCGGATCGGGACCGGACGGACCGCCGTCAGCGGAATGAAGCCGGGGACCGCCGGGCGCGGCGCCTCTTGTACCACCCCCTCGACCTCGATGGCGCTGAGGTCCGGCGCTGCCTCGTTGAGGGCCGCCTCGATGGCGAGCTTGAGCGTGACCGCGGAGGACTGGCAGCCATGGCAGCTTCCCTGCAGCTTGAGGCGTAGCACGCCTTCCGTCAGGCTGAGCACCTCGACATTGCCGCCGTGCGTCCC
>DASZJR010000030.1:0-7306 GCA_035947855.1 Candidatus Dormiibacterota bacterium
GCTCCGGCCGCGGATGTAGGTGAGGGCCTCGGCTTCGAAGAGGCCCTTGTCCTGGATGTGCCGGATCATGTCCGCGGCCATCTGTTCCTTGTAGATGCAGCCCATCAGGTACTCGAGGTTGTCGTAGATCGGCTGCATCCACGGCCGGAGTTTCTCGTCCTTGTCACCAGGAAGGTAGCCGACATCCTTGCCCATGGGGATCACGGGACGGGTGACCAGCAGCCGCCGGTACTTGTGCTGGTCGAGCACTTTGTTCAGCCCGGCCGCCAGAGCCAGCAGTGTCTTCCCGGTCCCCGCCTGGCCGGTCATGGTGACAAACGGGATCCGGTCGTCGAGCAGGATGTCGAACGCGAAGCGCTGACCGAGGTTCTTCGGTTGGATGCCCCAGATTTCCTTCTTGATCGTGGCGAGTCCCACCACGTGACCGGCCGCCGCGTCGTAGCGGCCCAGTGCGCTCGACTTCGTGCCGTTCACCGACTTGAAGTGAACGAACTGGTTGAAGTACAGCTGACCGTTGGACGGCTGGTAGACATTCGTCTTGGTGAAGGTCTCGATGTCCTCCGGCGCCACCGTCAGCGTCGTCATGCCGTCGTAGAGATCCTCCTCCCTGAGCACCATCTTGTCGGTCTCGTAATCCTGCGCCTGGAGGTTGAGGGCATCGGCCTTGACCCGGACGTTGATGTCTTTGCTGACCAGGATGACGGGCGTGCCGTTGCTCTCGGCCTTCAGCTGCAGCGTCAGCGCAATGACCTGGTTGTCGGCCTTCTTTGGGTCGAGGTCCTCAGGCAGGTGGGCCGTACTCTCGTGGGTCAGCACGACCCGCAAGGTGCCGCCGTATTTGAGGGCGACGCCCTCGGAGAGTTTTCCCTTGGCGCGAAGCTCGTCGAAATAGTGGGCGATCAGGCGGGCGTGCCGCCCCACCTCGTCCTGCCGGCGCTTCTGCCCATCGACCTCCTCGATAACGGTCAGCGGGATGACGATCTCGTTGTCTTCGAAGGAGTAGATCGCGTTCGGATCGTGCAGCAGAACGTTGGTATCCAGAACGTAGATCTTCTTCATGCTTGTGCGGATCGAGGTGCGGACGAGCTTGCGTACTCGCCCTGATATTCCAACGGCAGCAGCTCCGCGATCTTTGTCATCAGGTAGTCGGCGCTCTGCTGGTGGTCCATCGGACTGCCATCTCCATTCCGCTCTGGCAGCTGGAAGGGTTCGCCGAATCTCATCGCGACATCCGCCCGCCGCAGCATCGTCGAGTGCCGGCCCAGGACGTTCTGGGTCCCGGTAATCGCGATCGGCACCAGCGGCGCACCCGAGCGGCGCGCGACGAAGCCGGCGCCGGGTTCGGCGCGCAGCAGGCGGGCATCCTCGGAGCGGTGCCCCTCGGGGAAAAGCACGACGGCGGATCCTCCGTTCAACAGACCGAAGGCTCGGCGCAGCGCCGTGCGGTCAGGCGAATGCCGGACGACCGGAAAGGCGTGGTAGCCGCGCATCAACCAGGCCCAACTGCCTTTGAAGAGCTCGGCCTTCGCCATGAACCAGACCGGGCGGGGCGTCCAGCCGCCGATGATGGCCGGATCGACGGCGCCCACGTGGTTCGACACCATCAAGAGCGGGCCGGAGCGCGGGACGTTCGCTGTACCGCTGAGGTGGAATTTTGATCCGAGAAGGATTCGGGTTAGGAGCCGTGCAAGACCAGTAAGGAAGGAATAGCTCAAGATCAGTGCTTCGGCAGCCGGGCCATCACTTCGTCAAACACCTGACCGACCGACTTGCCCTCAGTCGCGACGATTATAGCATCGCTTGCCGGGCGCAACGGCGCAACTTCGCGTTCCTGATCAGCGCGGTCCCGGCCTTCGATTTCCTGCTCGAGCAGCGCGTCCGGCGTCGCGCTGCCGCGCGCTTGGTCCAACTCGCGGCGGCGCCGGGCAACCCGCTCCGCGGCCGGCGCGGTGAAAAAGAATTTCGCGTCCGCGTCGGGAAAGATGACGGTTCCGATGTCACGGCCCAGGACCACGGCATCGCTCCGGGCCGCGTGCCGCTGCGGCTCGATCAACAACCGGCGCACCTCGGGGATCCCGGAAATGCGCGAGAGCTCGCCGGCAATCGCCGGATCATGCGCCTCGCGGCTGATATCCCGTCCATCGATCGAGAGCAGCGCGCCGCTGCGGCCCGCGGATGGCGAGGTGTTGATCTCGATTCGCAGCTCACCCAACATCGTGATGAGTGCGGGGACGTCGCCGGCGGCGATAGCGCGGTGCCGCGCTTCGACGGTGACGGCGCGATAGAAGAGGCCGGTGTCGACGAGCGCGAATCCCAGCGTCTCGGCCACCATTCGACCGATAGTGGTTTTTCCGGACCCTGCTGGACCGTCGATCGCGATGATCACGCTAGAGCCCCGCCGCCATCTTCAAGCGCGCCACCTCGTCGGAGCGAAGTGGGCGCACGGTGCCTTCGGCCAGGTCGCCAAGCTCGAGCCCATCGATACGCACCCGCTGCAAGTCGAGCACCGGATGGCCCAGCGCCTGCCAGAGGCGGCGCACTTCGCGCTTGCGGCCCTCGCGCAGGACCATCGACAGCCGGACGTCGGCGCCGTCGCCGTCGAGCACCCTCACCTCGGCCGGCTCGAACCGCTCCCCTCTCACGACTATCCCCTCCGAGAGCCGCCGGAATGCATCGTCACCCGGCCGGCCCTTGACCACGACGCGATATTCCTTTTCGACATGGTAACGAGGGTGCATGAGGCGTCCCGCCAGCTCGCCGTCATCGGTCAACAACACCAGCCCTCGGCTGTCGAGATCGAGGCGCCCAACGGGGAAGACACGCGCCCCGCCGGCTGATAGGCGGTCCACCACGGTCGGGCGGCCGCGATCGTCGCCCACGCTGGTCAAGACGCCGATCGGTTTGTTCATCATCAGGTAGGTCGGCGCCGCCACCGGTTCGACCGCCCGGCCGTCGACGGTGACCTGATCGACCCCCGGGGTGACCTGCTGACCCGCGATCGCCGGCGTCCCGTTCACCTGTACCTGTCCCGAGGCAATCAGCTGGTCGGCCTTCCGCCGGGCCGCCACGCCGGCGCGCGCTAGGAACTGGTTGAGCCGGATTGGGGTAACGGTGGCAGCTCGTCCAGGCTGCTCAATCCCAGGATCTGGAGGAACCGCATGGTGGTGCCGAAGAGGCGAGGCGTGCCCGGCGCCTCGAGCCGACCGGTCTCCTCGATCAGTCCTTTTTCTTCGAGGCTTTCCAGCACGGCCTCGCAGTTGACGCCGCGAATCTCCTCGATCCGCGCGCGCGTGAGCGGCTGCCGGTAAGCGATGATCGCCAGCGTCTCGTACGCCGCGGGCGAGAGACGGGATGGGTACTCGGGACGCAAGACACGACGGACGACGTCGGCCTGTGCCGGGTCGGTCACCAGCTGGAGCTGGTCCTGATGACGCTGGAGAAAGAGGCCTCGACCCGCGAGCGTCTCCGTCAACGACGCCGCGGCGGCTTCGATGTCGGGCAGCGGTGACTGCAGGATATCCTGGAGCTCCAGGATCGTCACGGCCCGGTTGAGGGTGAAGAGCACCGCCTCGAGGGCCGCGGCCAATCCCGTGGTATCCCGAACCTGCGTCGCACCATCGATCGTCGAGCTCACTCTGTTTCCTTCCTCTCCGGTCCGTGCACGGTGATCTCGGCGAAGGCCGAGGCTTGGGCGACGCGGGCCTCACCGATTCTAATCAGCTCGAGGAGCGCAAGAAAGGTGACCACAGCTTCCAGCCGCGTGCGGGCGTGGCGGAAGATGGCGCTGAAGTTGAGTTGCGTCTGACGCGCGAGCATCTGGCGCAGTTCCTCGAGCTTCTCCCCGAGCGAGACGTGCTCCATCTCGACGGTGACCTGGCCCGGCGGTGGTAGGCGGTCGAGCACTTGCCGGAAGGCATTGGCGAGCGCGTCGAGACTGACTTGCACGCGCGCCTGCGGGATGACGTCGGGCTCGAGCAGTCCGGCGAAAGTGAAGCGCCCGCTCGCATGGCGCCGCATTAGCGACTCAGCAAGTTCCTTGAAGCGCTTGTACTCTTCGAGGCGTCCCTTGATCGCGTCCTCCCAGGCCTGGAGATCTTCCTCCTCCCCCACCGTCGCATCCGGCATCAGTCCGGCGGCCTTCAGTTGGACCAGCCGAGCACCGATCACCAGGAACGCGGCGAGGCGGTCGAGCGGTGGATGCTCCCGCTCGATGGCGCGAAGGTATTCATCGGTGAGACTCGAGAGCGGGAAGGCTTTGAGGTCGACCTCAGCTCGCTGGGCGAGGGTGAGCAACAGCTCGATGGGCCCCTCGAAGGCGGGCGTGCGCACCATATAGACGGGATCGCGCTCGAGCTCGGCCGTCATCTCGCGGCTCAATTGCGTCCGTCCGCTCGCTGCAAACGGCGGGTCACGTCGGATTGCGGCGCCCTTTCGTGATGCTCGGCAACGATACCCGCGAGCTCGGCCGCACCCGCCGCGCGCAGCCGCTCGGCGCCGATGCGCGCGTGATCCGCGTAGATCGCATAGCGACGCGCGAGGGCCGGCCGGGACCCCAGTATCGCTTTCAACGCCTTCGGCGAGACGGCCCGCAGGAAGACGGTCAGGCTCCGCTCGATTATTGAGAAGCGTGCCTGACTCTTCCCCAGGTCATGGAGCAGGGCCGCCTGCTGCAGCAGTGGGCTGGGCTGACCCTCGAGCTGCGTCGCGGTCCGCAGCACGTCGAGGCCATGGCGCTGATCATTGACCGGGAGCTCGAAAAACAGGCTCGCGAGCGGGCCGAGGACTCGCTCCGCGTTCGCCCTCTCCCGCGGCGTGACCCGGGCGGACGCATGACGCCAGAACTGGCCTACTCGATGGATCGGGGAGATCATCCTTGGTGAGGGTCGCGGGATTTCCCGCGTGTCACTCGTCGCCATCGGTGAGCGGCAGGCCCCACCGCAGTTTTCGACGAAGCAGCTCGAAGAAGTTTCGCCCACCACTGAACTGGACCAGTTCCACCTGCAAGCCGGGCGCCGCGATTCGAACCTCGGCTCCCGGGTGGAGGGCCACCGTTTGCTGGCCGTCGCAGGTGAGGATCGCGGAGGCGGATGGCAGCCGGATGGCGATCTGTGCGCCTTCCGGCAACACGATCGGCCGGTTGAAGAGGCTGTGAGGGTTCAGCGGCATGAAGACAATCGCCCGCACGTCAGGATGAACGATCGGCCCACCCAGCGAGAGGGCATAACCGGTTGAGCCGGTCGGCGTCGAAACGATCACGCCGTCAGCATCGAACCGGCCAGCCGGCTGGCTGTCGACGAAGGCCTCGATGCGGATGAGGTTGATCTCGATCCCCTTGTGCACGGTCACGTCGTTGAGGGCGAGAAAGACACGGCCGTCGACTCTCGCCTCGAGAAGGGCTCGGCGCTGCAACGTGAAGTCGCCGGCCCTCCAGCGATCGAGCGCCTTCCCCTCTTCGCCAAGCTGGACCTGCGTCAGGAAGCCCAGGCGGCCGGCGTTGATCCCGAGCACCGGAATATGGGCAACGGCTGCTTGCTGGGCTGTCCAGAGCAAGGTGCCGTCACCCCCGATGCTGACGATCAAGCGCGTGCCGTCGAGCTCGCCCTCCAGGGCACCGGGCCGCTCCTCGGCGGTGGCGCAATAGGTCCAGACGCGAAAGCCGCCCGCTTCCAGCCGACGTCGCGCTTCCGTCACCGGCGCACCGCCAATGTCGATGCGTGGATGGCAAACGATGCCAACCGCGTCAGCCATTTCGCCTCAAATACAGCAGGAACTCGCGGTTGCCCTTCGCCCCGAGGATCGGCGAGGGGATCTCCGCGGCAACCTGGTACCCGCTTTCCTGCGCAAATTGTCGGAGCTCGCTCAGGACTCGGCGATGCTGTTCGGGGTCGCGCACAATGCCACCCTTCCCCACCGCGCCCTTCCCCACCTCGAACTGCGGCTTGACCAGGGCCACGACCTCGGCGGGCGGGCTGAGGAGGTCGCGTACGCGCGGCAGCACCAACCGCAAGGAGATGAAGGAGACATCGATCACGGCCAGGTCCGCTGGGATTGGCAAGCGTTCAAGGTGCCGGATGTTGACCCGTTCCAAGACGGTGACCCGGGGGTCCTGGCGAAGGCTCCAGGCGAGCTGCCCGTAGCCGACGTCGACCGCCATCACACGCGCGGCGCCGCGTTGCAGCAGGATGTCCGTAAAACCCCCGGTTGACGCGCCGACGTCCAGACAGACTCGGCCCGCCGGGTCGACGCCAAAGGCGTCGAGTGCGGCCGCCAGCTTGTCGCCTCCCCGACTGACGTAGGCCTTGGCATGGTCCAACCCGATGCTGACACCGGGGTCGACCATCTGGTCCGGCCGCTCGGCCAGCGTGCCGGCCACCCGCACCAGGCCGGCGCGCACCATCGCCTGGGCACGCTGCCTCGACGGCACGAGCCCCTGCGCCACGAGCACCTGGTCCAGGCGGACGCGACCTTCAACCATCAGCGCCATATTCCCAGCCCGACAATAATCCCGAGCAGGGCGCCGGCGATCACCTCGATCGGTGTGTGGCCGAGCAGCTCGCGCAGCCGCTCCTGGCGGATGCCCTGGTGCGCGATGAAGAGGTCATCGATCAGCCGATTGAGGATCATGGCCTGCTGGCCGGCCGCTCGCCGCACGCCGGTGGCGTCGTACATCACGACGCTGGCGAAGATCAAGCAGACCGCAAAGATCGCCGATTGCACCCCCTCCAGCCGGCCCACGATCGTCGTCAGCGAGACGACCAGCGCGCTGTGCGAACTGGGCATCCCGCCCGCGGTGGCCAACCGTCGCACGCTGAACCGGTGCAGCAGGACAGAGTCGAAGATGACCTTTGCCACCTGGGCGATTCCCCATGCGATCAGCGGAACCACGAAATACGGGTTTCGGAGCAGCGTCACGGATCCGCTTGACGCTCGCCGGTAGGTGCCAACTCTTTCAATTGCCGCTCGGCGTCATCGAGCAGTCGGGCGCAGCGCCGCGCCAGCGCCAGGCCGCGCTCGAAGCTACGCACCGACTCCGCGAGATCCTCCTGCTCCTTGCCCAGCTGCTGAACCGTTCGCTCCAGCTCGGCGGCGGCCGTCTCGTAATCCATCTGCCCGACGTCGTCGTTGGAGATCACTGAGCCCCCTGGGACTTGGTGTCGGCGGGATGCTTGCGGATCTCGGCGTCGGCGGCGATCCGGCCAAGGATGCCGTTGACGAACTTGCCGGAGTCTGGGCCGCCAAAGGTCTTGGCGAGCTCGATCGACTCGTTGATGGCGGCCTTCAGCGGAACACTGGGGAGGTAGAGAAT
>DASZJR010000031.1:0-10807 GCA_035947855.1 Candidatus Dormiibacterota bacterium
GTTGCTCTTCGGCGCTGTGGCCAAGTACACGACCGCTTGCGCCAATGCGAGGTTCGCTTCCGGCATGCCGATGAAGTGCGCCGCCTGCTGCGCGGCCACCGCCTGGGTCAGCGCCTGCGGGTCGGCGAGACCGATATCTTCTGAGGCGAAGCGGATCAGCCGCCGGGCGACGTAGAGGGGGTCTTCGCCCGCCTCCAGCATGCGGCCCAGCCAGTAGAGCGAGGCATCCGGGTCGCTGTCGCGGAGGCTTTTGTGAAGCGCCGAAATGATGTTGTAGTGCTCCTCACCGGCGCGGTCGTAGAGCAGGTTCTTGCGCTGGACGGCCTCCTCGACCATTGCGGCGCTCACCGTCCGGCGGCCCTGTTTTGGCCGCGCGAGCGCCGCCGCTGCCTCCAGGCCGTTGAGCGCCACCCGGGCATCACCATTTGCCACCCGGATCAGCGCGGCGCGCGCCTCCGGCTGGAGGTCGACGTGGCGCCCGCCGAGCCCTCGCTCGACATCGGACACGGCCCGGTCGACGATCTCCCCCACCTGGTCGTCATCGAGGGCGGCCAGCACGAAGACCCGGGTGCGCGACAGTAGCGCGGCGTTGACCTCGAAGGACGGGTTCTCGGTGGTGGCGCCGATCAGGGTGATGACGCCCTCCTCGACGAAGGGGAGCACGGCGTCCTGCTGGCCCTTGTTGAAGCGGTGGATCTCGTCGATAAAGAGGATGGTGCGCTGGCCGGACTGTGCTCGACGGAGGCGGGCTTCTTCGATATTCCGCCGCAGGTCGGCCACGCCGGCGCTGACGGCGCTGAGGGGAACGAAATGGGATGACGTCACCCGGGCGATCAGTCGCGCCAGCGTCGTCTTTCCGCTGCCTGGTGGTCCCCAGAGCATCATCGAACCGACGCGGTCCTCCTCGATCGCGCGCCGCAACTCGTGCTCCGGGCCGACCAGGTGTTGCTGCCCGACGAACTCGTCGAGCGACCGCGGCCGCATGCGGGCCGCAAGCGGCTGGTCTTTCTGAGCCGGCTCTGCCGGTGCCGGAAAGAGCGTCTCCTGCGCCACCAGACGACTATAGGTCCCGGCGCTCGGTCAGCCGGTCTGGCGGGGCGCGGGTTCGGAACGGAGCCGCACCTTGCCGAAGAGGAGCAGAAAGGTCAGGCCGGCGAGGAGGTAGAAGGCGGCGCTGACGGAGAAGGCGAGCTGGTAGCCGCCGCGGACCTGCAGGAAGCCGCTCAGCAGCGGGCCGATGCCCGCAACACCGATGCCGCTGACAACGATCTGCGCCGTGGCGAAGCGGGCCCGCTGGCTGGGCTCGACGTATCCCATGCCGAACGCCTGGCTCAACGGCCCCTGTAGGTTGAGCGCCAGCTGACGGACGGTCATGATCACCAGCGCGACCGGCAAGGTCATCAGAAACGCGAGCGCGAGGACAAGCGGAGCACCGAGGAGCTGGGACACGCCGATCGTCCGTGTCAGCCCGAGACGCCGGCCGACGCTAGGAGCCAGCAAGGTGGTGATGGCGGTCAGCGCGGCACCCACGGCGAACACGACCCCGATCGGTCCGGCCGTCAGCCCGAACCGCTGCGCCAGGTAGAGCTGGAGGAAATTCAGGTACATGCCGGCGCCGATCCCGAGCAGCAGGATCGGGAATAAGAGGCGGGCGAAGCGCGCCACGTCGACCCGGAAGAGCTCGCGGACCGGAAACACGACCGTCGGCCGGAGCCCGGGTCCGCTCGCGAGACGGATGAGGAAGGGAAGGCCGACGATGGTCAGCAGCGCCATCGCCGCGAACGACGCGCGGATCGCGCCCGCTGATGCGCTGGACGTGTGGTTGGTCTTGGCCGCCAGCTCGGGGATGGCGCCCCCCAGCAGGTCGCCGATCAGCGCGGCCGCCCAGGCCAGCGACTGGTTGATCGCGAAGAGGGAGACCCGCTCGGATTCGGTGCTGATCTGTGCCAGGAGGGGTCCACTCAGAACCTGGAGGATCGTCAGTGCCAGGGCGAACGTGCCGGCGGCCAGCACCGCGATCAGCGGCGCTCCCGCGACCGTGAGCACCAGCGAGGCGAAGGCCGCCAGCCCGCCACCGCCGAGCAGGAACATCCGGTAACCGATGCGATCGGCCAGCGCCGCGAACGGTAGCCCGATGCCGAGCAGAGCCAGCGCGGGAAGGGCATTGAACACGCCGATGAGGGCGTTGGAGAATCCCAGCGCGCTCATATAGAGGTTGAAGACCAGGTTGAAGATCGACGCGCCGATCGAGATCAGCAGGGAGAAGGCCAGGAACTGCCGGGCGGACGGGCTGAAGCTGTCGAGGCGAGCGAGCACGCGGCGGACGCTGGCCCCTGCAACCTGCATGCGCCGGCGCCTACGTCCCGGCCGGCTTCCTGGAGGGGCTCGTCACCTTCTCGGGCGACGCGTGGATCGCCCGGTAAATCTCCTGGCCGAGCGCGGCCTGGACCGCCAGCGGGTCGTTCCGCCGGTAATCCAGCCAGTAGCGCACTTCGAGCGTCAAGCCGCCGTCGATGGCTGGCTGTAGGCCGATGTGCGGCGGCGGATCCTTCGCGATGTCCGGCCGGCTCTGGAGCTTCTCGCGCAGCCGATCGACGAGCCCATCGACCGGGCTTCCGTCCGGCACCTTGGCAGTCAGGGTGAATAGCCGCGTCGGGTAGCGGGTACGGTTGATGATCGTTCCCGTGTAGACCAGCGCGTTCGGAATCAGGACCTGCTCACCCTCATTCGTTCGCAATGTGGTCGCTCGCATCTCGATGTTCTCCACGAGGCCGGTACGGTTGTCGACCGTGATTTCATCGCCCAGGCGGAAGGGGCGCTCGAGCAGGAGAAAGAGCCCCGCGATGAAGTTCTTGAGGATGTCCTGGAAGGCGAGGCTGAAGGCGAGGGCCAGGAAACCGAAGCCGCCAAACACCAGCGCCGGGCTGCCGAAGAGCTCGGTGAAGGCGGCGATGACGCCGATGATCAGCGCTGCCAGGAACACGATCCGGTTGACGAGCAGGGCGACCTGCGGATCGGCGTGGACTCGGCGGAGTTCACTCCCAGTCAACATGCGCACGAGGCGAGCCAACAGGTAAAAGGCGAACAGGATGATGACGGCCGCGCCAACCTTGAAGAGATCCCGGGTGGTCGGGAGATACGTGCGAAACGTATCCCACGCGCTCGCGCCCAGCGTCAGCATGGCGCCAATTGTAGGGTCAGGGTCGCGGGATTTCCCGCGTGTGTAGGGTCGCCGCGGGACTAACTCTCGGTGGGGGCTTCGCCTTCGGCGCCGGGTTCGGCCGCAGCCTCTCCTTCGCCGACCACTGGTACCTCGGCGGCGGCCGGCGCCGGCCCGGCCTCCTCGACCACCTCCCGATGCGCGGCGACCTTGACGACGAGCTCATCGGGATCGTCGAGGATCTCGCATCCGGGCGGGACCGGCAGATCCTTGACGCGGATCTCGTCGTCGATCTCCTTCATGCTCGAGACGTCCACCGTGATCACCGGCGGCAGATCGGTCGGCAGGCACTCGACTTTGAGCGCGTGAAGGCCGCGTTGCAGATCGGCCTCCCCCTTGGACACCAGCTCGACTTCGCCTTCCAGCTCGATCGGGACCTCGGACTCGATCTTCTCGGTCAGGTTGACCTGGTAGAAGTCGACGTGCAGGAGGTCGCCATGGCGGGGGCTGCGCTGCACCTCGCGGATGAGCGCTTTGCGCACCGGCTCGTCGCCGAGCTGGAGGTCGACCAGCTGGTTGCGGCCGACCTTTTGGAAGGCCTTGATGAACTCGCGACCGTCGACCACAACGGTCACGGAATCCACGTTGTGGCCGTACACCACGCCGGGCAGGCGGCCCTCCCGGCGCAGCGCCTGGAGGTGGCGGCCGCGGTCCGGACGGGGATCAAGTTTCAAGGTAACGGGGGTGGTGGCCGCCAGGGGTGTTTCTCCTTCGAACTGAATACGAGCGCGGCCCATCTTAACACAGCGTTTGGGGCCCGCTGAGCGGCCCTCCACCGGAACTATTCGGCCGTTCGGCCGTTACCATCAGTGGCCGAACCGCATAAAATCGGTTGACAACGATGCTGACATCATCTCTTAGATTCCTACGTCGAAACGCCCTCCGGATTGGAGCGGTGCTGGGGACGTTTGCCCTGGTAGCCGGCTTCATCTTCGTCCAGCAGATGCGGGAGGCCTTCGCCGAGCAGGACTTCCAGACGGCCCGGGCCCAGGTGATGGCGGCCCAGGTCCGAGCCAGTCAGCTCGGGCTGGAGATATCCGAATACTCCGACCTTCAGCGCCAGGAGCTCACCACCGCCAGCGAGACGCCCCCGGCCGCCTCGGCCCCGTTCAACGAACAGCGAATCGCGTTCTTCTCGCGCGCGGCCGGCCAGGAGGTGCAGATCAAGGAGCAGCTCCAGACCCGGGTGCAGAAGCTCCTGGTCGAAACCCATGACTCCGCCCAGTCGGCGGTCAGCCAGCTCACGACTAACCTGCAAAAGGCGCAGCAGATCGGCGTCGACGACCAGCTCCTCGTCGAATTCGCCGGCTGGCCGTCGAAGGCCTCGATCGAGCTGGAGCAGGCCACCACCGTGCGGGCCTACCGCGCCGTCAGCGTCGAGTTGAAGGCCCGGCTCGCCAAGCTCTCGCTCCTCATCGCCGACCAGGAGAACGCCAACAAGCTCATCGACCAGTACGCCGCCCAGGCCGCCGCCGCGGATCACGGCGACGCCGGCCTCGCCCGAGCCGGTGCCAACGCGGCGCTCGCGCAGGTGCAGGGCCAGATGCAGACCGCGAGGATCTTCTCGATGGACGTCTCGGTCGTCGACGTCAATGTCCAGAAGCTCACCGCCAGGTTGAGTAGCGCCGACACCGCCGCCAAGCTGGACCAGGTGACCGGCGGGCTGATGGTGCAGGCGAAGGTGCTGGGCGACGCGATGACCCAGACCCTGCCAGACAAAGCGCTCACGATCTCGCTCAGCGAGCAGGTGATCCGGGCCTACGACCATGGCCAGCAGGTCTTCTGGAGCTACGTCACGACCGGCCGGCCCGGCCTGGAGACCGACCCCGGCAGCTTCAAGGTCTACTGGAAGGTCTCACCGTGGACCATGCACTCGCCATGGCCCAAGGGTTCGCCCTTCTGGTACCCCGACAGCAAGGTCACGATGGTGATGTGGTTCAACGGTGGCGACGGGATCCACGACGCCTACTGGCGCTCGCGCTACGGTCCGGGGACCAACGGCCCCCACTACGACCCGACCGGAGAGGACACGGGCACGCACGGCTGCGTCAACGTCCCCTACTCCAACATGGTCTGGCTGTGGAACTGGACCCCGACCGGCACCCCGGTCATCGTCTACTAGGCCAGAAGAGACAGGCCCGCTACGGCGTTCGCCGTAGGCCGGAGGTCCGAAGGGCGCAGGCCATTTCCTGATCAGGCGCGTTACAGGAGATGGAGCTCTTGAATGGCCATCGCCCACGCAACCATGCACCAGGTCGGTCCGCACACCTGGACCTTCCAGCCCCCCGAAATTCCGGTGGCGCCCATGAAGGCGAACTGCCGCTCGTGCCGGCAGGCGGTTGGCATCCTCAATCCTTCAGCGATGGACCTGAAGACCGGAAACTACGTCGTGCGGGGCGAGTGCGAGCGCTGTGGGTCCGAAGTCCTGTTGATCGTCAGCTAGCCGGCTCGAAGCCCTCGCCGGTCCAGTAACCGAGCATCTGCTCGGTCTCGTGATAGAACCAGAGCAGATACCGCTCGCGCGCCGCCTCTTTGAGGAAGGCCGCCTTGTGCTCCATCGCTTCCAGTGGGAAAAGGTCGAGCCCACTGACCCAGTTGACCTTGAGGAAGGCGCGCATGAAGAGAAAGTCGCCGGTAAAGACGACGGTCTGCTCTTGATCCCGTACGTACACCGCCTGGTGTCCCGCGGTGTGACCACCGGTGACGCGCACCTGGACACCCGGCGCCACCTCCTGGTCGCCGTCGACCACCTGCAGCCGGCCCTCCTCCTCGACGACTTTCAAGTTTTCCGGCTTGTAAGACGGTTTGCTGCGAGGATCCGGATTCCGCCACGCCTCCAGCTCCGTCGCCTGGACGACATGGCGCGCGCGCGGGAAGAGCGGCGTCAGCTCGCCGTCCCGTCCAGGAGTGACGAGTGCACCAACGTGGTCGAAATGGAGGTGACTGAGCACGACCAGGTCGATGTCCTGCGGCTGGAGCCCAATGCCGGCGAGCGCGTCGGGGATGCCGGGGTCCCGTTCGTAGGCCCAGATGTCGCGTTCTTTGTCGGAGAGCTTGGGGCCCATACCGGCCTCGATCAGGATGTTAGCGTCGGGCGTGCGCACCAGCAGGCAATTGGTCGCCATCGGGATGCGGTTGCGGGCGTCCGGGACCTTGAGCTTTTCCCACAGGACCCTGGGCACCACGCCAAACACGGAGCCGCCGTCCATCCGCCAGTGCCCATCGCTCAGGCAGTGAAGCTCGAAGCGGCCAAGCTTGCGCGGTGCGGTCGCGATCACGCCGCCTTGAAACCGTGATTGACGAAGTCGATGATCGATTGCAGCGACGTCCCGGGGCCGAAGATCTCGACGACGCCCAACTTTTTCAGCTCTTTGGCGTCGTCCGGCGGAATGATGCCACCCCCGAAGACCACGATGTCGGTGGCGTTGCGCTGCTTGAGCAGCTCGAGGATCCGGGGGATGAGCGTCATGTGCGCGCCGCTGTGCAGGCTGACCCCGATGGCGTCGACGTCTTCCTGGATCGCCGCCTCTACCACCATTTCCGGTGTCTGCCGCAGCCCGGCGTAGATCACCTCGACCCCGGCGTCGCGCAGAGCCCGCGAGACGACCTTCACGCCGCGATCGTGGCCATCGAGCCCGACTTTTGCCGTCAGGACGCGGGCGGTCATAGCCTCGTCACGTAGAGGGCGATGAGGATGATGACCGCCAGTCCCGCAATGATCCGTCCCAACAGAGAAAAGCGCAGCTTGATCATCTAGAAGAGGATCGGCTCGCGGTAGACGCCGAAGACCTCCTTCAGCGCCGCCATGATCTCGCCCTCCGTGGCATACGCCTTGACGCACGCCAGTAGCGGCGGCATGAGGTTGTCGTTGCCGCGAGCGGCCGTCTTCAATTCCTCGAGGCGATTTAAGACGCTCGTGTTGTCGCGCCGCGCCCGCAGCGCCTTGAGCCGGCGCACCTGACCCTGCTCGGTCTCCGGACCGATACGCAGGGTGGGGACGTCGCCGCTTTCGCCGTCCTTGTACGCGTTGACGCCCACGATGATCCGTTCGTTGGCCTCGAGCTTTCGCTCGAACTCGAAGGCGGCATCGGCGATCTCGCGCTGGAAGAACCCGTTCTCGATGCAGCGCAGGACGCCGCCCAGCGCGTCGATCTCGTCGAAGTAGCGCTGCGCGCCGCGTTCCATCTCGTCGGTAAGCCGCTCGATGAAATAGGAGCCGCCCAGCGGGTCGATGGTGTTCGTGACCCCGGTTTCATGGGCGAGCACCTGCTGGGTGCGCAGCGCGATCTGCGCCGCTCGCTCGGTCGGCAAGGACAGCACCTCGTCCATCGAGTTGGTGTGCAGCGAGTTGGTCCCGCCCAGCACGGCCGCCATCGCCTCGTAGGCGGTCCGGGTCACGTTGTTCTCCACCTGCTGCCGCGTCAGTGACACACCGGCGGTCTGGGTGTGGAAGCGCAGCATCCAGGACTTCGGATCGCGCGCGCCGTACTTGTCGCGCATGATCTTCGCCCACAGCCGGCGAGCGGCGCGGAACTTGGCGATCTCCTCGAAGAAGTCGATGTGAGAGTCGAAGAAGAAAGAAAGCCGCGGCGCGAACTCGTCGACCGTAAGTCCGGCCTTGATCGAGGCTTCGACGTAGGCCATGCCGTCCGCCAGCGTGAAGGCGAGCTCCTGAGTGGCGGTTGAGCCGGCCTCGCGAATGTGGTAACCGGAGATGGACACGGCGTTCCAGCGGGGCATGTGGCGCGCCGCGAAGACGATGGTGTCGACCACCAGCCGCATCGACGGTTCCGGCGGAAAGATGTACTCCTTCTGGGCGATGTACTCCTTGAGGATGTCGTTCTGCAGGGTGCCGCCCAACTTCTCCGGCGATATGCCCTCCTTCTCGGCGACGGCGATGTACATCGCGTAGAGGATCGCCGCGGGCGAGTTGATCGTCATCGAGGTGGTGATCTGGTCCAGGCGGATGCCTTCGAAGAGGGTTTCCATGTCCTCCAACGAGTCGATCGCCACGCCGCAATGGCCGACCTCGCCTTCACCGAGTGGGTCGTCGGAGTCGTAGCCCATCAGGGTCGGCATGTCGAACGCCACCGAGAGTCCCGCCTGCCCCTGCGCGAGCAGGAACTTGTAGCGGCGGTTCGTCTCCTGGGCAGTGCCGTAGCCGGCGAACTGCCGGATGGTCCACGGCTGCCCGCGATACATCGACGGGTAGACGCCCCGCGTGTAAGGGAACTCACCCGGATAGCCAAGCTTCTCGTCGTAGTTCCAACCCTCCATGTCGTCGGGGGTGTAGAGGGGCTGCAATGGCACGCCCGACATCGTCTCGGCGCTAGCCTTCGGCGCCGGTTTGCCGCCCCGGTAGCGGGCGGCCCACTCCTCGTAGGCCGTTTTGCGGCGAAGTGCCATCAGCTGCCTCCTTGCGGCGCCCGCTGCTCGAGGACCTCCTCGGCGAGGGCGTACGGGTTTAGTTTCCCATTCCGATTCTCGCGCACCCGACGGCCCACGGCCGTGTCGCCCTCCAAGACGCGCCGGGCGTCTTCGCGGGCGCGGTCGGCGACGAGTGCCATGACTTCCTGCTTGAGCCGCTGCTGCCGCCGCGAGGCCAGCGTACCGCTTTCGGTCAGGTAAGCCTGGTGTGCAAGGACCGCATCCCAGACCGGCTCGATCCCTTCCTCTTTGGCCGCCGACGCCAGCACGATGGGCGGGCGCCAGGCCTGTTTGGGTCCGAGCCCCAGGGCGTCCTGGATCAGGCGACGCGTCTTCTCCGCGCCGCCCAGGTCTGACTTGTTGATGACGAAGACGTCGGCGATCTCCAGGATCCCGGCCTTGATGCTCTGAACCGCATCGCCCGACTCCGGCATCAACACCAGGACCACGGTGTCGCAGATGGTCGAGATCTCGAGTTCCGATTGGCCGACCCCCACGGTCTCCACCAGAATCACGTCGCGGCCGTATGCGTCGAGCAGGTGGATCGCCTCGCGGGTCGCCGCCGCCAGCCCGCCGAGGTGGCCGCGGGCGCCCATGCTGCGGATGAAGACCCCCTTGTCGAGCGTGTGGCGCCCCATCCGGATGCGGTCGCCGAGAACCGCGCCACCGGTAAAGGGGCTGCTCGGGTCGACCGCGATTACGCCGACGGTTTGCTGCCGGTCGCGAATCACCTTGACCAGCGCGTCGGCCAGGGTGCTCTTCCCGGTCCCGGGAGCGCCGGTCAGCCCGACCAGGTAGGCGTTCCCGGTGTGGGACTGCAATTCGGCGACCAGCTGGCTCGCCTGTGGGTCCCGATCTTCGGCCAGGCTGATCGCCCGCGCCAGCGCCCGGACATCGCCGGAAAGCAAGGCGCCGGCCAAACTCATCTCGATTCGATTATCGCTTTAGCGGCTCCGGGAACGTCTTCAGGGTGAAGGCGGAGCCAAGGAGGACGGTTACGGTCGGGCCGGTGGCGGGCGCTGGGACGGTGGTTACCACCGCGCCGAAGTAGTCCTGGAGCCAGGCGACCATCGCGGCGGCGCGGCCGCCGGAACCGTCCAGGATCTGGGTCTGGGTCACGCGCTGCCTGGCGGGTGGGGCGACGGTCGCCTCCCATCCCTCGGCCTGAAGGAGGGACGTCATGATGCTGGCCGGCGTTCCGATCCCGTAGGGCAGCCAGTAGCGGCCGCTCCCGTCCTGCACCTGGAAGGGGACCTGCTGGGTCAGGGTCGACCGATCCGGGAGGGCCGTGGCCAGGTAGCGATGCAGGGCGCCGTAGGTCGGGTCCAACGGCTCGAGGATGTACTGGCCGTTGCTGCTGGTGCCGCTTCGCAGCAGATTCGACGTATCGATCGCGACGCGCCTGATGTCCTGCTCCTTGATCTTTCCGGCGAGGTCGGCCAGTTGCTGCATGTCGCCCGGGCGCAGGTTCGTCCGGACGTTGTCCTGCAGCGCGCCCAGTAACGACAGCATCCGCGGGATCGCGTTCAACGAAAAGACGCGCTGTCGAACCGCGAGCATGACCAGCTGCTGGCGACGCGACCGGTCGAAGTCGGAGGTCGTTTCCCGCGAGCGCGCGTACTCGAGCGCCCGCTCGCCGTCGAACTGCTGCCATCCGGCATCGAAGTGGACGCGCATCATCCCGGTCGACTCGCCGGCCGGGAAATAGGGGTCGTCGAGCGTCGTCGGGACATTGACGCGGACGCCGCCCAGCGCGTTGACGACATCGCGAAATGCCTTGAAGTCCACCCCGACCCAGTAATCGATCGGCTGGCCAGTCACCTGCGAGACCGTGGCCGCCGCCAGGTCGCCACCGCCCGTACTGGTTTTCCACTCGCTACGGACGTTGGGATAGCTGTTGTGATCGGTCCCGATGGCGTAGGCGCTATTGAGCTTGCCAATCATGAACCCATTCCCGGGCAGTGCTGGGATCTTCACCCACAGGTCGCGCGGCACCGAAATCATGATCGCCTCGCGCGTCCCGGGACGGATCGACAGCAGCATGATCGAGTCGGTCAGGTAGGGGCCGTCGTGGCCAGGCCCGCCGTAGCCGAGGAGAAGAATGTTGATGCGCTCGTCGTGCTTGATCTTCCAACCGACCGAGCCCGGCGCGTCGCTCTT
>DASZJR010000032.1:0-24166 GCA_035947855.1 Candidatus Dormiibacterota bacterium
CTCGACGTCTGTGATGCGCCTGGGATCAGCCATCGGTCTCTCCCCCCGCGACCGGCATGCGGATGTCGGCCGGCAGAGCGGCACGAAGGCGCGCGAGCGCCCGGGACAGCCGCGACTTCACCGTGCCCCGTGGGCAGTCGAGCGCCTCCGCCATCTCCGCCTCGGACAGATCGAAAAAGAGCCGGTACGCAAGAATGAGGCGATCGTCTTCGCGGAGCGTCTTCAAGGTCGCGACCAGAGCAGAGCGAAACTCATCCGCCTCGGCCGCGGCCTCGGGGGACTGGGCCGAGTCCCCCGAGGATTGGGCGACCAAGGCGCGCTCGGCCAGGACGGTCCGCCGGCGGGCCGACGTCCGGCGATTACGCGCTTCGTTGGCGACGATCCGGCACAGCCAGGGCTTGAAGGGCGCGCCGGCGCGGAAACGGCCGAGTGCGTAGTAGGCGTTCACGAATCCCTCCTGCGCGGCATCCTCCGCCTCGGCGGCGTCCCCCGTGACCTGGTAGGCGACCCGAAACGCCAGCTGCTGGTACTGCTGGACAAGTGCTTCATAAGCATTGACATCGCCGTGTCGTGCGCGCTCGACGAGCGCTATGTCGTCCAGTGGCCGGCCCTCCACGGATCGATTGCTATCCCTTCATACCACCCAGCCCGTTCCCTGGTTCCACCCCAGAGCGTCGACGCCAGCCCGGCGATGCGAACGGTAGCCTTGAATCGATGGGACCTGCGACCGGCCGCCAGTTCCTCCTGATCGACGGCGACGACACGCTCTGGGAGAACAACGTCTACTTCGAGCAGGCGATCGAGGCGTTTATCGACTTCCTCGGTCACTCCTCGATGACTCGCGAGCAGGTACGCACTGCGCTTGACGAGGTCGAGCACATGAACGTCGGCGTGCATGGGTACGGGTCGGCCGCCTTTACGAAAAACCTACAGCAGACGTACGCGCGGCTCGCTGAACGAGACGGGCGGCCGGAAGACATCGCGCATGTGATGCAACTGGGCCAGCGGATCGCAAGCCAGCCGCTGACGCTCATCCCCGAGGTGGCAGAGACGATCGACTATCTCGCGGGTCGCCACGACCTGTTGCTGGTTACCAAGGGTCATCCCGAGGAGCAGCGGCTCAAGATCGAGCGCTCCGGACTTGAGTCACGGTTTACCGCGACCGTAGTCGTCCCTGAGAAAGCCGTTGATACCTATCGGGCGATCGCCAGGGAGCGGAAACTCGACCCAACTCGCACCTGGATGATCGGGAATTCTCCACGCTCGGACATCAACCCGGCCTTACAGGCCGGCCTCAACGCCGTGTTCATTCCACACGAGCACACCTGGCGGCTGGAAAAGGAGGAGGTCACCCCTGGCGACGGGCGCCTCCTCATCTTGCGTGGCTTCGGCGAGCTGCGAGCTCACTTCTAGCCGCTACTCGGTCTGGAGCACCTCGGTCACCCGGGAGCGAGCCGCCCATTGCGCCGGCAGCATGGCGCCCAGCATCGCGATGGCGATGCCCGCGGCGGCCGTCAAGACCAGCAGGTTTGCGCCGAAGACCTGGAAGAACCGATCAGGGATACCCGTCGACGTCGCGATCTGCCCCATCACGATCAGGATGTTGTGGTGGAGCGCGACACCAGCGGGGATGCCGGCGACCGCTCCCAGGGCGCCAAGCACGGCCATCGAGGTCAGGACCATCGCGACCACCTGACCCGGGGTCATGCCGATTGCTTTCAGGATGGCGATATCGCGCGTTTTCTCGCGGGTGTTCAGAACTACGGTGTTGAACACGCCCGAGGCCGCGATCAGCGTCAGGATGAACGCCAGCCCCGCCAGCACACTGTTGATCAAGAGGAAAGCGGTGTCGACACCGTTCTCCCGATTGATGCGCGCGCTCAGGCCGGGGCCGGCCGATTCAATTGCGGCGGCGTAGGTGGATGGATCGCTGCCAGGCCGCAACTGGACCTCGTAATTCCATACAGTCGTGCGCCCCGGTAACGTCTCGATGCCGGTGCGGAGCAGGATGTTGTCCGCCTGCTGGTCGAAGATTTCGCCGACCAGTTTGATCGTTATCGGCTGGCCGTAGAGCGAGGCGGAAATCGAGTCACCGATGTGACGACCGGTTCGCGTGAAGAACGCAGTCGGCGCGACCGCCTCGCCGCTCCTTGAGAACCAGCGACCGTGGATCAGGTCGTAGCCGAGCCACGAGGCGTCGCCGCGGTAGGCATAGACCGCCACCGGATGTCCCGCTCCGGCGACGTTCACGTCCGCGTGGCCAACGGCGACAAAGCGGGCGGTCCCCGGCTGTGACGCGATCAGGGCGGTTGCCTGTTCCTCCGAGAGGCCGGCTTGCGGTGACTTTCCCACGGCGTCGCGGTAGACCTGCACCTGAACCTGGCGATCGCGGGTGACGGCCGATGCGACCATGGTGAGCGAGTCGTGGAGCCCCAGCGCGAACGTGACGGTCGCCACCCCGATCAGGATCGCCCCAACCGTCATGGCCGAGCGGACTGGTCGGGCAAGCGACTCGCCGAGCCCGAAACTGAGCGAACGAGGCATTGGCAGCCGGCGCGTTAGCCTGGCCAGGCGGGACCCTCCACCACTCGACGGTGCGCTGCCGGCCGCGATCGCGCTGGCGGCGCTCTGACGGCCAGCCCGCAACGAGGCAAGGACCGTCGTGGCGATCACGACCAACAAGATCGCCGCCAGCCCGAGCAGATCGACGTCGGGCGCGAGGTCGAAGCTGCGCGGTAATCCAAAGGCATGCGCGGTGTCGCTCAGGAATGGCTGGCTCAGCAGGATGCCGGCCGGCAAGCCGAGCAGACACCCCACCACGGCGGGAATCAGGAGCTGACCAGCGAACACGCGCACCACCTGCGCGGGGGTGAATCCCACCGACTTCATGATGCCGATCTCTCGCGTCCCCGCAATTACGGCCCCGCCCACCAGGTTCGCGATGATCAGCGCCGAGGCCAGCAACGCGAAAACGCTGAAGGCGAGGAGGAACGGGATCATCACGGCGGTGGTGCGGTCAGCATTCAACTTGGCGTCGAGGTAGTTCGAGGTGTCGACGATGGCAGCGGCGGGCACGTGCTGGGTGATGGCGTCGATGGCCGCTGTGATCTGTGCGGCAGTGGAGGCCTGGCGGAGCCGGTATCCCATCAGATACTGCTGCGGCACCGGGGCCGTGGACACTGCAGGCAGCTGGCCGGGCATGACCCAAGCGGCCGCCTCGTTGCCGATCGCGGTCGCAATCCCCACGACCCGGAGCGACGGCAGCGGCGAGTCGGTTCCCGGGGCCAGCGCATCGCCAACCGCGAGGCCGGTCTCGTCCGAGAGCTGCTGCGACAGAACCACCTCACCGAGCCGCTGCACGAAGCGCCCAGAGTCGAGCGTCAGCCGATCGACCGCGCCACCCGCCCGATCGCGACCCGCGACCGGAATCACGCGCGTCCGTCCGCCGGGCAGGGCGATTGATGCCGGGGACAGGAGCCACGGCCCAGCTGCGGCAGCTACTGCGGCCAGCGAGCTAGTGGCCCGCACCTGGGTTTCGGTGACCTGTTTCGTATCGAAGGCGACGAAGAGATGGGCACCCTGGACTCGGTTGAAGGCACGGTCAAACGGCGCGTCAGATTCCACGAGGAGCGTCAGGGCAAGGGTTGCCGTCAGGCTCGAGAGCAACACGACCAGCGCCACGACAGCGGTTTGGACCTTGCGGCGACGAATGTCGGCCAGCGTCTTTCGCAGGACCGGGTTCATTGGACCTGTACCATCGCACGCGTCGTTTCATGACGATCAGTGACGACCGCGCCATCGACGAGGCGGATGACGCGCGAAGCGTTGGCTCGAGCCAGCCGTTCGTCGTGAGTGACGAGCAGGATCGTCTGACCGCTTCGGTTCAGGTCGGCGAGGATCGCCATCACCTGCTCGCCGGCGTGGGAATCGAGCGCGCCTGTCGGCTCGTCAGCCAGCAGAAGGGTCGGGTTGTTGATCAGGGCTCGTGCAATCGCAATGCGCTGGCGCTGACCGCCACTGAGCCGAGCTGGGTACTGGTCGCGATGGCCGGCCATCTCGAGCCGCTCGAGGAGGTCATCGGCGCGCCGGCGAGCGTCGCCGGCCCGAGCGCCCGCAAGCTGGGCAGGAATCATGACATTGTCGAGTGCCGTCAGGTTGTTGAGCAGGTTGAAAAACTGGAACACGATCCCAACCCGAGTCCGGCGGAACCGCGCCAGGGCCGCCTCGTTCAACCGGCTAAGATCCGAGCCGTCCACAACCACCGAGCCGGCCGTTGGACGATCGAGTCCGCCGATGACGTTCAGCAACGTCGACTTCCCGCTACCGGATGGCCCCATGACCGCCGTCGCCTGGCCAGCTTCCAGGCCGATTGAGATCGAGTCGAGCGCGGCGTGCTCTCGATCGCCGTCGTAGACCTTGCTCACTGCGGTGAGCTCCACCAACCGTCCCATGACACTCTCCTTCGGGGCGCGGCGCCCCGGACGACGTGATGGGCGCAGCCTATGGCCAATCGCCGCCGGCGCCATCCGCTCCAGGAACGAATTCGGCTCCGCCGCTGGAGTGATTCCGAAGCCCAATCATCCCTCGGACCTACCGGGAATCATCCCGCGGGCGGATGCACATGACGCCACCGCTCGCTACAGTCCTCTTGTGCGGGACCTACGCACGCTCGCCCGCCGGTTCGACATCCGGCAACTGGACGTTGTCCTGGCGCTGGGCCTGACCGCGTGGGCCATCGGGGAGGGTCTCAACACCGGCAAACTCACGCCCGCCGTCTTGCTGTGCACCCTTCCGTTGCTCGTCCGCCGCCGATGGCCAATCGCCGTATTTGTGATAGGCATCGCGGGAATTGCCTTCGGCGCGAACAACATCGGATTCGCTGCACTCCTCGCGGTACTTAGTGCCGCCGTGTCACTCGGGATCTACACGCGGCATCGGATCGTGGCCGTTTTCCTCGTCTTTCTCAGCGCGGGCGGGATCGCGATCGAGTACACCAGCGGGCGCAACGGGTCCTCGGCGCTGCCCGTCCCGAATGAGGCGCTGCCTTTAGCTCTGCTCGGAGCCTCATACCTGTTCGGCAGCGAGATCGCGAGCAGGCAACGGCAAGCCGACCAGCAGCGGGAGCGGGCGCAGCAGCTCGAGCAAGAACGTGCCGAAGCCGTGGCGGCAGCGGCTGAGACCGAGCGTCGCCACATCGCCCGTGAACTGCACGACGTGGTGGCTCACAGCGTCAGCGTCATGGTCGTCCAGGCGGGTGCCGCCCGAAAGGTGATGGACGACAAGCCCGAGGCCGCCCGCGAGTCACTCCTCGCCGTCGAAGCGAGCGGGCACGAGGCGATGGCTGAGTTGCGCCGACTCCTCGGCGTGCTGAGCGAAGACGGCAGCGAAGCGCCACCGCTCGCGCCGCAGCCGGGGATGGCCGGCCTCGACGCACTGGTTGCGCGCGTTCGAGAGGCGGGCCTGCCGGTCGAGCTGCAGGTGGAAGGTCCCCCCGAGTCATTGCCGCCCGGCCTCGATGTCGCAGCGTACCGAATCGTGCAGGAGGCTCTGACGAACGCGTTAAAGTACGCGGGCGGCGCACGCACTGTGGTCGTCGTGCGCTACACGCCGGACGGACTCGAGATCGAGATCATCGACGAAGGAGCGATTGCCACCCCGGCCGACGGGATTGGGCGTGGCCTTGTGGGCATGCAGGAGCGGGTTGCGCTGTTCGGCGGCACGGTGGAAGCCGGCAAGCGTCTCCAGGGCGGCTACGCCGTGCTTGCCCGTCTGCCCCTCGATCCACCGTGACCACACGCGTCCTGATCGTCGACGACCAGTCGCTCGTCCGAGCCGGTTTCCGCCTGATCCTCGAGTCGCAACCCGACTTCGCCGTCGTCGGTGAGGCTCCGGACGGTGAGCAGGCGGTCGCGTTGGCTCGCCGGCACCGACCCGAGGTCGTCCTGATGGATATCCGAATGCCAGGGATGGACGGCCTCGAAGCAACGCGGCAAATCCTCGCAAACGGCCTGAGCGGCTGCCGGGTCTTGATCCTGACAACGTTCGATCTCGATGAGTATGTCTATGCGGCCCTCCGTGCCGGGGCCTGTGGTTTCCTCCTCAAGGACGTCACGCCCGAGCAGTTGATCGCGGCCGTCCGCCTCGTGGTTGCCGGTGACGCCCTCCTCGCTCCATCGATCACGCGACGGTTGATCGAACGGTATTCCGCTCGCAATGCCCGCAGCGATCTGACCGCGGACCTATCGTCACTGACCGAACGGGAGCTGGAGGTTCTTCGCCTGATGGCCCGCGGCGTTAACAACGAGGCGATCGGTGAAACGCTCTTCATCAGCGAGGCGACGGTCAAGACCCATGTCGCCCACATCCTCGACAAGCTCCAGGTGGAGAACCGCGTCCAGGCCGTGGTGGCCGCTTACGAATCGCGATTGGTCGTACCCGGCGAGCCTGCCTGACTTACCCTAGTTGCAAGCTGGGGCTGCGGACGACTTGATGCCGGTTCTACAATCGGCCAAGACCGCTGACCAAGGAGGGGACCGATGGGTGATCGGCGCCGCTGGATCCTGGTTGCCGCCGTACTGGGGTCCGGCATCGTCTTCCTCGACTCCACGGTGGTCAACGTCGCCCTCCCCCGCATCGGCCGGGACCTGCCGCGGCTGTGGTTCGGGGTCCTCGAGGGCCAGTCCTACGTCTACAACGCCTACCTCCTGACGCTCAGCGCCCTGCTGATCCTGGCGGGCGCGCTCAGCGACCACTACGGCCGCAAGCGCATGTTCCTCTACGGCCTGGTCGGCTTCGGTCTGACATCAGTCCTATGCGGTCTTGCCCCCAACCTCGAGCTCCTCGTGCTCTTTCGGGTCCTCCAGGGGGTGGCCGGGGCCGTCCTGGTCCCGGGCTCGCTCGCGCTCCTCACGGCCAACTTCGAGGGGGAGGCGCAGGGCCGGGCCTTCGGCCTGTGGGCGGGTGCCTCGGGCGCGACAACCATTCTCGGTCCCTTCGTCGGCGGCCTGCTGGTGGACACGATCTCCTGGCGCGCCGCGTTCCTGATCAACGTGCCGCTGATCTTGATCGCGCTCTGGGCAACCTATGTCCACGTACCGGAAAGCCGGGACGAAACCTCCTCGGCGCACTTCGACTGGCTGGGGTCGGCGATCGTCGCGCTGGCGGTTGGCGGGCTCGCCTTCGGCACGATCTACGGCCAGCAACGTGATTGGCAGGATCCTCTCGGCTACGTGGCGCTTGCCATCGGCGTCCTCTTTACGATCGCTCTCCCCTTTTACATGGCGCGGGCGTCGCATCCATTGATTCCTCTCTCACTCTTTCGATCGCGCAACTTCACGGTGACGAATATCTCGACGCTCGTGATCTACGGCGCACTGTATGTGACCTTCTATTACCTGACGCTCTTCATGCAGGGAACGATCGGCTACACCGCGGCCGCGGCCGGGCTAGCCGGCATCCCGGGCTCACTTTTTCTGACCTTTCTATCCGCCCGGTTCGGCGGCCTCGCCGGCCGGATCGGATCGCGCCTCTTCATGGCCATCGGCCCGGTGATCATGGCCATTGGCGTCCTGTGGTACGCCCGCATGCCGGCGACCAGCACGCCCTGGCACCTCGAACCACAGAACCCGGCGACCTGGGTACCCCCACTCTCCTACGTCATCGATCTGCTCCCGGCCGGGATCGTCTTCGGCCTGGGGCTGTCGCTCCTGGTCGCGCCACTGACGACCGCGTTGATGCGGTCGGTGCCGGCGCACCGGGCAGGGCTCGGGTCCGCTATCAACAACGCCATCTCGCGAGTCGGCCCGCAGCTTGCTGGGGCCCTGATCTTCGTGTTCATCACCGCCAGCTTCTACAGTTACATTGCCGCGCGGCGGACCGACATCAATGTCAACGATCCCGCCTTCCGCAAATTGGTGAGCCCCCTGAACCCCGCCGGCATCCCGGTCATGGGTAACCTCGTGCGCGACGCCTCGACCGCCTCCTTCCACCTGGCGATGATGGTTGGCGCTGCCCTCCTCATCGTTGGTGCCATCGTGAATGCGGTCGGCATCCAGGACCCGGCCAGGGCGCCGCAGCGTGAGGCCATCCAGGGCCAGACGAAGCCGGCGAAGGAGGGTCTCTAAGTGGCCGTTCGCGACGACGTCGTCAATACCATCGCGGCCTTCTCGCTTTTCGCGGACCTGACGGGGCCGCAGCTCGAAGAGGTCGCCCACCTGTTCGACGAGTCATTCTTCGGACAGGGCGAGCGAATCCTTCGCCAGGGCGTCAGCGGATCGGGGTTCTACGTCATCCTCGAGGGAACCGCCGGTATCCGCGTCGACAACGTCGACCGCAGCACGCTGAAAGCCGGCGATTACTTCGGCGAAATCTCCTGCTTGCTCGGCGAGGTACCGGTTGCCGACATCGTGGCGGAAACGCCCTTACGGTGTCTTGTCCTGCCGGCCGCCCAGCTCGAGGGATTTCTGACGCGGCATCCGCGGATCATGTATCGCCTGCTGCAGGGGGAGGCGCGCAAGCTCAAGAACACAACCAAGTGGCTGAGCTAGCGCAGAAGCCTTTTCCTCCGGGCCGCTATCGACTGGTCGTGGTGGGCAGCGGGCCCGGTGGCCTGCAGCTGAGCTATTCGTTGAGCCGCGTGGGCATCGAGCACGCGGTCCTCTCGGACGATCCCGCGCCCGGCGGCATGTTCCGGCGCTGGCCGGTGTTCCAGCGCATGCTGAGCTGGACCAAACCCTTCACCGGCGTCGAGCGCACGTCGCGCGCCTACGAACGCTACGACTGGAACAGCCTGCTGGCCGACGACGAGCGCCATCGCGCGGTGATGCCGGCCCTCATGGACGGGACATCGTACTTTCCCTCGCGGCCGGAGATGCAAAAAGGCCTGGAGGCATTTGCGGAGCGCACCGGTATCCGGGTGCGCCATGGAACCCGATGGGAATCGACGCGCCAGGATGGTGCCGACTTCGTGCTCACCACCTCCGAGGGCGAGTACCGCGCCCCGGTTCTCGTGTTTGCCGTGGGCGTCGCCCAACCCTACAAACCCCCGACCCCCGGTCTGGAGCAGGTGCCGCACTACGGTGAGTTTCGTCCGGTCGAGACGTACAGGGACCGGCGGGTCTTCATCGTGGGAAAGCAGAATTCGGGTTTCGAAATCGCCACCGGGTTGCTGCCCTGGGCTCGCCAGCTGGTTCTGGCCTCGCCGAGCCCGACCAAGCTCTCCGTCAACACGCACACCCTGGTCGGCGTCCGCGCCCGCTACGTTCAGCCCTACGAGGACGCTGCGCTGGCGGGCGGGGTCATCCTTCTCGACACGACCATCGAAGAGGTCATGAAAGATGGCGCCGGTTATCGGGTTCGCACGCGGAATGCGGCCGGGCGCGAGCTCACCATCGCGGCGGACGATGTCATTGCCGCGACGGGCTTCGTCACGCCCCTTCGCGACCTGCCGGCGCTGGGGGTCGCGACCTTCGGCCAGAGCCGGCTTCCGGCCCAGACGCCCTTCTGGGAAAGCGCGACCAGGCCGGGCATCTTCTTCGCTGGGACGATCACCCAGGGCGCTGGAGGTCTGAAGAAGCACGGCATCCCGAGCAACTCCGGCGCCGTGCAGGGCTATCGCTACAACGCCCGCGTCCTGGCCAGGCACCTGGCCGAAACCAAGTTCGGCGTTCCGGCGACGCGCGAGCGCCTGGATCCGGCGAGCGTCGTCCCCTACCTGCTCGAGCAAGTCAGCAACGGCCCAGAGCTCTGGCACCAGCGCGCCTACCTGGCCCGCGCCATCAATATCGATCGCGATGCCGGGATTACGAACGACGGCATCGTGCCGTTGCAGCACTTCCTGGACTCGGGTGGCGTCGACGCCGTCGCCGCCACGCTCGAGTCGAACGGCCAGGGGAATCCGTACCCGGTCATTTACGTCCGCAAGGACGGGTCAGTCACCGAGCACGCGCTGGCACCGGACCCGCTGCTCGATTTCAGCGGCCACGAATACCAGGACGAGCTGCGCAACGCGCTCGAGCCGGTGTTGAGCGGGGCGGCGTCGCCCGCATGAGCACGCTGCCGACCGGGACCGTTACGTTCTTTTTCAGCGATATCGAGGGGTCGACACGGCTGATCCAGCAACTCGGCGAGCGCTACCCCGAGGTCCTGCTCGCCCATCACACGATCCAGCGCGAGGCGCTCGCCGCCAACGGCGGCCACGAGCTCCGCACCGAAGGCGACTCGTTCTTCATCGTCTTCAAGAGCGCGCTGGAAGCCTGCGCCGGCGCCGCCGCCGTCCAGACGATGTTGGCGAAGCACGCCTGGCCGGACGATGGGCAGGTGCGGGTACGGATCGGTCTGCACACCGGCGAAGCGACGCTCGTCGGCAAGGAGTACCTCGGCCTGGACGTCCATCGGGCCGCCCGCATAGCGAGCGCCGGCCACGGGGGTCAGGTGCTGGTTTCGGAGACCACCCGGGCACTGGTCGATCACATGCTGGCACCCGGTCTGACACTGAAAGACCTGGGCATGCATCGCCTCAAGGACCTGGCCCGGCCCGAACGGCTCTTCCAGCTCACGGTCGAGGGCCTGCCGGCCGACTTTCCACCGCTGAAGACGCTGGAGGCGACACCGAACAATCTCCCGACCCAGCTGACGAGCTTCATCGGCCGGGACGATCAGGTCCGCGAGGCCAAGGGGCTGCTCGCCCGCTCTCGGCTGCTGACCCTCACCGGCCCCGGCGGCACCGGCAAGACGCGCCTCAGCCTGGAAATCGCGGCGGAGGTCCTGGACCAGTTCTCCGACGGTGTCTACTTTGTGCCGCTCAGCGCGGTGCATGACCCGGAACTGGTCGCGTCCGCGATCGCGCAGGCGCTGGCCATCTCGACCACCGGCAGCCGCCGGCCGATCGACGCCCTGCTCGACCACCTGCGGGAAAAACAAACGCTGCTCGTGCTCGACAACTTCGAGCAGGTGCTCAAAGCCGCGCCCATCGCGACCCAGTTGCTCGAGGGAAGCGCCGGGCTGCGCGTGCTGGTCAGCAGCCGGACGGTGCTGCGCGTCTCGGGCGAGCAGGAATTTCCGGTTCCTCCACTGGCGCTGCCCGACCTCAAGGCGTTACCCGGACTGGCCGCCCTCTCGCAGTTCGAGGCGGTGCGGCTCTTCATCGAACGGGCGGTCGCCGCCAAGCCGGATTTCCGGGCGACCAATGAGAATGCCCCGGCGATTGCAGGGATCTGCGAGCGGGTCGACGGGCTGCCGCTGGCGATCGAACTCGCCGCCGCACGCGTCAAGCTCTTTTCCCCGCAGGCACTCTTGAGCCGGCTGGAGAAATCGCTGAGCGCCCTCGGCACGGGGGCACGAGACGCCCCCGCGCGTCAGCAGACGCTCCGCGGCGCGATCCTCTGGAGCTATGACATGCTCGATGGAGGCGCTCGCCGCCTGCTCGCCCGGTTTTCGGTCTTCGCACGAGGTGGCAGCCTGGAGCAACTGGAACCGGTCTGCGGCCCCGCGGCGGACGTCGGCGGCGATGTCGTCGAGGCGCTGGATCAACTCGCGGACCAGAGCCTGCTGCGACGCCTCCCCGACTTCGATGAGCCACGCTTCCTCATGCTCCAGACCATTCGCGATTTCGCCGTGGAGCGCCTCGAGGAAAGCGGCGAAGCTCCTCTGATTCGCGATCGCCATCTGAACGCGTTCATCGCGCTCGCGCAGCAGGCGCAGCCACATCTCTTCGGTCCGCGGCGAAAAGAATGGTTGGATCGGCTCGAAGAGGACATCGATAACTTCCGAGTCGCGCTCGAATGGGCCATCGCGAGCGGCAAGGTGCAAGCGGCGATGAGCCTGAGCGGGTTGTTCTGGCGGGTCTGGCAGATGCGTGGCCATATCCACGAGGGCCTCGCACGACTGAAACAGATTTTGGCGCTACCGAACAGCCGCGAATTCCCGAAGGAGCGGCTCGCGGCGCTAGAGGCTGCCGGCGGTCTCGCCTACTGGCAGGCGGACATGGAGGGGGCGCAGCGCTTTTACGACGAAAGCCTCGAGCTGACTCGGCAGGTGGGTGACAAACGGGCGATCGCCAACGCCATCTACAACGACGCCTTCCCCATGCTCGTCAACCGGTCGAACGTCTCCCGGGCGAAGGAACTGCTCCAGGAGGCGCTTCCCCTCTTCCGAGAACTCGGCGACGAGGGTGGGACTGCCCGCACGTTATGGGGCCTTGGCAACGCGGCCTATTTCGCCCAGGACTATGTGACGGCGAAGCCGCCCCTCGAGGAAGCCCGGGCTCTCTTCCGGAGGTTGGACGACCGCTTCATGCTCGCCTGGTCGACTCACACCCTCGGGTTGGTTGCCGTCGGAACGGCCGACATCGATGTGGGAAAGCAGTGCTTTTCGGAAGCGCTGCGCCAGTTCAGCGAGGCGCAGGACGTCTCCGGGATCACGCTGCAGCTCGACAACCTCTCCGTTATCGCCCGCGCCGAGGGCGATCCGGTGCGTGCTACACGCCTGGCCGCGGCGGCCGTTGCGCAGCAAACCTTGACCGGCACCGGCCTGGGCGGACTGCTCAGCCAGCGGGAGGGTCGAACCGGCCGCGAGGGCCTGCCTGAGCTGGAGGCGGCAACCGCCTGGGCCGAGGGGCAGGCGTTGACGCTCGAGGAAGCGATCGCCTACGCGTTGGATCCGACGGCCCTGCCGGCATCGTTGCGCGATGGCTGAGCGGGTCGACGTCGTCGTCCTCGGCCTGGGCGTCGGTGGCGAGGAAGTCGCCAACTCGCTGGCCGAAAACGGCCTGAACGTCGTCGGCATCGAGAGCAACCTGGTCGGCGGCGAGTGTCCCTACTTTGGTTGCATCCCGACAAAGATGATGGTCCGCGCCGACGACATGCTCGCCGAGGGACGTCGCATTCCGGGCTTCGCCGGGGACTCGACCGTGAAGCCGGACTGGAAACCCGTGGCGCGGCGCATCCGCGACGTGGCCACCGACAATTGGGACGACCGCGTCGCGGTCGAGCGATTCGAGGGAAAGGGCGGCCATTTCGTCCGAGGGGCCGGGAAACTCGCCGGCCCCGGCAAGGTCTCGGTCAACGGCACCATGTACGAGGCCTCGCGCGGGATCGTGATTTCGACCGGAACGTCGCCCGCCGTGCCACCCATCCCCGGCCTCGAAGGCGTCACCTACTGGACGAACCGCGAGGCCGTCAAAGTCGAAGAGCTCCCGGACTCTCTGGTCATCCTCGGAGGCGGCGCGATTGGCGTCGAACTCTCGCAGGTCTTCGCCCGCTTCGGGGTCAAGGTCTCGATCATCGAAGGCATGAACCGCGTGTTGGCGCTCGAGGAGCCCGAGGCGAGCGCCGTGCTCGGCGCGGTGCTGCAGCGGGACGGGATTCAGCTCTGGCTCAACAGCCGGGCACAGTCGGTGGAGCAGCGCGGCGACGCGATCGCGGTCAACGTCGACGGCGGGCGGCAGGTAACGGGGCAGGCCCTACTGGTCGCGACAGGACGCCGTGCCAACCTGGGGGACATCGGGCTGGAAACGGTCGGCCTCGATCCAACCGCGCACCTGCTCGAACCGGACGACCATCTCCGCGTCGGTGAGCGGCTCTGGGCGATCGGCGACGTGACGGTGAGCGGCGGCTTCACGCACATGGCGATCTACCATGCCGGTATCGCGATCGCCGACATCCTGGGCAAGCCTGGGCCGGGCGCCGACTACCGCGCGAAACCTCGCGTGACGTTCACCGACCCTGAGGTGGGCGCGACCGGCCTCACGGAGGAACAGGCGAAAAAGAAGGGGCTCAACGTGAGGACCGGGATCCAGAAGGCGTCGGTCACCTCCCGCGGCTGGATCCACGGACCGGGCACCGATGGCTTCATCAAAGTCGTCGAGGACGCCGACCGGGGTGTGCTGGTGGGTGCCACGACGATGGGTCCTCGAGGCGGCGATCTCCTCGGCCTCTTCGAGCTCGCCATCAAGCTGCAGATCCCCAGTGACGAGCTGCGCCACTTGATCTATGCCTACCCGACCTTCTATCGCGGTTCGGGCGAGGCGGTGCGCAAGCTCGGACCCGACGCGCACACCCCGATGCGCTGAAGGACCCTAGTGCGGACCTCCAGCCGCCGCCGACCTGGCGAGCTGGCTGCTGTAGAGCCTCCAGCCTTCGCTGTGCTGGTGGCGTTCGCCTTCGTCGGGGAGTCCGAGGTGGCGCAGCCGCAGCACGGTGGCACCCCTCTCGGGCGTCAAGGTGATCTCGACGGTCGTCGATCCGGGCGGGACGGTCGCATGGCCCTCCCAACCCCAGCTCATCACCAGCCGGCGCGGCGGATCGATCTCCTGATATTCGCCACTGGCGATGTGCACGCCGTCGACGTCGATGCGAAATCGCCCGCCTGGCCGCGCGTCGAGCTCGGCACCGACGCCCATCCATTTCACGAAGCGGTGGCTGTCGGTCAGGTAGGCGAACACGATGTCGGGCGACGCCTCGATCCGCTGCGTGATCTCGATCGCGCCCGTCAGGTCCTCAATCATGCCGCTTCTTCCCGGCCTCCTCTTCAGCGAGCTGGCGCAGCCGGCCGAGATCGCGCGCCCACATCTGTCGTAGCACGACCTCGAGCGGGCCGAGCGCCTGCCGATCGGCTTTGTAGTAGCGATGGGTGCCCTGGCGCCGCTCGGTGATCAAGCCGGAATTCTTCAGCACTCGCAGGTTCTGGGAAACCGCCGGCCAGCTCACGTCGCGAACCGTCGAGGCGATTTCACCGGCGGAGCGCTCCGCACCCCAGACCAGCCGCAAGATCTGGCGCCGCCGCGGGCTGGCGATCGCCTCCATGGCGGCTTCGAGCGGGTGATTACGAGTTCGGACTTGCATTCTCGGCATTTGTTATTTAAGCTACTTCTAAATTAAGTCGTTCCTTTAGGAGGATGCTAACATGGCCGCTCCGCTGGTGCATCAGGTGAACGTCAAGGCGACTCCCGAGCAGATCTATGCGGCGGTCTCCACGGCCAATGGGCTCGGCGCCTTCTGGACGTCGGAGAGCCAGGCCGAGTCCAGGGTCGGCTCGATCGCCACCTTCGGTTTTGGTGGGCCGACGCAGCGCATGCGAATCGATGAGCTCAAGCCGGGAAAGCGGGTCAAATGGACGGCGCTCGCCGACTTCCCCAACTGGGATGGGACGACGGTGACCTGGGACATCTCCCCTGCCGAGAACGGGGAGACCGGAGTGCTGTTCCGCCATGCGGATTGGCCGGCATCAGTCTCCCAGGACGACCTCGGCTCGATCAATTACACCTGGGGCCTCATCGTCGAGCGCCTCAAGCAATACGCCGAGAGCGGCAAGCCGAACCCGCTCTTCGCCCTCGCCACCCGCTAGCGCTCGCGGTCGGACCTATCTCTCCCTCCCCCTCCAGGGGAGGGCAGGGTAGGGGTGCCGACGCTCCGGTTCACGTGCGGTAATCTTTCCGCGCTGTATGTTGGCGCCTAAGCCAGACCAGGACCTGGGTGAACTCATCCAGATCGCCCTCGACGTCGCCGGGTCCCTCGATCCGCGGGAGGTCATCGCCCGCATCCTGGAGCGCGGCACGCATGCCGTACAGGCGGATCGGGCCACCCTCTCCAGCCTGGTCGACGACCACGTCGTGATCGAAGCCACCTACGGAAGGGCCGGCGAGCTGACCTGGGTCGGCCAACGCTACTCGGCCGACTACTTCGCGGGACAGCCACTGGTCCAGCAGGCGATCGACAGCTTGCGGCCCACCTTCGGCGGGCGATTGGCCCCTGACCGGGCGGCGCCCGAGTTCCGTCAAGCGCTCTCCAGTGTGCGCCATGTGGCGGTGGTCCCCCTGGTCCACGGCGGACGGGCGGTCGGCATGCTGGTGTTCAGCCGCTACGAGGACCGGCCGTTCGCTTCGGCAGACCTGACAACGCTGACCCTCCTGGGGACCATCTCCGGGCTCGCTCTACGCAACGCCCGGCTCTTCGAAGAGGGCAACGCCGCCCGAAAGCGAGCCGACGAGACGGCAGCGCGGCTGCGTGCGGCGGTGGAAGCGGCCGAGGATGTCGCGAGCCAGGTCCACCTGGATGAAGTGCTACGCCGCCTGCTGCAGCGCGCCGGCGCCTCGGTTGACGCCGACGGCACGTCGCTTGCCCGCCTCGACGGCACCGACATGGTGATCGAATCGACGCCGACGGGGGATCTTGTCGGCAGCCGCTGGCCGCTCATGCCGAAGGTGCTGGCCGGCGTCGCGCAAGGCCGAGCGGTCGAGCTGACCGCTGCCGAATACACCGGCGCGCCGGAGGGCCTCGAGTCGGTGGTGCAGCCCTATCGACGCTTCCTGGTCGCTCCGCTCGCTGTCGGCGGCGAGACCATCGGCCTGCTGGCGATGGGCCGCAAAACCGATGAGCCATTCGATCCTGCGGCGGTCCAATCGCTCCAGCATTTTTCCACGCTTGGCGGCCTCCTCCTGCGCAATGCCCGGCTGATTGCCCAGGCCCAGAACGCGGAGCAGGCCAAAAGCGAGTTCATGAGCATTGCGGTGCACGAGTTGCGCGCGCCCCTCACCGTCGTCAGCGGCTACCTGGGAATGGCGATGGAGGGTGCCTTCGGTGAGCTGCCTCCGGCCCTCAAGGACATCCTCGCGACGGCGCAGCGAAAGACGGAAGAAGCCAAGCTTCTGGCCGATGAGCTTCTTGCCGTGGCGCGCCTCGAGGGGAAGGTGCTGACGCCTAAGGCGGAGCCGCTTTCAATAACTGAGGCCATGCGTGAGGCCGTGGTGCGCGCCCGACCTCGTGCGGAGTTGGCCAAGGGAACGATCCAGATCGAGGACGGTGACGACGGCACCGTGCTGGCCGATCGGGCCATGGTTGGGAAGATCCTCGACAACCTGATCAACAACGCCCTGACCTACAGTGACCATTCCCCGACGATCCGCATGCAGGCGCGGCGAGGCGCCGGCCAGGTGGCGATCACCGTGGCCGACGACGGCGCCGGGGTCGCACCCGCCGACCAGGCGCGGATCTTCGAGCGGTTTGCCCGAGGTACCGACCGGCTGTCCAGGGAAAAGTCGGGAAGCGGCCTCGGCCTTTACCTCAGCCGCGGCCTGGCCCAGCAGATGGGCGGCTCGCTACAGCTGCAGGCGAGCCAGCCGGGCAAGGGCTCGACCTTCGTCTTGCGCCTGCCGGTGGCTACGCCCTAAGCGATCGCGTCGAGCAAGCGGCGCGAACTCGCGCTCACGTCGCGCACCGCCGATTCGAACGCCGTTGTGTTCGCGCGCGAGGGCACGCGGTAGCCGCTGATCTTGCGGACGAACTGCAGGGCGGCGTCGTGAATCTCCTGGTCGGTCGGCTTTTCATCTTTGCGGCGCAGCGTCTTGATACTTCGGCACATACCGTAAGTCTGACAAAAAGAGAGGCCGGTTCGGCCGGCCTCTGTCGGAGGAGGTTGAGGGCGCGATGGGTTAATGCAGAGTGATCGTCCCTGTCGTCAGGCTGCCACTGTTCACATAACCGTCGCTCAGTTCGATGCTGTAGAGGCCTGGCGTTGTCGCGGTGGGGGCCTGTTCCACGATCAGGAACAAAACCGGGACACCGTTGCTGACTCCCTGTCCGTAGATGGTGACGGTTCCCAGCGAATCATCAAACTGCGTGGACTGGACCTGGGTGGAGTGGAAATCCTCCCTGGCGCCGGCATCCTGCATTTGTTCGCGGTCCTGGTCACCGTCCTTGCAGCCATCTTCGTCCGATTGGAAGGTGGCGTCGCCGCCCTGTTTGCCGTGAACGCTGCCAGAGCCGTCGGCCTCGCGGCAGACCCCTCCCCCACCCGTGGGCAGGCATCCAGCGGTTTGATTCGCCGCTCGGAGCTTGCTCACGGTGTTGTCGTCGGCGTACGCGATGTGCGCGCACCCCTGGGGATCGAGGGTCTCCTGGATGAAGTCGAGAAGGTGGCGGTTCGAACTGGCGCCGACGCAGGCGATCCCCAGGTTGCAGATGTCGCCGATATGCATTGGGGTGGTCGTGATTTGCGTCGTCGTCCAGGTCGCATTCGCAGGACTCGACGTGAGGTTCAACGACTGGGCTGCATAGAGGTTCCAGTTGCAGGGGGGCGGGTAGGTAGTGGGATTGCCGTTGCCGGGCCCCGGCCCAGCGCAGCCGCCCGGATTAGCTTTCCCGAACGCATCGGTGGGAAGGATTTCCGGCGTGCGCAAGTAGGCAACGTCCACCTGCCCCGGCCCACCCGCGGCGATCGCCGGGAAGAAGTGTGTGCCGGTCTCCCCGGGCGGGTTCACCCGGTAGGCTTTCGCCGCGCTGCCCGGGATCAAGCCGCCTCCGCCATCCCAGGTCGTGCCGCCGGTCTGTGACCAGACGACATACATGTCGTACTCGCACGAGTAGTCCGTCTGCACGGTGCCGGCAGCGGACTCGAACGAACAGATTGCCGGGTTCGCGTTCGCGTTGATGGCGAATCCAAAGTAGGGGTTGCCCTGCTTATCCAGGGTGAACCCGACGAATGGCGTCGACGCGTCATGCCCGATCCCTGCGTCAAACGCTTGCTGCGGCGTCCAGGTGAGGCCGTTGTCGTCCGAGTACGACACCCACAGCGTGTGAAACGACTGCAGCATGCTGACGTTGCAACCGGTGGCGTTCTGCGCCAGGTCGGCGGCGATCCACGCGACGTAGATGCGGCCGGCGTGCGGGAGACCTGGGTTGACGATGCCCACGCCTGCGGGGACGGTATTGCAGAAGGTATAGCCCTGGGCGACCAGCGTCCCCGTCGCAGTTCCGGGCGTGATCTTGGGGCTGGTCAGCACTTCCTGGGGTGCGCCGAAGGTCGCGCCGCCGTCGTGCGAAATGTTGACCCAGATCTGGCTGGGGCCGTAGAAGTCGTGGTACATGAGCACCACTTCGGCTTTGCCCGTTCCATCCCCCGGCTCGAGGATCGAGGCGGCCACCCAGTCCCGATCCACACCGAAGGGGTTGCAACTCGTCCCACACAGGACGGGCGGGAGCGCTCCCACTCCGTGGACCCACGTGGCGCCGTGATCGGTCGACTTGAACACATCAGCCTGGAGCGGCTGTACGCCCTGGCTTCCGGCCAGGTTGCACAGGTACACGGCAGTGGACTGGTCGGTCGCCAGGCAGTCATCACCGCTGGTCCCGTCTGCCGTCGCGACCTTCCCCCAGCTCGCCCCGTGATCGGTCGAGGTGTAGGTGATCGTGCCACTGCTGGGTGTCGTGTCGTACAGGCGGCCGAGGCGGTCGGAGACGATCGACGGCTCGCCACCGTAAGGACCGACGTTCGCGATGGTGTACGCCGGTGCGGGGCCGGCGAGAGCAGCGATCGGCGCAGTTCCTGTCATCCCCACCGCGGCAGCGATAATTGACGCCGCGCCCGTCAGCGACAATCCGCTTCGGCGCAAAACGCTGGTCGCTATGCGCATCGTCTCCTCCCTATTGCAGTTGAATCGCGCCGGTCAGCACATTGCCTGCCAGCGCGTATCCGTCGCTCAATTCGATGCTGTAGAAGGCTGGTGTTGTCGCGGTTGCGGCCTGTTCCACGATCAGGAACGACACCGGCAGACCATTGCTCACCCCCAGCCCGTAGACCGTCACCGTTCCCAGCGCGTTGTCGAACTGGACTGACTGGATCTCGGTGGAACGGAAGTCTTCTTTGGCGCCAGGATCCGACACCTGCTCGCCGTTTTGATCGCCGTCTTTGCAGCCGTCCTCATCGGATTGGAAGCTCGCGTCGCCGCCATTCTTCCCCTGGACGTTTCCAGTGCCGTCGGCCTCATGGCAGCCACCGCCTCCGCCGCCGCCGCCTCCTCCGCCGCCTCCACCGCCGCCTCCACCGCCACTAGGGCACGGGGGCGTACCGACGATATGGTCGGCGCCGTAGTTGGCGTTCGGTGCGCGGTCGGCCGTGGCCGTGTAATAGACGCCGTTGCCGAGGACCTGAGCTGGCGATCCGTGCGTATCGGCCCAGGTGTTGGTCAGGTGCGCGCCGTCGAGTGGACTGCCGATGTTGGCTCGCGGCAGGTGGTAGACGATCGTGCCCAGCGCACCTGGATGGAACTCGCCGGTGATCGCGCCGATCCGTGTGAACGTACCCGCCTTCCAGGTGCCGTAGTCGTACTGGACAACTGCGGTCGAACCACTTCCGTTGCTGCTGGCGCGAACGAACCACCAGGTCTGCGCATCCGCGTTCTTGTACTGGAAGTACACGCTCCACAACGCGGAGATGATGTTCGGATTGGCGGTCGTCGGTGGCGCCTCGAGGTCTTTGAGCGACAGGGTGACATCGATGCTCGAGCCACCCGCGGCTGACTTAAAGGTCCCGCTCCTGATGTCGAGGTTGTCAAGGTTTTGCCCCATGCCGCCTGGATAGTTGTTGGGCGCGTCGTTGATGAAGTCCAGGATCTGCGGGCCGGGGCACACGTTCCCCTGGGGCGGTTGCGGCGGTGGTGGCGGAGCCTTGCAGTCGTTCACGAGCGCCAGGCCCGTCTTCGCGCTCGTCCCCTTGCACTGCCGCGTGTAGTAGAGGACGGCACTACCGTGCGACGCATGGTCGTCCGCGAAGGCGATATCGGCAGCGCCATTGGTCGGGTCGATCGCGACCTGGAAGAAGTCGAGCAACGTGCGATCGCGGTTGCTGAACGGCGGGTTGCAGTTCAGGCCGTCGATGCAAATTTGGCTCGTGTGGATGTCATGGTCGCTGGCTTTCGATGTCGTCCAGCTGGCGCCGCCATCCACCGTCTGGGCCATATAGGCGTTCCAGACGTTGTTCGGATCATCCTGCGGGTTGGGCTGCGCGCCGGATCCACCGTGCGCGCCATAGAAGACCGCGTCGACGACCCCGGGCGCCCCACCCTGAGAGAGCGCATCCGCCCACGGCATGATCGCGGTGTTGTCGGTACCGAAGTTCGGGATCTGCGTGCTAGCCGCAGTCGCGACCCAGCCGGTGCCCGTTGAATCCGACTTGGTGAAGATGTGGTTTCCGTCGGACCAGAATGCGTACACGCGGCCTGCCGAGTCGACCGTCGTCACTGGGAAGATGCGGTTGAGCCGGACGCCCGCCTTGACGACAACCGGGTTGGGCCCTGGGCAGCTGCCCGCCATGTACTGGGTTGCCTGTCCGCGGTAGATCTCGTAGTCATGCCACGCGACGGACGGGACTGCCGTTGTCTCGGTGACTGTCCCCACGGCCTCGTACAGGCGGTTGAAGTTGTTTGTACTAACGAGGGGATTGCCCTGGCAGGCGTTGTCGTTGGCACTGTCAGGGGTGGCGAAGATCGAATAGAGGGTCAGCGTATGGGTGATCGGGTCCCGCCTGGCAACGATGTTTCCGAGCTCGTTCCCGGCCAGGCCCGCTTGCAATCCTTGCCACTGGCCTTGAGGAATCTCCGTGGGGTTGATGACTTCCGGAAGGGCCTGCGTGTAGCTGAAACCACCATCGATCGAGATGCTGAGCTGGATGTCGGCGAGGTGAATGTCGTGGAACGTCATATAGATCGTGTTGAAGCCGCCGCTGTTGAGCTTCGGGTCGGCGGCCATCCACATCCGGTCATCGCCTACGGTTTGGGTCGATGCCGGATTGGGCGACGAAAACGAGTTCCCGTTATCACCGGACTTGCCGGTTGTGATGTTGACCAGGTTGTCCAGGCTCGAGAACGCAAGGTTGTCGCTGGTTGGGACCGGAAAGCCCGCGAGCGCCGTCGTCTCTTTAGGCCCGACCGCCCAGTCGCAGTCGCCGCCACCGGCGTTGTGGTCAGGCGCGCCGATGAACTTCGCGGTAGCGCCGTTGTGGGCGACCCGCATCGCCTGGCACTGCGAGCCAGTTGGGCCGATCACGAAGGACTGCCCACTGCTGTTCGTCCGAATGCTGGGCTCGCCCGCCCCATTGCTGCCCGGCAGCAGGAGGTTGGTGTTGAAGGTCGCGGCCGGTGGTGGGGCTGCCAGGCCGGGCGCCGGGCTGGCGCTGAGCGCGCCGAGCACCACCGTCACCGCCGTTAGAGCCGTCGCGCGACGAAAGCTTATCCGCATCGTTTTCCCTCCCTACTGGAGCTGAATGCTGCCGCTCAGCAGCGTGCCGTTGACCGCATAGCCGTCACTCAGGGTCAAGTTGCAGGTCCCGATCCCAGTCGCACCGTTGACCGCGACCAGGGTGAAGTTCACCGGGTTGCCGTTGTGTGTTCCGGTGCCGAGGATCGTCACGCTCGATAGCGCGTCGTTGTAGCTGACCGCCGTCATTCGGTCCGACTGGAAGCTATCGCCCGTCTTGGAATCGTTCTCCTGCACCGACTCGACATCGCCGTCTTTGCAACCGTCCGCATCGAAGTGCATATGGGCAGTGCCGCCGCGACCGTCCGAGACGTCGCCCTCGCCATCCCCTTCGTGGCAGGGCGGCGGGAACGAATTGACGACTGAGGCCTGGAAGTTGTAACAACAGACCCCATCGATTTCGAGCGGCACCGTGTCCGACTCGGCCGTCACGTTGTTCTCCACGCCCTCCTGGGCAGTGGCAGCCAGGGCATAGCCGCCGACTTCCTCGAGTCGGCTATTGCTGGTCGGGCTGCCGATGTCCGCCACCTTGACCCGGACTGTCAGCGAGCACGGGTTATCCGCTGACGGAGAAGCGGGACAGATGATCGCGCCGGTCTCGGCTTTGCCCGTAAACGTTGCCGGCGGATTCCCCGCAGCCGGAGGCTCCGGATAGGTGATCACATGCGGGAAGCAGGCCGAGACCGAGCACAGGTCGATACTCTGTGCCGCGCCCGCATAGAAGCTCGGCTGGCTGGCCGGACTGTTCTCCATCGCCGCGTAATAGATGGTGTTGCCCATCTGCCAGCGGGTCACGTACTGAAGGTTGGTACTGCCAGTGATCGCGGCGGCCGTCACGGCGGGGTTGGTCAGATCGACCACCTGCATCGTTACGCTCAGCGTCTGGCCATCCGGCGACAGCTGAAGGCTGCTGGACCGGATGTCCATCCCCCGCTGATTGCTGCCGCCGATTACCGGGAAGAGGGCGTCCCCCGCAGGATCGCGCAGGCCGCCAACGGGCGCATCGGATGGGCCGGAGACCGGGGTGCCAAACACGCCCATTCCTGAGGATTGGCGAGCGATCGTAATCACGCCCGCGCCGGCGTGATCGGCCGCCTGCGGGAAACTGGCTGGGATCGGGTTCTGCAGGAGCCCGTTCGAGGTGTCGTCGTACACCACTTCGGCTGCCCCGGAGCGGTCGATATTGACGACGAAGAAGTCGGCCAGGTTGCGATTACCCGTCGAGAGGATGCAGTTCGTCCCCTGAAGACAGATGTCGTCATAGTGCATGGGATGCGGGGTCACCTTTACTAGCGTGGTTTTCGGAGCAGCGCCCGTGACCGCGCCCGCCCCATTGGTCGGAAACACGACCTGGGACATGAACACGTTCCACGCTTGATTGTTGTGACTGCTCGGGTCGACTTGCTTGTCGGAGCCGTACCAGACGGCGTCGGCCATCCCACTTCCGCCGGCTTTGAGCCAGGGGAAGACATTGACGGCGTCCGCCCCAATGGCTCCGTCGCTGACCTGAACGGGCGGTGTCCAGTTCGTCCAGTTCGGCGCACTGGCCGCGCTGACGAAGACCTGCCGCTTGCTCGGATCGCTGCTACTGACGCACCAGACCGCAATCAGGTTGCGGCTGCTGTCCATCGATACGACCGAGAACAACGTGTCCGGCGATCCGGTAGGCGTGTCCGCGATCTTGATGAGGTTCTTCAGGTTCTGGTTGCCGCTGCCGGCGTCGTCGAGGAAGTGGAGCGTGCCCGCTGCGTCCGGTGTGCCGATATTGAGGTAGAGGCCCGGCGTGGCGGTCGTCGATGTCCCGCAAGTCGTGGCGTCGCAGCCGGCCGCCTGAAGGACTTTCCCGGTGACCTGGTCGATGGCCGGATACCCGTCCGCACCAAATGGGGCGTAGGCTGCCAGCCCCACACCCGGGGGCACTTCGCCGGCCGTCCCATTGACGTAGGTCAGGCCATCGTTGCTCTTGTTCCACTGTGCTCCGCCGTTGCCGTTGTTGTATTCGAGATAGATCAGCGGCGTCGTGCCGCCGGCCTGCTTGTAGGCGGATTGGTTCGGCGTGCCAGGCGCCGGGTCGTAGACCGCCAGCCATTGCCGGTCAGCGCCCGGGATGCCGGCGCAACCACCGGGATAGAAATTCTCAG
>DASZJR010000033.1:0-8434 GCA_035947855.1 Candidatus Dormiibacterota bacterium
CGCCTGCTGGCCGCCCCGGACGTCAACGACTTGCGTGGCCTGCGCGACCGCGCGCTGCTCGAAACGTTCTTCAGCACGGGATTGCGGCTCGCCGAACTGGCGCGCCTGGATCGGGACCACATCAACCTCAAGACACGCGAATTCGGGGTCATCGGCAAAGGCCGAAAGCCGCGCGTCGTCTTCCTCAGCGATGCCGCATGCGATGCGTTGGCCCGCTACCTGCAGACGCGCCACGATCGCTGGAAACCGCTATTCATCCGGATGAAGGGTGCCGTGGACCAGACGCCGGGCGGTGCTGGCATGCGGATGTCGACCCGCTCGATCGAGCGGGCGGTGCAGAAGTATGTGCGGGTCGCCGGGCTGGGCGTGAAGGCGACACCACACACCTTGCGGCACTCCTTCGCCACCGACCTGCTCTCCAACGGGGCGGACCTGCGCGCCGTCCAGGAGTTGCTGGGGCACGCGAATCTCAACACCACGCAGATCTACACGCATGTGACGAACCCCCAGCTGCGCGCCGCGCATCGCAAGTTTCACAGCGGAAATCGCGAGTGACGCTGCTAGCATCAAGACGAAATGATTGCCGCGCGTCAGCGACTCGCTTCTACGGCGCTTGATTACTATCCGCTGAGTCGACTGGCGGCAGCGGGCGTGGGCGACCCGAGCCGCCTTCCGATCACGGTCAAGATCCTGCTGGAGGGTCTGCTGCGCGAAGAAGAGGCGGGCCGCGTCGACGAGACCAGCCTGCGCGCGCTCAGCCGATGGCCGGAGCCGCCGCCCGCCGGGGCCGAGGTGCCCTATCTCCCCTCTCGGGTGTTGCTGCAGGATTTCACCGGCGTGCCGGCGGTGGTGGATCTGGCCGCGATGCGATCGGCGATGCAGCGTGCCGGCAAGGATGCCGGGCGGATCGACCCGCTCGTTCAGGCCGACCTCGTCATCGACCACTCGGTCCAGGTCGATGCCTTCGGATCGTTGGGGTCCTATGCGCGCAACATCGAGCGCGAGTACGAGCGGAACGGCGAACGCTATGCCCTCCTGCGCTGGGCCCAGCAGGCGTTTCACAACTTCAGCGTCGTCCCGCCCGGGATGGGCATCTGCCACCAGGTCAACCTGGAACGGCTGAGCCGCGTCGTCCAGGTGCGCCAGGACGCCAAGGGAAGTTACGCGCTGCCCGACACCTTGCTCGGCACCGACTCGCACACCACCATGGTCAACGGGTTGGGCGTGCTCGGCTGGGGCGTGGGCGGAATCGAGGCGGAGGCCGCGCTGCTCGGGCAGCCGACCTACCTGCCGACCCCGGTGGTCGTTGGTGTGCGCATGACCGGGGCGTTGCGGCCGGGCGCCACCGCGACCGACCTGGTCCTGACGCTGACCGAAATGCTTCGCAAGCACGGCGTGGTGAACAAATTTGTCGAGTTCTGCGGCGCCGGCCTCTCCAGCCTCTCCGTGCCTGACCGCGCGACCCTCTCCAACATGTGCCCCGAGTACGGCGCCACGGCCTCCCTCTTCCCGGTCGACCAGCAGACGCTGCGCTACCTGGAGACGACTGGGCGGGATCGCCAGCTGATCGAGCTGGTCGAACGCTACACGCGCGAGCAGGGGATGTTCCGCACCGACCGGTCCGCGACGCCCGTCTTCGACGAGCTCCTCGAGCTCGACCTCGACGCCGTCGAGCCCAGCGTCGCCGGACCGAAGCGGCCCCAGGATCGCGTGGCACTCCCCAATGTCTGGCAGAGCTTCAAGACCGCCTTCGCGATGGACGACCACCCGGGAAACAACGACGTGGCGCGCTTCGACAACGAGGGCGGCGTCGCGGAGGCCGCGGGCGAGCATCAGCACGCCACTGCGGTGAAGGCGCGCCCGGCCCAGGAGGTGCGCAATGGCTCGGTCGTGATCGCGGCCATCACCAGCTGCACCAACACCTCGAACCCCTCGGTGATGGTGGCCGCCGGATTGCTGGCCAAGCGCGCCGTCGAGCGCGGGTTGCGGGTCTCGCCCACGGTCAAGACCAGCCTGGCCCCGGGATCGCGCGTCGTCACCGACTATCTCAAGGCGGCCGGCTTGATGCCCTACCTGGAGCAGCTCGGCTTCTACCTGGTCGGCTACGGCTGCACGACCTGCATCGGCAACAGCGGTCCCCTCGCCAGCGCCGAGGTCGAGGCCGCCGTCGAGAAGGAAAAGCTCAACGTGGTCGCCGTCCTCAGCGGGAACCGCAACTTTGAGGGCCGCATCCATCCGCTGGTGCGCGCCAGCTATCTCGCCTCACCGCCGCTGGTCGTCGCCTACGCGCTCGCCGGGGATATCCGTCGCAACCTGGCCACCGACCCGCTGGGAACCGACACGAACGGCAAGGACGTCTTCCTGCGAGAGCTGTGGCCCTCGGCCGAAGAGGTCAACGAAGCGATCCGGACCTCGCTCAAGGTCGAGATGTTCACCCGAGAATACGCGCGCATCTTCGATGGCGATGAGAACTGGCAACGGATGTCGGCGCCAACTGGACCCTCCTACGAGTGGGACCCGACCTCGACCTACGTCCGCGAGCCTCCCTTCTTCGACGGCATCAGCGCCAAACCGCTGCCGCTGACCGACATCGTCGGGGCACGCGCGCTCGTCATCCTTGGCGACTCGATCACGACCGACCACATCTCGCCCGCGGGAAGCATCCCGCCCGACAGCCCGGCCGGCCGCTACCTGCTCGAGCATGGCGTCGAGCGGAGCGAGTTCAACAGCTATGGGGCGCGGCGCGGCAACCACGAGGTCCTGGTGCGCGGCACGTTCGCCAACATCCGGCTGCGCAATCTGCTCACCTCGCGGGAGGGCTTCTGGACAACGCATCTCCCCGATGCGCAAGAGATGACGATTTTCGACGCGGCCGAGCGCTATCGCGCCGAGGGCGTGCCCCTGGTCGTATTCGCCGGCAAGGAGTACGGATCGGGAAGCTCGCGCGATTGGGCGGCCAAAGGTCCGCTCCTGCTCGGCATTCGCGCGGTCATCGCCGAAAGCTTCGAGCGCATCCACCGCAGCAACCTGGTTGGGATGGGCATTCTGCCGCTGGAATTCCTGCCGGGCCAATCGCTGCAGTCGCTCGGCCTGAGCGGAAAGGAGGCCTTGACGATCCGGGGGCTGGCCGCCGGGCTAAAGCCGGGGCAGCGCATCGAGGTCCAGGCCGTCGGCGAATCGGGCGCCACCCAACGGGTCACCGTGGTCTGCCGGCTCGACAACCAAACCGATGTCGAGTACCTGCGCCACGGCGGTGTTCTGCCGATGGTGCTACGCCAGCTGATGGCGTCCTGAGGGCCCACCCCTGCCCGCCACCAGGGGAGTTGGGTCGCTAGCTCGACGAAACCGACAGCTGCGAGAGGTTGTGGACGTCGCTGAAGGGTAGGGCAGTCTCGGTCTTGGTGCTGAGACTGTAGGCGAGCACTTTTCCAGAGGTCTGCGATGGTCCGCCCAGGCACTCGCTCGAGCACGCCTGCTCCTCGAGGTACCAGAGCGTATCGCCCGTGATGAAGATCGGATGCGAGCGGGGCGCCGCCGTGGTGGCGACCGTCTGCCGGCTTTGCAGGTCGTAGAGCTGGACGTGCGGGACACTGCGGTTGTCGATGTTGGTGAAGGCCAGCCAGCGATCGTCGGCTGACGCGGCGGGGTCGTACCAGTGGAGAGCGGTGACCAGCGTACCAACGCTCGCGACGCCCGCATCCCAGGTGCGCACCCCAAGCGCGTCGCGGTAATACAACCGATCGGTGTGCCGCGCCCAGGTCGCCATCGTGGCGTTGGCGCTGATCCCGGACGGCGGCAGGAAGGCGACGGTGTTGTCGGCGGCTCGCAGTACCAGGAACTGGCCGGTCTCGGGCGCCTGGCCCTGATTGCCTACGAAGGTGTCGACCATCAGCAGGTATTTGTCGTCGGGCGCATACTCCAGCCGCACTTCGTCATCGCGGCCTGTGCCGCGACCCGGGATCGGGTTGAGGTTGAGGGTGGTTTCCTGTCCCCCGCGGCGGACATGGAGCGACGGTTTGCCCGCGTTGTCATGCAGGAGATAGGCGAGCATCGCGCCATCGTGGCTGTAGGCGAAGGCCGGCACGTACCCGCTGACGGTCGCGTCGGTCGACGTCGTGCGCGTGCCGAGCTCGAGGCTGATGATTTTGGTCGATCCAGGGCTGGAGTTGTCCAGGTAGGCGATCTTCTGGGGTGAGACAAAGCGGGCTTCCGGGGGAGCCCCCGCGCCGACCGCCACGAGCTGCTGGGGCGTGTTGCTGGCGGAGTCATAGAGGACGATCTCGCTCGCGCTGGGCGTGGAGGCGGTGAAGAGCACCCGATATCCCGAAGCTGGCGTGGGCGTCGCCGAGAGGGCTGCCGAGATCGTGGGTGACGTGCTCGTGCCCGCGGCGGGGGAACTGCAGGCGACGAGAAATCCGACAAGAATGACGGCCGGATGAAGCCGTTGCAACGGCCTGGACACGTTCAAGCTGGGGCCGATTGTAACCCGGTCGACGTCCCCGTACCGCGCCTTCGCGGACGCTTCTCGGACCTGGCACAAACCCGTGCGTATCCTTGCGTTCGCGAATGGCGGCCGGGAGACTTGCGTTGCAGTCTTATGGAAGCCGAAAGGTCTTCAGGGAAGCGCACGCGCACGCGCGGTCAAACGCTGACCGAGTTTGCGCTCGTCGTTCCGGTCCTGCTGGTGCTGATCATGGGCGTCCTCGACGGCGCCCTCCTGATGTTCAGCGTCGGCACCGCCCGGTATGCCTCGGCTGAGGGCTCGCGGGTCGCCGCCACGCTCGGCAACGTCGCCAATACCGATAGCCAGGTGTTAACGACGATTCGCCAGACGGTCGGCAGCACGCAGCTGTTCACCGTCGACGAGATTGACATCTACAAGCTCAACCAGGACGGCAATGGCAACCTGACGCCGGACCTGGCGCACACCAACAAGTACGCGCTGGACGGGACGCCGCTCAACGGCACACCATGGCCGGCCTCGAGCCGCAACGTTGGAAACGGCACGAGCGACTTCATCGGCGTGACCGTCAACTACACCTACACCTGGAAAGCCGGGTTCTTCGCACCGCTAGGGCCACTGAGGACGACGGCTGTCTCCTACGTGCGGTTGGAGCCACAGAGCTACTGAGATGAGCGTCCTTTCACCACGCGCCATGACGCGCAAGCGCGGGCAATCACTCGCCGAGATGGCGGTGGTCATCCCGGTGTTGATGTTTCTCCTCATGGGTGGCTTCGATGCCAGCGTCATGATCTCGGACAAGATCACCGCTGGCTACTCCGTCCGCCAGGGAGCGCGGCTCGCCGCTGAGATCGGCGGCTCGCAGACGACGGGCGCGACCACATCGGCGGTCGACAACCAGATCATCCGCAACGTTCTCGCCGTGGCGAGGGGCCTGACGTCGGCGAAGCCAACCGAAATCGACATCTACGCGCCGACTCGCCCGGACGGCAGCTACACGGCCGGCGACCCGCTTGATCAGTACTTCATCTCGGCGGGCGGCGGGATCTCTCCCGGCACGCAGACGTTTCCTGTCCAGAACCGCCAGCAGACGCCGCCCAACGAGACCTCCATCGGCGTCCGCATCCTCTGGACGTACACGCCTCCGGCCGGGATTTTTCCGAGCAACATGCAACTCCAGGATTACGCAGTCATGAAGGCGGCCCCATTACTCATATGAAACAAACACACCGGCGACGCAACCAGTCGGCGGGCGTCCTGTTGCGCCTGAAGAAGCAGGGTGGGCAGGCAATCGTGCTGCTCGCGCTGACGGGCACATTGCTGATCGGCGGCGTCGGCATCGCCGTCGACCTGGCGGTTGGCTATATGTACAGCATCGCCGCCGAACGGGCGGCAGCAGCCGCCGCGCTGTCGGGCGTCGTCTTCATGCCCGACCAGTTCGCTCCGGCGACGGCGGTCCCCGTCGGCTCACGCAACGATGCCACGGACCGCGCCGTGGATGAGGCTAAGCGGAACGCCTTCGATCCGGCGGACGCCGCCAACGCCGTCAGGGTGACCCCGGCGGTGGTCCCCGGTCACCCGAACCAGTTGCGGGTGACGGTTGCGCGCAATGCGCCGGTGTTTTTCATGCAACTCTTCGGATTCTCGACCTACCAGGTAGCGCGGACCGCCGTCGCGGCCTACCTCCCGCCAATCTCCCTCGGCCAACCGGGCAGCCAGATTGGCTCATCGCTGGGAGACCTGGGCCGTACCCGCTTCGCCTTCATGCGCGAAGAGGGCTATGCGACGGACCGCGGCCAGGGTGACGCGTATACCCCGAGCCAGACGGGCGGGTCGGCCGGCCTCTCGGACGACACGCACCAGATCAGCTACGCCAACGGCTCGGAGCCCCGCTACGCGAACCTGCGCGACCTGGGCGGCTACAACTACCGGATTACGATTCCGAACGGAGGCTCGGGTGGCAAAGTCCAGGTCTACAACGCCGCGTTTTCGCCGGACGGGACCGGCGGCAGCGCGAACTTCTGCGACAACAACAACTCGGTCCCGGCGGCACGGACCTGTTCGGTCGGTGGGAACCAGTGGTTCCACGAGGATGACGGAGGGCCGTTCGATCCCAACGACGCGACCCGCTATGTGGCGATGCGCTACACCCTCTTCCGCGTGAACAACGTCTTCATCCGGAGCAGTGACCAGATGATCTCCCAGATGACTGTCTATCCGATCGACGCCCGCAACTGGAGCCAGGCGGCAAACCAGTACAAGGCGATGGGCGGTCCGACCATCAACCAGACGGTCACGCAACTTTACAGCGGGTCGGCACCCAGCAACATGCTGATCTACCACAACTGGGTAGACGTTGCCACCTACCAGGGCGCCAGCGACAACCAACTCGTTTCGCTGCAGACATTCGCGAACCCCTACCTGATCGGCGGGGTCCTGCAGCCCGGAGAGTACCGGCTGCGGGTGGACGCGCTGGACAACAATGGCAACGTCACCAATGGCCGGCAGACCGGTCACAAGGGTTACGCGGTCAAGGCGGTCAACCCCAACTTCAGCACCTGCGCAACCTGCGCCGTCTCTGCCTGGGACGACATGGCCTTCTTTACACCGTTTGACGCTGGCGCCGGTGGCAGCTTCTCGATGGACCTGTTCCGTCTCACCCCCGACTATGCCGGGTTGACGATCAGCGTCGACATCTGGGACGTCGGTGACATCGCCAGCACGAGCGGCTTCGTCCGGATTAACATCCTGGACCCGAGTGGCAACAACGTCTTCCCCGGTGGCGTCAATGTCTACGACCTTGGGCCACAACGATCGAACCTGGCCCGAGGCGCCTATACCGTGTGGGCGAGCGCAGCTGGTGGCAATACCACGGCAACGTTTGTGGCCCAGGACACGTCCACCGGCCAAACGGCTGATAACAAGTGGATCCACGTCGAAATACCGGTGCCAGCCAACTACAACCCGGCGCCCGGAGCCGACTGGTGGAAAATGCAATACGTCACCGGCGCCGGCACGGTCGCGGTCGACACGGTGACGGTCGCGGTCGGCCTCAAGGGCGGTCCGCTGCACCTGCTGCCGTAAGACTCCGATTCGATGACGAAGGCCGCCTGACGAGGTGGCCTTCAACGTTTTAGTCGCGGCTCAGTGGCAAGGACGTCATCACCGTCGCGAATCCGGCGAAAGTCATTGACGGCCGCCAAGTTGCGCCGACCGACCCGCGTTTTACCGGTGGGACGCACTGACGCCTGTCAGTGAGGAGGGAAAATGCTCCGCACGCGCACGCGCACAAAAGGTCGCGCGCAGTCGCTGGTCGAGTTCACGCTGGTCGCGCCTTTGCTGCTGCTGATCATCGCGCTGACGGTCGATTTCGCCCGGGTCGTCTACACCTACTCCGCGATCTCGGCCGCCGCTCGTGCCGGCGCGCGAACGCTGTCGCTCAAGGACCAGGAGGGCACCGATTGCCAGGTCTTCCAGACGACCGAGGCGGTGGGTCAGGGATTCAACCTGAGCGCCGATCCGAACTCGGTAGCCGGCAACGTGAACCCGAACACCGGCGGGCCGAGCGGTCCGACGACGCCACCCGCGGGCCAGGGATACGTCTACATCTGGCCGGCGGTCAGTACCGGCCGCCCGCCGGACGCAGCCGGCCTTTGCACTGGCAGCGGTGCCCCACGGGCTCCCGCCGGCCAGGCTCGCGAGGTTGCCATCGAGGTGCAGTACGGATTCAAGCCCTGGATCTCGATCGTCGCGGATTTCATCCCCGTCTTCAACATCAAGACGGTGAGCGTGGTGCAAACGGAGTACTGAAATGAACCACCAGATTCTTTCTGAGCGGCGGCGTAAGCGCCAGTCCGGCCAGACGGCGGTCGTGGTCGCCCTGACGTTCGTCGTGCTGATCGCCTTTGCCGGTCTCGCGATCGACGGCGGCCACGTCTACCTCATCAACCGCCGCGCGCAGAATGCGACGGA
>DASZJR010000034.1:0-11838 GCA_035947855.1 Candidatus Dormiibacterota bacterium
CGAGGATGACGAGGTCGGGCTCGGATTTCTCGATCATCTCCATGCCCTTCTCGCCGGTATCGGCTTCGATCAGGTTGAGGTTTTGACCCAGCATTGCCATTCGGACGACCTCCCGGGTCGGGGCATCATCCTCGATCATCAAAATCGTCTTCGGGAATGACATGGGTCGCGCCTACTCCTTCTCCAGAAAGTTCGTCACTTGCAGCATGAATTTCTTGAGTTCGATCGGTTTCGCGATGTAGCCACTGCACCCAGCGGCTAGCGCCTGCTCCTCGCTCCCCTTCAACGCGTTCGCTGTCAGGGCGACCACTTTTATGCTCCGTGTGGCCGGGTCGGCTTTGAGCTGGCGGGTGACCGCTAATCCATCAACGCCGGGAAGTTGCATATCCATCAGTATTAGGTCGGGCCGGAGGTGGCGGGCCTTTTCCAGGCCCTCCTGGCCGTTCGAGGCGGTGTCCACCGTGAAGCCGTTGCCCTCCAGGACCATCCGGGCCAGGTCCAGGTTCGAGGGGTTGTCCTCGACGACCAGAACCCGGTTCCGCTTGCTGGGGCCTGGGCGGAGTGGGAACTCGATGGTGAAGGCCGTCCCCTGGTCCGGGGCGCTCTCGAAGTCGATGGTGCCGCCGTGGAGCTCGACCAGCTTCTTGGTCAGAGCCAGCCCCAGCCCGGTGCCCGGGTACTCCCGGTTGCTGGCGCTCTGTACCTGGTAGAAGGCGCCGAAGATCTTGTGCTGGAGATCCTTGGGGATGCCAATGCCACTGTCCCTAACCGTGATCCGGAGCGCGGTGCCCTGGACGATGGCCTGGAGGCCGACCTTCCCGGAGGGCGGCGTGAACTTGATGGCATTGGACAGGAGGTTATAAAGGACCTGCTTGAACTTGTTCTTGTCCGCAATCAGCAGGGCGTCCGGCGGCTCGATGCTGGAGCCGATCTCAATGTCCTTCTTCATCGCCAGCGAGCGCACCACGTTGAGCACCTCGCGGACGGCGGAGTCGACCCCGAATTCTTCGTAAACCAGGTCCATCCGGCCTGCCTCGACCTTGGTCAGGTCGAGGACGTCGTTGATGAGCGACAGCAGGTGCTTGCCGCTGTTATAGATGTTGTCCAAGCAGTCATGGCGTTGTTTCTCGGTGATCTTGCCGGCGAGGTCGTCCCGAAGGAGCTCCGAGAATCCGAGGATGGCGTTCAGTGGCGTCCGCAATTCGTGCGACATGTTGGCGAGGAATTCGGACTTGAGCCGGCTGACCTCAGCGATCTGGGCATTGGCGGTCTCCAGCTCGCCGAGGTGGTTCTGGAGCTGCTCGTAGAGGCGCCCGTTCTCGATCGCGATCGAGGCCTGGTTGGTGATGACCTTGAGGATCGCGGCGTCAAGCTCGGTGAAGGGATCCACCCGCTGACGCGAGATAGTCATCGCGCCGACCACCCGCTGTGTCGTCGCCAGCGGCTGGACCATCAGCGAGCGCGGGGATCGGCTCTGGTCGAGGATCTTGAAGCGCGGGTCGAGGGTGGCGTCGGCAATATTGAGGGTCTCGAGCTGTTCGACGGCGTAGCCCAAAATGCCTTCGCCGAGGACGAAGCGCGCGATATGGGGCACCATGTCGCGGTGCGGATAGGTGGCGGTGGCGGTCAGCTCCCGGCTACCCTCGTTGAGCAAAAACACGGTTGCCGCATCGAACTGCACCATCTGGGAGGTGGCCCGCAACATCGCCTCGATGTTGTCGTTCAGTGAGAGCGAGGCGGAGAACAGACCACCGAGCCGGTTCAGCAATTGAATCTCGGGGTCGGCTGTCACGTGCGCGACATTATAGGTCATATTTTTTGACACAACCACGTTCCCGATTGTGGGTTTCGATACTGCAACGTCACGCTGCGTAACTTTCTTTCAGCAAAAACGAGCCCGCAGGGACAGACCCGCACGCGCGCGCTGACGACGCCACCGCCCGGTTGTTGAGTAGCATGACGCGACGTGAAGGCGATTCGGTTCCACCAGCACGGCGGCCCCGAGGTGCTGCGCTACGAGGATGCGCCGACCCCCGAGCCGGGCCCCGGTGAGGTGCTGGTCGCGCTGCGGGCAGCCGCCCTCAACCACCTGGACATCTTCACCCGCAGCGGCGGCGTGCCCAAAGTGCCCCTCCCCCACATCGGCGGCGCGGACGGCGCCGGGGTGGTGGCGGCGTCTGGTCCCGGCACGAGCCGCTACCCAGTCGGGACCCGCGTCTTCTTCGACCCCGGGTTGAGCGACCACACCTGCGACTACTGCGCTCGCGGGGAGCACAGCCTCTGCGACAAGTGGGAGATTCTCGGCGAGCACCGGGACGGCACCTTCGCGCAGGCGGTCGTCGTGCCCGAGGTCAACCTGCGGCCCATCCCGGAAGGCCTGAGCTTCGAAGAAGCCGCCGCCTTTCCGCTGGTGTTCTTGACTGCGTGGCGGATGGTGGTCAGCAAGGCCCGCGTGCAGCCGGGCGAGTCGGTGCTCATTCTCGGGATCGGCGGCGGGGTGGCGCTGGCCGCGCTGCAGATCGCCAAGCAGGCCGGGGCGCGCGTCTTCGTGACCTCAGGGAGCCAGGAAAAGCTCGAGCGGGCGAAGGCGATGGGCGCCGATGTGCTGATCAACCACAAGGCCACCGACTTCTCCAAGGAGGTCTGGGGCATCACGCAGAAGCGTGGCGTCGACGTCGTGATCGAAAACGTGGGCGCGGCCACCTGGGCCGGGAGCATCCGGGCGCTGGCCAAAGGCGGCCGTCTTGTCACCTGCGGCGCCACGTCGGGTCCCAAGCCGGACGAGGACATCCGCCGCATCTTCGTCAAGCAAATCACGATCTACGGCTCGACCATGGGCACTCCGCACGACTGGGAGCAGTTGAACCGGTTGCTGGCTGCGAAAACCCTCCACCCGGTCGTCGACCGCACGCTCCCCCTCGAGCAGGCGGCGAAGGCGCAGGAGCTGCTTGAGCACGGGGACCACTTCGGCAAGATCGTGCTGACGATTCCTCCGCTGTCGTGAAACGCCTGACGAGCACGGCGCTGATCGCCCTGCTCCTGGTTGGCTGCGGTCAACCGAGCGCCAAGGCGACGCCGACTGCGTCACCCCGCCATACGCCGTCGCCGAGCCCGACGCCGGTCCCGACGCCCACGCCGCTGCCGCCGCCACCTAGCCTCGCGGGCGCGGGCGGATTCGGCGCGGCGCCCGGCTTTTCAGCGTACGTCTACGCGCGTGGCCTGGGCGCGATGACTTCGATGGCCTTCGGCCCGGACGGACGCCTCTATGTGCTGAGCGCCGGCGGCTCACTCGCCGTCGTGCCATCACCGGGTGCGGGGCCGCAGACGTTGGTCTCCGGCCTGCCCACTCCCCTCGGCCTGGCCTGGCGAGGCAATGATCTGTACGTGTCAGTGCGGACCAGTGTCCGCCACTATCAACTCAGCAACGGCCGGCTGTCCGGTGGCGGCGCGGTGGTCAGCGGGTTGCCGGTTTCCCGGCATCAGAACGATTGGATTCTCCCCATGCCCAACGGCGACTTTCTGTTGGGGGTCGGGTCGACCTGCGACGTCTGCAGCGAGGGCGACTCGAGGAGCGCGAGCGTGCTGCGCTTTCACAGTGACTGGAGCTATGCCGGCGTCGTGGTCCGGGGAGCGCGCAATCCTTACGGTCTCGCGCTGCGCCCCTCGACCGGCGATGCCTATGTCACCATCAACGGCCAGGATAACCTCGGCTCGCAGCCGGCTGATCATCTGCTGCGCGTGTCCGATGGCGAAGACGCGGGGTGGCCACGCTGCTGGCCGGCGTATCCGGATGGCACTCTCCACGGGAACTGCGGTGGCGTCGCCCCGCCCATCGCGGTCTTCGCGCCGCACTCATCGGCGGACGGCATCGTCTTTTACGATGGCGCCGAGTTTGGGGCGGATTACCAGGAGAACGCCTTCGTCACCGAGTGGGGCGCCAACGTCGGGGGCTCCACTGGGCGCAAGGTCGTGCGAGTACAGCTCACCGGTACCGGGGCAGCCGAGCACGGGCTAGTCAGTGATTTCGCCTGGGGCTTCTCCCATCCGCTGGCCATCACCGAGGCGCCTGATGGTGGCGTGCTGGTCGGCGACTACGGAACGGGCCAGATCACGGAGATCTTCCGCACGAGCTAGAGCCCGAAAGAACGCAGCGGCTGGGGCCGTCGCACTAGGTATCGGCCTGGTTGATCGCTTCAAGGATCTGACCGGCTGGCTTAGCGAAGGCGAGGCGGCCGCCAGCCAGGGATACCTCACGTCCGCGGGCGGCCCCTTCCATCGTCCAAGCCGCCAGTGGTACGGACAGGTGATGCCGGGCTCGTGGGCGGCAAATGTCGACAGTGATGGCGTCGATGGCAAGCTCGGCGGCATCATCTCCATCAGTGCGCACGACCCGGCGTTCGACGAGAACGTGTTCCTCGCACAGGTGCAGCGGCTGTTCTTCGCCGTTCTCGAGGCGTGGACGGCACTCAAGCCGGCGCTCAGCCAGGGCGTCATGGCCTCGCTCATCTGGGAGGAGCAGAAGGCGCAGATCGCCACCTATCGGGAACGGGGATGGCGCAACGTGCTGGGCAAGCTGACGCTCACCAGTTCCGTCGTCGCCGGCGCGGTCAGCGGTACTGGCTTCGACACCGTCACCGTCCGTATCAACGCCAACTCCTCCGACTACGATACCGACGCCGGCGGGGTCGTGATCCGCGGTGACACCGAACCCTGGGACTGGACCGAAGATTGGATTTTTCAGCGCCCGTCGCTGGCGGAGACGGGCAAGCCGGGGACCATCACCTCGCAGGCGTGCCCGAACTGTGGCGCGTCGGTCAATGTCGACATCACCAGCATCTGTCCGTTCTGCGACGCCGCTGTCATCAGCGGCAAGTTTGGCTGGTTGTTGACCCGAATCGATCGGGTGTAGTTCTTCAGAATTTCGAAGCGCTTCTCGGGCCTAAAAACAGAAAACCGACCATCGCTCAGTGGTCGGTTTTCCTGCCCCGTCTGGGCCGTACCCGCCGGCAGGCGAGCCCCACTATTCTCTCACTGCCGGGGCCCCTGTGGGCCGTCAACTTTGGGGGAGCCATTCCTGCGCTTACCTATCAATTGATATCGACACTATCTGCTTTGTATTCTGGAAGGCAGCCCTAAAGAGCGCCCGACTCGCGCAGGCTACGGAAACGTTCGGCGCAGACCACCAGGTGGTCAAGGACTTCCACCCCGAGTAGCCGGCCCGCCTCCTGGAGATGGCGGGTGACCGCCAGATCCTCCGGACTCGGGGTCGGATCCCCCGATGGGTGATTGTGGGCCAGGATGACCGCGGCGGCCCCCAGGGTCAGCGCCGGCCCAAATACCTCACGCGGCTGTAGAGCCGCCACGTTCAGGCCACCGACCGCGACCTTCTCGCAGCCGACCGGCTGGTTGCGCGTATTCAGATAGAGGACTGAAAAACACTCCTTCAAGCTGCTCCGGAGCTCCTGGAACTGCAGCAGCGCCTCGCGCGGCGAGGTAACCGCCGGGGCGGCGCTGTCGGCCGGGACGTGCCAGCGCCGAGCGAGCTCCCGCACCATGAAGAGGCGGCGCACCTGGGCGGGACGGAACCCGTGCCGGCGAGCCGACGCCCGCAGATCGCCCGGCTGCCGCTCCACGATGCCCCCTTCCGCCAGCAGCGCTCTCACCCCTGACAGATCGCCCCGCTGCCCGACCAGGGCAGCCAGCAGGCCCGGCTCGTCCGGCGCAGCCATCGCCGCCATAATACTACATTATTGTGTAGTAGTCTACGCCAAAGAACTCAGTGGTGGCTGAAGACGGCGACCAGGATGATCACGACCACGATGATGATCAGGACCACCGCGCCGACGCCGAGCAGCAGCGCGCCCATGTTGATCGTCGTGTCCTTGATCGGTGCCTGGACCGACAAGGGCGGTCCTGGCTGGACGGGGGAGCCGGCACCTGGGGGGAGCGGGGCGCCCGGCGGCGCCGCCGGACGGTCGACAAAGGCACCGGGCGGGCCGGGTGATTGGGGCGCGGGCGGTTGCGACCAGCCGGTTCGGTCGCCTGGGGTCGGGGTCGGCGTGCTATCCGAGGGTGGTCCGTCTTGTTCGTTCATCCTTGCCACTCCGATGCTTGCGTGATGTTGTCGAGGACCCAACCGAACTGCCCGCTGGTTACCGTCGCCTTGCAGTAGCTGCAGACACCCGATTCGTTGATCGACAATGGCGCGCCGCAGTTGGGGCACTGGGTCACCTCGGCCGCTTCCCCTGCCTTGGTACGGGCCGCGCCGCTTCGCGTAAACGTCCAGTATTCCGTGAAGGGCTGGTCCTTTTGGGAGCCGAAGATGACTTTACTGGGATTGGCGTCTTCCACCTCGTAGTCCGCGGCGCTGGCGTCGATGCGCACCGTGATGGAGTCGAAGTTCGGATCGGATTGCGCCTTGACGATCTGCACCCCGCCGATCACCAGGTTGCCGAGGATGTTCTTCTTGTGGGCCGCGGTCATCGCATCGATCTGGTTCTTCCAGCGGTGATAGATGCCATCGGACATGTAGACGCGGGCCGGTTCCAGGTTGCGGTCCATCCAGGCTTTTTGCAGGGCGAAGAAGGCGGCCTGCGCCCGATCGAGGAACATCTGCTGGTTGAAGTTCGGGTCCTTGGCCTGCAGCGCGGCCAGATCGTCGCTCAGGGTCGAGCGCATCTGGGCCATGGGCGAATAGGCCGGGCCCCAGTTGGACGCCTGAACGGGATTGCCGATGCTCATCCGGCGATAGGCCTGCCAGAGGCCGAACAGGATGAAGAGGAAGACGATGAACCCGCCGCCACCTCCCCCGAACAGGAAGAACGGCAGGAGGAACGCGCCACCACCGAATCCGCCGCCACCACCACCAAAGCTGCTTCCGCCGCCTCCAAAGCCGCCGCCACCACTGAAGTGGCCACCGCCACCGCCCCGGGCAAACGCCAGCAATGGGCTCATCAGCACGAGCGCCATCGCCATCAGCACGCCCAGGACGAGTCGCCGGCGCCAGCTCACGTTTGTGCCGGCGCGCCTCCGCCCGTGAGTGATTGACCACAGTTGGTGCAGAACTTGGCGTTCGCCGCGTTCTGCGTGCCACATTTGGGGCAGGCCATCGTGGCGCCGGTCGGAGCCGGAGCCGGTGAGAGGACCTGTCCGCAGCTATTGCAGAACTTCGCGTTCTCGCTGTTCAGCGCGTGGCAGTTCGGGCAACGGACCTGGATCTGGCCGCCCGCGGCGACCGTCTGACCCAATTGGCCGGCCACCAGCCCGCCCACGCCAAGGCCGACGCCAAGGAATGCCGGGTTGGCTCCGCCCTGTCCAGGCCCTTGCGCCAGACCCTGGCCGGCCCCGATCATCGCCGCGCCGGCGGCGTACTGCTGGAAGCCGCCCGCCAGCTTGGTGTACTGCACGTCCTTGAGGAAGTTCTTCAGCTTGTCTTCGTCCTCGGGCTTGAGCGTGATCGTGAAGTTACCGAGGCGGACGATCTGGAGACCGTAGCTGTTGATGTTGCGCTGGACCTGGGCAATCGTTTCGGACTCAATCTCGTCCGTATGGGCGGCGATGCCGAGCAGCGGCCAGCCGTTGGTCACGACATGGGAGACGACATCGGTGCGCAAGGTCTTGAGCAGCTGCTCGCGCATCCAGTCGGTGATCTCGTCATTGGTGGAAAGGTTCTGCGTTCCGACGAGGTTGACGATTAGCGACTGGGGTTCGATGACCTTCAGCGAATACTCGCCGAAGACGCGCAGGCCGACGCCAAAGTTGGTCTGCGGATCGACGACGTTGTCGATCGCCCCACCGAATGGCAGGTTGGGGAACTCGCGCGTCGAGATGAAATAGAGCTCGGTGCGAAACAGGTTTCCGCCACTGGCGGCGTCGACGAGGATGCCGAGGAAAGGAATCTCCGACGAATCGAGGGTGACCCGTCCCGGCTGGATCGTGCCTTGGACGCGGCCGTCACGGAAGAAGACCGCGAGTTCGTCCTGTTCGACGGTCAGCTGCGTCAACTTGCGGATGTTCGTGTCGGGCCACTTGAACAGAATCTGGCCCTTGGCCGTATCCGGCCGCGCGATGAACTCGCGCCGGACCTCCTGGCTGAAGATTCCCATCTAACCCTCCGTTGCTGGATCCAGGCGGTTCGCGCCGCCAATCCGCCTTATAGCAGAAAAACGGGGCATCCAACCAAGTCCTTCCCCTGGCGACCCGGCGTTAAACGATGTTGGCGACCGCAAGATACCGCCCGGTGCGGTCTTGCTCTTCAGGATGGTTGCGCCCGAGATGCGCCCGGCATCCGCCAGGGCGGCTGGGCGCCTTTGGCTCGCCGCCGATCTGCCGAGTACCGCCATCATGACACTGGCGGTAGCGGCATTGGTGGCGCTCGTCGTGTTCGATCTCTCCCCACCGCTCGCCTTCAACGACGACTGGATGTACTCGTGGTCGGTGCGGCAGCTGCTCACCGGGCACGGGCTGCACATCTTTCCGGAAAGCACGGCGCTGGCGCTGGTGCAGGTGGTCTGGGGCGCGGCCTTCAGCCTGGGGCATCCGGACCAGCGGCTGCTCCGCTTGAGCGTCGTCCCGCTCGTGTTCCTCACGGCGTGGTGCAGTTACTGGCTGGCGCGACGGCTCGGCGCTGATCGGTTCTGGTCGCTGGTCGCCGGTGCGACGCTGCTGGCCATGCCACTCTTCATGACGAACGCCACCAGTTTCATGAGCGACAACTTCTACGTCGGGCTCGTGATGGCCGTCGCCGTGACGGGCGTGGCGTGGATCATGGGCGGGCGCTGGCGCTGGCTGTGCGTGGCCCTGCTGATCATGGCACCGTTGCAGCGACAGGTTGGCCTGGCGTTGGTCCCCGCGCTGACGCTGGGGTTACTTCTCTGGAAGCGGCCAACGTGGACGCGGTCCGACAGCCTGGCGGTGGTCGCGATGTGGATCCTGCCGGCCGCCGCCCTCGTACTGGCCGGCCGGTTCGCGGTCGACCAGCCGCTGTACTCCGTAGTCGGGCCGGCGCAGTACAACATCGGGCACGCGATCTTTCCGCTGCCCGCCATGCTCGGATTGGCAATGATTCCCTTCTTGGTGGCGCTGGCCGTGCGGCCGGCGGCCCCCACCCTCCCCTCCCCCGCCCGGGGGGGAGGGAACAATAGCGGGCTCGGTCGGGAGAGCGGATGGTCGCTGATGGCGGCCGCGCTCGGGATCGTCGGCGCCATCGGATGCCTGGTCGACCTCCTCCAGTTTGGCATGACCTTTCCCGGAAACGTCTTCAGCCCGCTGGGGTTCGCCGCAATCCTCTCGGGATCCAAGCCGCCGATCTTTCCCGGTCCCGTGTTTCGCGCGATCGAGATTGCAGCCGTCACCACGTTTGTCCTGCTCTTCGTGCTCCGCCGCCGCTGGTGGAGTCCACACGCGCATCCACCCGATGCGCTCTTTCTCGTGATCATCAGCGCCCTGCAATTCCTGCCGCTGCTGGCGGTGCAGTGGTTCATCTACGATCGCTACTACTTTCCGGTGATCGCGCCACTGATTCCACTGGTGGCGGCCCTCGCGACTCGGGCCAGTCGTCAGCGTGCGGCGAGGGCCTGGGCGACGGCCGCCGTCGCCGCCGGGCTCACGCTGTACGTGGTGGGACAACAAGATTACGTGGCATGGCAGGTCGCCCGCGACCGGGCCGCGCACCTCGCCTATCAGACGGCGTCCCCCGACCAGGTCCAGGCCGGCTTCGAGGCCAACGCCGTCTACCACGAGCTGCCCAGCTATGCGCGAACCGGTCGAGCGGACTTCTTTGCGATCCTCGGCCCGGCCCATCCGCGGGTCATCCTCGAGTTTGCTCCGGCCGGGGACTCGCGACCCGGGGTGCCGTATTCGTCGCTTGCTCCGGGAAAGATCGTGCTCGCCTCGCCGCCCCCGCCCTAAGGGGCGGGAAATCGCCCGGGGGCCGTTGAAACATCGAGATGTCGGGCCTTTCCGTGATCGTCCCCTGCTACAACGAGGAAGGCTCCGTCGGGACGTTTCTCCGCGAGCTCGCCGCCCAGGCGCGCTGGTTCTCGGGCTTCGAGATCATCGTCGTCGATGACGCGAGCCGTGACCGGTCGCCGGCCATCATCGAGGCCGTCGCCGCGACGATTCCGCTTCGCGTCATCACCCATCAGCGCAACCTTGGACTGGGCGCCGCGGTGCGAACCGGCTACGACGCTGCCCGTCTGCCATGGGTGACGTACCTGCCATCCGACGGCCAGGTGCCGCCCGGGGAGATCCGGAAATTCTTGCCCTTCATGGCGGACTACGACGTGATCATCACGCGACGCGGCGAGCGCCCGGGCTACACGATGTACCGGCGGCTGGCCTCGAGTGTGTACACCGCGTGGGTCTCACTGGCGTTCGGCCTACGCATCAGCGACTTCAACTGGGTGCAGGTGTGGCGGCGGTCGATGTGGCTTTCCCATCGCAGCGCGTTCGACAGCGTGTTCTTCTGCGCCGAGTTCCTGGTGCGATCACGTCCGGATCGACCCCGCATCGTCGAGATCGAGATCGGCTACCGTCCTCGGCGACACGGCCGGGCAAAGAATGGCTCACCACGTGCCGCGCTCAGGGCGGCGTGGCACATCCTCAGGCTCTTCGCGGCGGAAGGGTCTGCGGGTCGCCTGCATTTCCTCCACCCGATCGGACCCGACCGCAGGGAACCCATAGCTCCGGAGGAAGCCGCCTAGTTCACGCCGAGACGTCCCACCAGACGTCGACGCCGCCGACCGTTTCGGCCGGCCGCCCCAGCAACCAGGTAAACATCGCGGCAACGGCCGCGTGACCATCCATCGGCCCGACGATCACGGTGCGCACATCCCAGTGGCGCAGGTCGGCGATCAACGTGGGCCGCATCGTCTCGGGCGGCGGCCCCGCCGCCGCGCCTCCCTCGAGCCTGACGAGCAGCGAGCCGAGCGCGCTGGACGGTGGGCTCAGCGAGGGGCCCGGGACGATCGCGTCGCCTTCGGGCATCCGAAAGCGCATCCCACTCGCGGCTTGCCACACCATGGCCTCCGCACGCCACTGCCGCGAATAGGGGGCGATCAATGCGACGCTCCCTTCGGGAATACGTTCGGCTGTCGCACTAGCAAAGAACGCCGGTACCGTGACCGGCGCTGCCGGGTAGGGCAACCGCGGAATCAGTGACACGATCACCAGCACCACCGTGGCCCAGCCCCACACCCCGGCCCTCCCCCGCACGCGGGGGTGGGAGAGGTGTGGGAGCGCGTCGATGAAGAGGGCGAACAGGAGGCCCGCGAAGAGGAACGCGTACTGCATCAACCGATCGGGGAGCGCCTGGTTGAGGACTGGCAAGAGCGTGAGCCCCGCCCAGGCCGCGATGAACGGATAGATCAACCACCGGCGGGCGATCCGCGCACCAGCGACGAAGGGGAGCACGAGGGCGAACAGCGCCACCGGGACGGGCGTGATCAGGCCGGCCACGTGGACCACAGGACCCATCGACAGCGCGGCGATGGAGATCAGCATCAGCGTCGCGAACTGGATCAATCGGTTGTCTTTGGCGCGCCTGGCCACAACCACCAGTACGGCGATCAGGGGTAAACCCAGGTAGGCGTCCCATTCATAGATGCCGGTCGAGAACCGCTGCGTAATCGCGTCGGCAAAGGGTGGCCGCACACCCTGCATGGGAGTGGGCACGATGAAGCCGAGCAGGTCGCTGACGAACAAGCGCTGTCCCCAGATGCTGCCGTGGACCTGCTGCGGCCCGAAGAATTGAACCGCGAGCGGATAGCCGGTGAGCACGATGATCGCGACGGCGGCAACACCGAGGCCGCGCAGGACGAACGGCGCCCGGGTGCGCCA
>DASZJR010000035.1:0-8592 GCA_035947855.1 Candidatus Dormiibacterota bacterium
TCGGGAAGCGCGTGGGGATTGATAAAGGCGCCCTGGAACAGGGCATAAAACGATTGCACGGGATCGGCGCCGCTGAGGGCGACGGCCAGGCCGGCCACGGCGAACCCGGCGACGACCGAGATCACCGGAAGCAGGACCGCAGAGGCGATACGGCGCGAGCGCTGGTTCATGGACGCACGGCTTATGCGGCTCCGGCCATCATCAGGCCGACCTTTTCGCGCTCGGCGGCTTTTCCCTCGAGCAAGCCGACGATCTGGCCGCGATACATCACGGCCACTCGATCGGACAACGATAAGACCTCGTCGAGCTCGGACGAGACAAGCAGTACGCCCAGCCCGGCATCGCGCTGCGTAACGATCTGCTTGTGAATAAACTCGATCGAGCCGACGTCGAGGCCGCGCGTCGGCTGACTGGCAATCAGGATTTTGGGATTGCGCCCCAGCTCGCGGGCGGCGACGACTTTCTGTTGATTGCCGCCACTCAGAGAACCCACCGGTTGCACCGGCGACCCGGCGCGAATGTCGAATGACTTGATCAGTTTGCGCGCGTAAGTCAGCACGGCAGCCAGCTGGCGGACGATCCCAGACGCAAATGGCGGCCGGTCGTACGTCGAGAGCACCAGGTTGTCGGCAATCGAAAGTTCCAGCACGATGCCCATCCGGTGCCGATCGGCCGGAATGTGGCCCACGCCAAGGCTGATAAACATCCGTGCGCCGGTCCGAGTCACATCGCGTCCGTTGAGCAGGATGGTGCCCGACCGTGGTTGGCGGAGTCCGACCAGGGCCTCGACCAGCTCGGTCTGACCGTTCCCTTCGACGCCGGCAACCCCGACGATCTCGCCGGAACGGATCTCGAGGTCGACGCCGTTGACGGCGACGTGGTCACGATCGTCGTTGATGACCAGCTGCTGCAGCTGCATGACCGGCTTCCCCGGACGGGCCGGGCCCTTGTCGACCTGCAGCATGACCGGCCGGCCGACCATGAGCCGAGCCAGGTCCGCGGGGCTCGACTCGCCGGGCGTCGTGGTGGCGACGACCTTGCCGTGGCGCATGACGGTAATCCGATCGGCAATGTCGATGACTTCACCGAGTTTGTGAGTAATAAAAATTATCGCTTTGCCTTCTTTGGCCAGGCTGCGCAGGATCACGAATAGTCCCTGCGCTTCCTGCGGTGTCAGAACAGCCGTCGGCTCATCCATGATCAGCAGCCGGGCGCCGCGGTAGAGCGTCTTGAGGATCTCGACCCGCTGCTGCAGGCCAACTGACAGGTCCGAAACCCGAGCCATCGGGTCGACCTCGAGGCCGTATCGGGTGGCCAGCTCGCTGACCTTCTGCCGCGCCTCCTGGAGATCGACCGTGCCCGCCGGGCCAACCGTCTCGTGGCCAAGGATGATGTTCTCGGCAACGGTCAACGGCGGGATGAGCATGAAGTGCTGGTGCACCATGCCGATGCCGAGCCCGATGGCGTCCGTAGGGCCATGGATGGTGGCGGGGCGGCCGTCAAAGACGATCTCGCCGCTGTCGGCGCGAACCAGCCCGTAGACGACATTCATGAGAGTCGTCTTGCCGGCGCCGTTCTCGCCCAGAAGCGCGTGGACCTGGCCCCACTCGATGACCAGGTCCACGTTGTCATTCGCCCGGAGCCCCGGGAAGGTCTTGACGATCCCGCGAAGCTCCAGCGCTGGTGACGCGCTTACGAGTATTTGGTGAGCCCCTCCGCTCCCGTGCTCAGGCTGCCATCCTTGAGTTTGGCCATGATGTCCTGAAGCTTGGTCTTGATATCGGCCGTGACTTTCGAGTCCCACTGATGGTAGGGAGCCAGCCCGACGCCACCGTTCTTGATGTCGAAGTTCTGGATACCACCGGTTGGCCACTGATTCTTCACGGCGCTCGTGATGATCGACTTGACGGCGACCGAGATCTGCTTCAAGGCGCTGGTGACCAGGCACGAATCGACATCCGGGTAGGTGAAGTACTGGTCAACGTCGACCCCGATGCAGGGCTTGCCGGCCTCTTTGGCGGCGAGCAATGCGCCGTTGCCCGTGGCGCCACCCGCAGCGAAAATCACGTCGGCGCCGCCACTCAACTCGTCCTGGGCGCGCGCCTTGCCCCAGTCCGGGTCGGCGAATGCGTTAGAGGCCGCCGGGTGGAAGACACCGTCAACCTTGATCGTGGGGTTGATGTACTTCGCGCCGTTCTCGTATCCCTTGCGGAACTGGACGACCGCCGGGACGTCGAGGCCGTAGACGCCGCCGATGTGGTTGGTCTTCGACAGCAGGGCCGCGAGGGCTCCAACCAGGAATGCGCCCTGGTCCTGCTTGAAGAGAAGCCCGGTGAAGTTGGTCGGTGCGACGGGATCGGCGAAGTCCGCCGAGTCAACGATCGTGAACTTCACGTTCGGATTGGCCTTGGCGGCCTTCAGCGTGTCATCGCCGAGCAAGAACCCGGCCGCGACCACCATGTCGTATTTCTGGTCGATGAACTGCTGGATATTCGGCCCGTAGTCGGTGGGTTGCTTGGACTCCAGGAACTTGCTCTGCACGCACAGGGTCGAGTCAGCCGTCGCGTTCTGAACCCCCTGCCAGCCCGCGTCGTTGAAGCCCTTGTCGCCGAGCTTCCCGATGTCGGTGACGAACCCCACCTTGAATGTCTTCGAACAGCTTGACGCCGCCGGTGCGCTGCTTCCGCAGCTCGCGAGGACCAGGGCGCCAACCACTGCCAGCGGGATAAGAATCTTCCGCACGCGCTTCCCCTCCTTTTTGTCTCCAATGCCGGCCAGGGCCCGTGGAGTTTTACCGACCGATATTCTTTCACGATCACGGCTGGTTTGCCAGCGGCCTAAGAATCGCTAATGTCTGCCCATGACGTCACGGATTGACTGGGTCCGAGGCAACTGCCGGCTGCTGCAGGCGATCGCTGAGGATTTCGCCAAAACGCGGCCGTTTTCAGACCTGACGATCGGCACCGGTATTCACCTCGAGCCCAAGACCGTGGCGCTGCTGCTGACGCTGAAAGCCGGTGGCGCAGAGGTCGTTTCAACCGGGAATCTCAATAGCACACAGCCCGAAGCCGTTGACTATCTCCGGGCCAATGGCGTCCAGGTGATCGGCGACCGGACTACCGACGAGCGCGAGCATGATCAGTACTTACGTGCCGTGCTCAGGGCCGAGCCTGAGCTCGTTTTGGACAACGGCGGCGACCTGTTTGTCAGATATCTCGAGAACCCGTATGAGGGTCTGCTGGGCGGCACCGAGGAGACGACGTCCGGCCGCATGCGCCTCGCCGGGCTGCGATCGCAACTCAAGCGTCCGATCCTCGTGATCAACGACAGCCCGATCAAGCAGTTCGCGGAAAACCGGCATGCGGTCGGCCAGAGCGTCCTCGAGTCGTTCTTGAGAATTACCAACCGGGCCACGAACGGCCGCAATGTCCTGGTATTTGGCTATGGCTCCGTCGGCAAGGGCATCGCGGCCAGTTTTCGCAATGCTTTCTCGACGGTGTCTGTCATCGAACGGGACCCCGTACTGAGGCTCGAGGCCAGCTTCGATGGGTTCGAGGTGCCGGAGCGCGACGCCGGGCTCAGGACGGCCGAGATCGTCATCACGGCTACCGGCGCGGAGGGGGTCGTGACCGAGGCGGACCTTGAGGTCTTGCCCGACCGGGTCGTCCTGATCAACGCCGGGCATTTCCCCGCGGAGATCGCCGTCGAACGGATCATGGCCGACCCGCGGGTCGCAAAACGCCAGGACGGCCCTGACGGCGTGACGACGTTGACTCTGAGGGACGGCCGCGCGATCAACGTACTTGCCGCAGGACACATGGTGAACCTCGGCGGGCCCAGGCCGCTTGGGAATTCGATTGAATCGATGGACCTCGGATTTGCGCTCCAGGCACGGTGCCTGGAAGCCGTCGCGCGTGGGCGCACCAGCCCCGAGGACGTCGTCGTCCCGGTGCCGTCATCGATAAACGCCATGGTGGCCGAGGCGTTTCTGCGGCTCTATCGCTAGCTATCGGTTGTCAGCGGCCCGTCAGCCAGCAGGTCCGCGATCGTTTGCAGGCGCCGCTGAATCTCGGGCGTCAGGCGCGGACTCGCGCGCAGGCTCAAGCCGACCGCGCTCTGCGCAAGGCCCAGCGAGCGCAGGCCGCTGCGCCACGGCCCGGCGATCGCATCGTCCACGGTGAGCTGGACGCCGCGATCGATGAATTTCATGCTGCTGGCCAGCAAGCAACCCGGGTCGCTCGACACGACGATGTCGGCGTCGATACAGGCAACGCCCGATTGCGCGGCGCCGAGCAACGCCCCCTGGCCGGTCGTGCCACCGGCGCCAAAGATGATATCGGCGTGCTGCTGGCTGAAGGCCCGCGCCTGGTCGGCACCCCAGACAGGATCTTCGTAGGGCGCGCCGCCGGCCGGCTGGTAGGCACCGAGCACCCGCACGCCGGGCCTGGCATAGCGCGCGCCGTGCTCGAACCCCGCCCGGTTGATGACATCCATGGCGCCCTGCGGACCGTAGACACCGGCGACGACGCCGGCCTGGGTCATCATGCCCGCCAGCGCGCCGGCCAGGAACGCCGCCTCGTCCGATCGAAACGTGAGCACTGCCAGGTTCGGCACATCCGGTGGCATCACGATCGGATCGATCAGCAAGAAGTGCCGTGTCGGATTGGCCCGGGCGACGTCGACGACCGGGTCGGTTAGTAAGAAACTGCCCGCGATCACCAGGTCATATCCGGGATACCCCTGCAAGATGCGCCGGTACTCGGAGGGACGCCCCGGTAAGGCCAGCTGGGCGTGGCCGCACGCGATCTGGCGAAGGGCCTGGTTGACGCCGCGCCAACCGGCGGCATCGACCGAAGACTTAAGCCCGGCGACGTCAGTGACGAAGGCAACCCGAAAGGTCGGGGGGCATCCTGGTGTCCCGCTGGGGGAGGGGGCCAGCGTCTGACGGGGACCGCTGGCGCCCGCCTGCACGAGCAGCAGCATGGAGACGACGAGCAGCAGGATGCTGGCAGTCAGGTACCGAAGAGGCGATCGCCGTAGTCGCCCAGGCCGGGCAGGATGTACTTCTGGGCGTTCAGCTCGCGGTCCCGCGCCGCCGTGAAGATCTGGACGTCCGGGTGCGCTGCCTGCAGCGCCTGGATCCCCTCGGGAGCGGCCACGACGCACACTAGGCGAACGCTTCCGGGGTGGTATTCCTTCATGATCTCGACGGCCTTGGTCGCCGTTCCCCCGGTGGCCAGCATCGGGTCGAGGATCATGACCGACTTGCCGGCGATATCGGGCGGCAGCTTGACGTAGTAGCGGGAGGCGACGGCGGTCCGCTCGTCGCGCTCCAGGCCGATGTAGCCGACCGTCACGTGGGGCAGCAGCTCGAGCACCGGGCCCACCAGGCCCAGGCCGGCTCGAAGAATTGGCACCGCGACGACCCGATCGCCGATCGCGTGCCCCTGCGTCTTTTCGAGTGGTGTATCGATGGAGAAATCGCGGGTTCGAAGATCGCGTGTCGCCTCATAGAGCAGCAACGTGATGATCTTGTCGGAAGCCTCGCGAAACTCATCGGGCGTCGTGTCCTTATCGCGCAGGCGCGTCAGGTAATGCGCGACCAGCGGATGCTCGACGACATGCAGCGTCATTTGGCCCCTACCCGGACTTTGATTTCTGGAGGCAGGGTCGCGAGACCGGGCTCAGCCATGCGGCCCTCGGCGAGCATCTTGCTGGCGCGGGCGATGTTCGAGGCCGACCAGTTGCTCTTTGGCCGGCGCGGCGTGAAGCGGGCCGCGTACGTGTCCTCGTCGATCGATTTGATCTGACCCTCGATCCAGCCGTAGGCGACGCCTTCGAGGACCGACTCCTCATAGCTGATGCCGGACTTTCCCGACGCTTTCTTGTAGTAGACGAGCCAGATTTCTTTCGTGTCGGCGTGGTGCTTCGCCAGCCAGCGCCGCCACTCGAGACTGTTGCGCACCTTCAGTGTCTTGCCAACATCCATTTAGGCCTTCAGCGGCGCCAGCTGGCGGGCGGCGCCCAGCGCAACCCGGAACATCGGCGTCAGGTCGAGCGCCGCGACGCGCGCGGGATCGATCGCTTCCTCGCCGGGTTCGTTGACAACGGTCAGGACCGAGCCGCCCCGGAGATTGAGCAGCGCGCAGATGACGAAGATCGTCGACGACTCCATGTCGTTGCAGAGCACCCGCGCCCGATGCCAGACCTTGAGGGCGCCTTCCAATTCCTCACGGCGGGGCATCCGAGACGCGTGCAGGTCGGTATAGAGCGCATCGTGACTCCGGACGATCCCGGCGTGGGCCCGCTGGTTCGCGGCGCGCGCGGCGGCGACCAGCGCGGATAGCAGCTCGAAGTCGGCCACGGCCGGATAGCTCATCGGCACGTAGCTAGGGGTCGTCCCTTCATCGCGCACCGCCGCCGTGGCGATCACCAGGTCGGAGAAATGGACGTCTTTCTGGATCGACCCGGTCGTGCCTACGCGGATGAAGGTCGTGGCTCCGATCGCGGCCAGCTCCTCGACGGCGATCGCCGTCGACGGTGAGCCGATGCCGGTCGAGCAGACGGAGACCGCGCGACCGTCGAGCGTCCCCGTATAGGTCGTGTACTCGCGGTTCCGTGCGATCAGGCGGGGACTGTCGAGCAGCCGGGCGATCGGCTCCACCCGACCGGGATCGCCGGGGAGAAGGACAACCTCGCCGACGTCGCCAGGTTTGCAGCGGATGTGGTACTGCAAATCCCCCATTGCCGAGGTGAGTTTACGCGGTTTACTGGCCGACGACAGTGGCTTCGCTGGTGCTCGTAAAGGTCGAACCCATGAATAGCTGCAGCAGGGGAGAGGTAACGGGATCTTTGTAGGTGACGGCAACGGTGAAGGCCATGGGCCGGCCCTGCGCGTTGGGGAGCCCTTCCTTGACATGGACCGTCGCAAGTCGTGGATCGAGGTCGCCCAGGTGCGCGACAATCGCCCGGCAGGTCTCTGCCTCCGAGTAGGCCGCCGGTCGGAGCAGACCGTCCGAGGCCTGCCAGCACGGTTCGCTGTTCGGGTCCCCGACCCGCAGTCCGTGGGCCAGTGTCGTGGCACCGGCCGTGGCGGCCCCCTGGAGCTGCCATGAGCGAATGCCCAGACCGGCGAGCTGTAAGGCGGCAATGGCGGTCGCGATCAGGATGGAGAGACCGAGAAAGATCGCGATCACGGACTGACCGGACTGCTTGCCCACGTGGCCCAGCATCGCGCCAACGCGTTGCTTCCGGCGTTACGTGTCGAGCCGCTCGGTACCGGTCTCGCTGATCCGTCGCAGCAGCAGCGCTCGAGGCTGCGCGGATCCTGCCACCCGAAACGCCCGCGCAACGCGGGTCGCAACCTGTTGCGCCGCCTGCTCGGTACGGGCGTGGATGGTCGCCACCGGCTCGCCCTGCTGGACCGCATCGCCGACTTTCTTTTGCAGCACGATGCCCACCGCAAGATCGATCGCCGCATCTTTCCGATCGCGCCCGGCCCCCAGCGATTTGCCCACGAGTGCGATCTCGAGCGCGTCGATCGCGGCGACCTGGCCGGATGCGGCCGCGGCAACGGGTCGCTGGATCGGGGCCGTGGGTAGCCGTGAGGGGTCGTCGACGACCCGTGGATCGCCCGATTGCGCCTCGACGAGTTGCGCAAACTTGCGTAACGCGCTTCCGTCAGATAGGAGGCGCCGTAGGTCCGTCGTTTCGGCGCCGGCCATTCGCAGCATCTCGTTTCCCAGCCGAAGACTGAGCGCCTCGAGGTCCGAGGGGCCCTGGCCTCCGAGCGTGTCGATCGCCTCGCGGACTTCGAGCGCGTTGCCCACGGCGCGCCCGAGCGGCTGCTCCATGTCGGTGACGTAGGCGACGGTCTCGCGTCCGGCGTTGGTGCCGATCGCCACCAGCGCCCGAGCCAGCGCCTCGGCCTCGTCGAGCGTCGCCACAAAGGCGCCGCGGCCGCACTTGACGTCGAGCACGATGGCGTCAGCCCCTGCGGCCAGCTTCTTGCTCATGACGCTGCTCGCGATCAACGGCACGGAGTCCACCGTAGCCGTGGCATCGCGCAAGGCATAGAAGACTTTGTCCGCGGGGACCATGTCGGTGGTCTGCCCGGCGATGGCGATGCCGATGCGTCGCACCTGGTCGATGAAGTCATCGATCGAAAGATCCACGTTGAAGCCGGGGATCGACTCGAGCTTGTCGAGCGTGCCGCCGCTGTGGCCCAGGGCGCGTCCCGAGAGTTTCGCCACCGGGATGCCGGCGGCGGCGACCAGCGGTGCGACGACCAGCGTGGCCTTGTCGCCGACGCCGCCCGTGGAGTGCTTGTCGACTTTTCGGCCGGGGATCGACGAGAGATCGAGCCGGCGTCCGCTGGCCGCCATGGCCAGCGTCAGCGACTTGGTCTCGGCGTCCGTCATGCCGTTCAGGCGCACCGCCATGAGCCAGGCGGCCAGCTGGTAGTCCGGGATCGATCCGTCGGTGGCACCGCGCACGACGAACTCGATGGCGTCGTCGCTCAGAACCCGGCCATCGCGCTTATCTCGGATCACGTCGATCGCGGTCAATGACCAATAATCATGCCCCATGTGG
>DASZJR010000036.1:0-16144 GCA_035947855.1 Candidatus Dormiibacterota bacterium
CCGGTTGTAGGCACGGAAGTACGCGTCGATAAAGACCCTGGCCTCTTCCGTTGACATGCCCGTGTCGCGGGCGAGCCCGAAGTCACTGAGGCCGTAGAACAAGCCGAAGTTGACGACTTTGGCCAGGCGCCGCTGATTGGCCGTGACGTCGGCCTGTGGAATGCCGAAGACTTCAGCCGCCGTGCGGGCGTGGATGTCCTCTCCGCGCGCAAAGGCATCGACCAGCACCGGATCGTCCGTCATGTGGGCCAGGACCCGCAGCTCGATCTGCGAGTAATCGGCCGATAGCAAAACGTCGCCTGACCGGCCGGGGATGAAGGCGCGTCGCACTTTCTGGCCGACCTCGGTCCGGATGGGAATGTTCTGTAAGTTCGGGTCGGACGACGAGAGCCGGCCAGTCGCCGCCACCGTCTGATTGAAGCTGGTGTGGACGCGATGCGTCTTCGTGTCGACCAGCAGGGGCAAGGCATCGACGTACGTGCCCTTGAGTTTGCTCAGCTGCCTGAATTCGAGAATTTTCGAGACGACTGGATGTGCGTCGCGGAGCCCTTCGAGCACGGTGGCATCGGTCGAGTAGCCACTTTTTGTCTTGCGGCCGCCAGGTAGGTCAAGATCTTCAAAGAGAAATCTCGCCAGTTGCTGCGGCGAGTTGACGTTGATCGGCCCGTGGGCGACGTCCGCGATCTCCTGGTCCAGAACTCGTAGTTGTTCGTATAAGTCCCGAGAGACCTGCTGTAAATAGGGCAGGTCGATGGACACGCCGGCCAGTTCCATCTCCGCCAGCACCGGCAGTAATGGCATCTCGAGATCACGGAATAACTCGGCGTTGCCTAAACGATCCAGTTCGGACTCGAGCCGCGGCGCCAGCTCAAGCATGACGCGCATGCGCTCGCCGAAAAACGCCGCCGCCCGCATGACGTCGACCTGGTCGCAGGTCATGGCGGCCTTGCCGCTGCCGAAGAGGGCCTCGCGGCCCTCGATAGAACGATGCAAGACGTCCGACGCCAGCGCTTCGAGGCTTGGCGAGCGAACCCCCGAGTTGAGCAAGTAGGCCGCTACCAGCAGATCCCAATCGGCCCCGCGAAGTTCGATGCCATGCACTCGCAGCGCCAGGTAATCGGCCTTCTGGTTGAAGCCCACCTTGGACGGCTTCGCGCTCCCGAGGCTGACGGCGAAACGGGCGAGGACATCGCGCACCTCGAGGCAACGCTCCTCTTCATGCGCCACCGGGACGTAATAAATCTCGTGCTCGCTGAGGCCGACGACGAGGGCCGCGATCCGGCCGTGCCGCGCCACGTCATCCAGCGTGATCACCTGGAAGCCGACACGGTCCGATGCGGCAAAAGCCGCTGTCAATCGCTCGAGTTCGGCCGGCTGGCGGACGACGGTGACCGACTCCGTCGATGCCGCCTCGAGGGACAGCGTCGATTGCGCCGGCTGGCGGGCCGCCTCCTGGCGCGCCGGCTCCCCATCCAGAGGTAGGCGGCCCTGCTCTCTGGCGGGCGGCGCAAAGATCGGCGGGGCGGACATCGCGCTACCGTCGGTCCACGTGGTTGGGACCCGGGCCGCGAGGCTGCGGAAGCCGAGGTCCGCCAGGATCGTCCGCGCCGCTTCGGGGCGATAATCCGTGGCAGAGCCGTGGCTCACGTCGAGCGTGACGCCGGGGACGTCGAGGACGATCGTCGCCATTCTCTTGCTGAGCAGCGCCTGCTCCCAGTGCTCGTCCAGGAGTTTCTTGATCTTGGGGGGCGCGACCCGTTCGCGGTTCTCGACGAGGCTTTCGACCGAGCCGAATTCTTGTATCAGCCTGATCGCCGTCTTTTCACCGATCCCGCGGATGCCTGGGATATTGTCCGAGACGTCGCCGACCAGGCCCTTGAGATCAACGGTCTGGATCGGCTCCAGGCCATAGCGCTCGCGCACACGGTCGGGCGTGTACAGAATCGTCTCTGACACGCCGCGCTTGCTCGTCAAGACAAAGACATCGTCGTTGACGAGCTGCAGCGCGTCGAGATCGCCGGTGACGATCGTGCTGTGCAGGCCTTGCTCGCGGGCCTGGCGCGCCAGCGTGCCGATGACGTCGTCCGCCTCGACGCCCTGTATCTCGTAGATTGGGATGCCGAAGGCGCGGACGATGTCACGCGTCAGCGGAAACTGCGGGCTCAGCTCGGGGGGCGTCGGCCGCCGCGTCGCCTTGTACTGAGCCAGCTCCTCGTGCCGGAAGGTCCGGCCGCCCAGGTCGAAAGACGCGAGCACGTAATCTGGATGTTCCTGCAGGGCCAGCAACAGCATCGACGTAAAGCCGTAGGCGGCGTTGACGATATTGCCTTCCCGGTCGGTGAGGGAGGGCAGCGCGAAGAAGGCGCGATAGACCAGTGAGTGGCCGTCGATGAGGACGAGCCGCTGCTTCTGTTGGGTCTCCGGCATTACCAAAGTTTAGTCGCGCAGGAAGGCAACAAACCCAGACTTGTTCGCTACGCCGGAACCTCACACAAGCCGTCTGTCCGTGAAAAACCCGATGATAAGATAGGCTCGAATTCAGGATGGCTAAATTCGTCGAAATGCAGGTCGACTCCATCCGCGTGCACATGCCCAGCGGGCAGCACGTCGTGATCCTCAAAGAAAAAGAAACAGACCGGTACTTGCCGATCTGGATTGGCATCTACGAAGCCAACGCGATCGCCCTGAAGATCACGGGTATCACCCCCGAGCGGCCGATCACCCACGACCTGCTGGCCAATATTCTGCAGAGCGCCGAGATGCGACTCAAGAAAATCCAGGTGACGTCGCTGACAAACGAAGTCTTCTTCGCCAGATTGTTTCTGGCGGTCAACGGCAAGGAAGTCGAGATCGACTCCCGACCGAGCGATGCGATCGCGCTCGCCGTGCGTATGACCTGTCCCATCCTTGTTTCGCAGGACGTTCTCGACAAGGCCGGCGTGTTTCCCGAGAAAGAAGAGGAAGAAGAAGACAGGCTCTCGATCTTCAAAGAGCTGATCAACAGCATGGACCTACCGGACCTGGAAGGTCCGCCGCCGGAGAAGAGCTAAGGCGTAATCGTCAGCGGAAGCTGGGCTACCAGGGTGGTGCGGTTGCTCAAGTCGATCTCGACCCGCAGCGTGTAGTTGCCCGCGACCGGTGATTGCAGCTGCATCTGCGGGATCGAGTAGGCCGCATCGTAGCTGAACGGGTACGTCGATGCTTTCGACGGCGGCGCGAGCCTGACGCTATAGCCATTGTCGCGGCTCAGGAGAAGCCGGACCGAGGAGGCCTCAGCCGTGGACAGCCCACTGATCGTGACGTGCAGGCTCATGACCCCGGTCGCCGAGTACGACCTGGCATCGGTGCCGACTGTCAGGGAGCGCGACGAATTCCGAGGATCCACGGCTGTCGTGGAGTTGCCGGAGAACTTCTGGGCGTCGGCTGACGCGTACTGGTTCGACCCGCTGAGGGGCGCGACCTCCGGGCGCGATTGCCCGGCCGCCGGCGCGCCAGCCCCCTGACTCGTCAATGCCGTACCCAATGCCGATCCCGGCCCGTGCAGTTGATTGACGCCCACGACGATGATCAGCAAGGCGGCCGCTGCGCCGCCAAGCCACCCGACTGGCGCCCAGCGAAACGCCTGGCGGGGCTGCGCCGGGATGGTGAAGGTCCGGGTCGGCGTCTCCATCGGCAGCGCGCGGACGGCATGGACCGTCTCGCGCAGCCCGTTCAGGCGCCGCGTGCAGTCGGCACAGCCGGCGACGTGTTCCGCGACGCGAGCCTGCATCGATGCGTCGAGCTCGTGGTCGAGATAGGCCGACAACTCCTCGAGCGTCGGCTCGGTCGGGATGCGCGGCTCACTCGGCATGGGCGTCCTCCCGAGTCGGAAAGAAATCCGGGTGCTGCTCCAGGCGCTCCTGGACCTGCGCCCGTGCACGTGCGATCCGAGACTTGACCGTGCCGAGTGGAACGCGCAGCACGGCGGCGATCTCCTCGTACGCCATGCCATTGATGTCCCGTAACACGATCGCGATCCGCATGTCGTGGTCGAGCGCCTGAATGCTGTCACGGACCAGGCGCGTCCGCGCATTCACCTCGGTTTGCTCCTGCGGATCAGGCGTCGCGATGCCAAGGCCGACGACGTTGGACGTACCTGTCTGATCGTCGTCGGGCATGACGCCGAATCGCCTGCCGCGCCGAAAGTGGTCGTAACAGAGATTCGCGGCAATCTGGAACAGCCAGGACTTGAACGGCGCCTCCCGCAGGGTACGGAGCTTCTCCCAGGCGCGCAGAAACGCCTCCTGCGTGATATCGGCGGCATCATCCGGCTGGCCGACCATCCGCAGCGCCATGTTGTAGAGCGGGACTTGATATTGCACGATCAATTGGGTAAACGCCTCCCGATCGCCCCGGCGTGCCCGGCCCACCAGGTCGCGATCGTCGTTCGAGCTTTTAGACGGAAACATCCCTGATAAGTTCCCAACGAGCGTACTCGGATATACTCGCCGCGCCGCCGGAGTGTCGGAATGGTAGACGAGGGCGCCTCAAAAGCGCCTGGGCGTAAGTCCGTGTGGGTTCGAGTCCCTCCTCCGGCAGTAAGACTTCACGAATTCTGAGCGGCTTGTCGGTCACGCTGCGTCCATTTCCGAGCCTCCCGGGGCCGGCAACCGATTGACGACCGGCCGGCACCCCGCCATACTGCCGCCGAAGAGGCGAGAACGGAACTTTTTCCATCGGCAGCCGTCTTAATGCAATAGATGCGTGCCCAGCACTCGTTCCGCTTGCCCGCGCGGCTTGCATTGGCATCGCTGCTCGCCGGAACGGGGCTGGCGGGGGCGTCGATCGGCGCGGCGGCCGCCAACGATGTGACGCTGAGCGTCCTCGTCGGCTACCAGGATGTCGTCAAGCCCGGCGAGTGGATGCCGGTCACGGTCGTCGCCAAAAGCGGCGGTGCCGGGATCGACGGCACGCTCGAGATCCAGGAAACGTTGAGCGGCCAACCCGACGTCAATGGCTTTCCCGTTTACCAGGCGCCGATCAGCCTCGCCAGTGGAGCCAGCAAGCGGATCCGGGCGTACGCCATCATCGACACGAGCGGCGCGACGATCACCGCGCGCATCGTCCAGAACGGCCGGGTGATCGTTTCCCAGGACTCGGCATCGACGAGCACCACGTCGACCTTGATCGGCGTCCTCTCCGACCAGGGCACGTCTCTCGATACCTTCGCGGCCGTTCACCCGGCGAGCGTCGCCGCACGGGTGGTCCACCTGGCGGCCGGCGACCTCGCGGAGTCGGCGATTCCGCTACGCGCCTTCGACATCCTCGCCATCGACGACTTCGCCACCGACAGCCTGACCACGGGCCAGCGGACCGCCATCGGCGACTTCGTCCGCGCCGGCGGTGATCTTCTGCTGGGCACCGGCGCCGCCTGGCACAAGACCCTGGCCGGTCTGCCAACGGCGATCGTGCCGATGACGGTCAGCGGCACCACGAGCGTGACCACCTCACTGCTCGGCGGCGCCCCTGTCGAGGTGGCCACCGGCGTCGCGACGCCGGGACCGACCTGGCTTGGGGCTGGCAGCCAGCCGCTCCTACTCGAGCGCCAGGTGGGCGCGGGCACCGTCACGATGGCCACCTTCGATTGGAATCAGGACCCGGTTGCCGGGTGGAGCGGCACGGCCACTCTCCTGCGGCAGCTCATCGCGCGTTCCGTGATTGGCGTGGGCGGCTCCAACCAGAACTTCGCCTATACGATGGGCGCGATGGGCCCCGTCGGCTTCGGGTCCCAGCAGCCGACGATCGCCTCCAAGAGTGGCGCCCTCAGCTCGACGTTAGGGAACCTCCCAGGACTCGACCTGCCCTCGCTCCAGCTGACCGGCCTGCTCGTGCTGCTCTACGTCTTGCTCGTGGGCCCCGTGAACTACGTCGTGCTGGGCGCGATGCGGCGTCGCGCGCTCGCCTGGGTCACGGTGCCGTTGATCGCCGTGATCGCCGCCGGCGGCGCGTACGGGGCCGGGGTCTTCACCAAGGGCCGATCCGTGCAGGCTAACCAGATCACGATCCTCCACGCGCAGCCAGGCTGGGACCACGCCTACCAGGAGACCTACACGGGGATCATGGCGCCGAGCCGCGGTGATTACCAGGCCACCATCGGCGGTGGGCGACTCCTGATCAGCCCCATCGTCAACAACGGCGGCTTCGGCCCGGGAGCCTTCGGAACAGGGTCGCGTGCGGGCAGCATCCGCATCAACGTCGACAACAACACTGTCACGCTGCCAGGGATGACCGCCTTCGTGCTGGGTGGCTTTGCGACCGAGTCGATGAGCTCAGCGCCACAGCTGGGCGCGCACCTCCAGCTGGTGAACGGAAAGCTCACCGGTACGATCGAGAACCACTCGAACCTGAGCTTCACGGACGCCGTCCTGATCATGGGCGACAACTTTCAGACCTTTGGCGCGCTGAAACCCGGAGCGACGGCGGCCGTCTCACTGGACCCGAAGCCGGCCAACCAATTTGGACAGCCGACCTACACCCGGATCTATGGAACGGCATTCTTCAATGGCCCGCAGCCGAATCAGCTGACCGACGCGCAGCGCGAAGACTATGCAAAGACCCAGATCCTGGCCGTGCTGACGACGGCAGGAAGTTCCAAGGGCTCGCTCGCGACAGCGCCCATGCTGGTCGCCTGGACGCACGACTCGTTTCAGGACCTCACCGTGAACGGGAGTCATCCGCGATCGACGGCCGAAACCGCGGTCGCCCTGTCGCTGTCGCTGGACCAGATTGGTACGGGCTCGTTGCCGGCCGGTGTCGTCAGCGGCCGCATCGTGGACGTCGTGGGTGACACGCAGGGCCAGGGACCGGTTGGCATGCTGATGATCCAGAGCGGCAGCGTCACCTACGAATTTTCGCCCTCGCTGGCGGCCGGCACGCAGCTGACCGGCGCCTCGCTTGCCACCTCCAACCCGTACGGGGGCAAGTTCATCCCCGCCCCGGGCGGCGCGACAACCGCTCCGACGGTCCAGGGACAGGTATGGGACTGGGCACGGTCGACCTGGACCGACGTCGCCTACCAGGACAACGGCACCACCAGCCTGCCCGACAGTGCCGTCAATCCCGACAGCGGCTTGGTGCGCCTTCGCCTCAGCAGCAGCGGCGGCTTCGTCGCGGGGACCATCACGCTCGCAGGGACGGTCCGATGATCTCGGTCGAGCAGCTCACCAAGGTCTACGGCGGACGGACCGCGCTCGACGCGGTCTCATTCGAGGTTCCCAAAGGGGAGATCTTCGGCTTTGTCGGACCGAACGGCGCCGGGAAGACGACCACGCTGCGCATCCTTGCGGCGCTGTTGGAGCCAACCACGGGACGCGCCTTTGTCGACGGTGCCGACGTGAGCCGGCAGCCGGAGCGTGTCCACGAACGCCTTGGTTACATGCCGGACTTCTTCGGCGTCTACGATCAACTCACCGCGGCGGAGTACCTGGATTTCTATGCCGCCTGCTACCGACTGCCCAAAGCTCGTCGCACGAAGATCGCGAATGACCTGCTCGAGCTCGTCGGGCTGACGGACCGTCGCGATCAGGCGGTCGACACATTGTCGCGCGGGCTCAAGCAGCGGCTGTGCCTCGCACGGGCGCTGGTGCACGACCCGGCCGTGTTGTTACTCGACGAGCCGGCCTCCGGACTCGACCCGCGGGCGCGCGTCGAGATGCGCGAGATCCTGAAAGAGTTGCAAAAAATGGGCAAGACGATCGTGATCTCGAGCCACATCCTCCCGGAGCTGACGGAACTCTGCACCATGGTCGGCATCATCGATCAGGGTCGGATGCGGGCGACCGGCGCGGTCCAGGACGTCATCCGACAATTGACCAGCGGTCGACGTCTGCGCATCACGGTGCTCGGTCAGAAGGAAGAGGCCGCCGCGCTGCTCAGGCCGTTGACGATGATCCACGCGGTCAGTACGGTGAATGGCGTCATCGAGGCCGAGTATGAAGGTGACGACACAACGGCGGCCAGCATCTTGCAGACGCTGACGGCCGCCGGCATCAAAGTGTCGGGGTTCAGCCAGCTCGAGGGCGGCCTCGAAGACGCGTTCATGAGGGCGACGGAGGAATGAACCGCGTCGCCATCGCGCTGTGGAATCCCATCGTCGCCAAGGAGTACCGCTCCCGGATGCGCACCTGGCGCTCACCGCTCGCCATGACGGTTTACATCCTCTTGCTAGGCGGCCTCGGCTGGGCGGTCTTTGCGGCCATGGCGTATTCATCGCGCAATTCGTACAACGGTGGGCAGGCCGCCAATTACGGACAAGGCTTGTTTCTCTATCTGGTGCTGTTTCAAATGGTCTTGCTCGCGTTCATCACCCCGGCCCTGACGGCCGGCGCGATCAGCAGCGAACGCGAGCGCCAGACGATCGATTTGCTCTTCGTCACGAAGCTGCCATCGTTTGCGATTCTGTGGGGCAAGCTCCTCGCATCGATGTCGTTCGTGCTCTTGCTACTGCTGCTGTCGGTGCCGATTTTCAGCCTGGTGTTCCTCTTCGGCGGGATCGAGCTCGACCAGGTCGCCGCGGCCTTCCTCGTGACGGCCATCAGCGCGTTGACCCTCGGCATCATCGGGATCGCGTGCTCGACGGCGTTCCGGCGCACGCTGCCGGCGACCGTCACCGCCTACGGGGCGGCCTTCATTCTGCTGGCGGGCAGCCTGTTGTATGGGCTCCTCTTCCCCACGGATATCGATCCCAAGGCGACCGCCGCGCCGGCGCCGCCCGCGCTGACGTACCTGAGTCCCCTGATTCCCCTGATCACGATCGGCACCAACGGGCCCATCACGAATTTCGGGGTGCGCACCGGCGGCCCGCTTTACGGGACCAGTGGCAGCAGCACGACCACCTGCGCCATCACGCCGGGCGGCTTCAAGAGCTGCTATGGTGGCGGCCCGACCGGACCGATCGGAAAAGGCAGCACGGTCTACATGGCGCAAGCCACCGGGACGGTCATCCCGAGCGGACTCTTCACCGGCTGGCAATACTGGCAGGCGACCGTCACCCTGCAACTCGCCATCTGTCTCGTCGCCCTCATCCTGGGTGCGATGCTGATCGCCCCGATTCGGCACCTGCCGTGGCGCCGGCGCGCCTCGGCGCCGGTGAATCCATGAACTCACTCGACGCGATCATCCGCGAACTCGGCCGGGCCGCGGCCCGCGCCCGGGCGGCGCGTTATGCCGTGCACGCGCTGGTGGCGGCGCTGGCCTGGGTCGCCGTGGTGCTGGTCATCGCCCGACTCACGCCGTTTGAGGGGCGCGCGCTGGTGGCCACCGTCGGCATCCCGGTCGTCCTGGCGATCGCGGTGCTCGCTTGGCTGATCCGGCGCCCGAGCGCGGCCGTGCTGATGCGGCTCGCCGATTTCCGGCTCGATCTCAAGGAGCGGCTTTCGACGGCCTGGGAGCGGCGGACCCAATCCGGCCCGCTGGACGACGTGCAGCGGGGCGATGCCCTGCGGCAGGCCGCGGGCGCCCGGCTCGGGACGGCATTTCCCGTTCGGGTGAACCGAGGCGAGGCCTCGCTGATTGCCGTCCTCGCGATCTTTTCGCTGGCACTCGCGCTGCTCCCCAACCCAATGGACCAGGTCCTGGCGCAGCGCCGGGCCGACCGCCTGAGCCAGGCGCGCGCCGCCCAGGCCCTCCAGGCTGCGCAGAAAAAAATCGCCGACAGTCCGAAACCGACGCCCGTCGACCCGCAGGTGCAGAAGATCCTCAAGGATGCCGCCGCGAAGATTCAACAGGCGGACAGCCCCCGCAAGGCCCTCGAATCGATCACGCCGGCCGAACAGCAACTCCAGAGTCTGACCGACCCCGGGACGCCGGCTCTGAGCAGCAGTGCGCAGAACCTCGCCAATGCCCTCAGTGCGACGTCGGCAGGACAGAGCGCCGCCCAGGCGCTCGCCGGCAGCCCGGCCAAGGGGGCGCAGGCCGTGCGCGACCTCGCCTCGCAGCTGCAGAACCTCTCCCCGAAAGACCGCGAGGAGCTGGCGAAAGCGCTGGCGAAGGCCTCGCAGCAGGCGCAAAACAGTCAGATGCGCGACTCGCTCAGCAAGGCCTCGTCCTCGTTGAAGAGCGGCGACACGACCTCGGCGGCCCAGGCCCTCAACGACGTCGCGAGTCAGCTGGACTCCCTCCAACAGCAGCAGAACACCGACCAGGCAGTCGCTTCAGCGATCAACGGGCTGGAGTCCGCCCGTCAGCAGCTCGCCACCCAAGCGGACCGCGACGCGAAAGGTCAGGGGGCCCAGGCGAACGCGGGCGCCGGCGCATCGCCTGGCGCAAGTCCCGGGGCCGGTGCCAGCGCGAGCGGTAGCGGCACGGGGACGGGCGCGGGCACTGGGACCGGCACGGGCACCGGGACCGGGACCGGCACTGGGACGGGCACGGGCACCGGGACCGGGACCGGCACCGGGACTGGCACCGGCACGGGCACCGGAAATGGTGGGTCCGGCGGTTCCGGCGGCACTGGCTCCAATGGCTCGGGAACGGGCACCGGTTCCGGAGCCGCGAGCACCGAGCGCGTCTACGTCCCCGGCCAGCCGGTGCCCGGCCAGTCGCAGAACGATCCCACGCCGCTTGGCCCGGGACAGGATGTGCCGCTGAGCCCTTACAGCCAGGTGATCCAGGCCTACCAACAAGCTGCGCTCGACGCCACGGACCAGAGCCTGATCCCCGGCAGCGAGCGCGATCTCGTACGCCAGTATTTCTCGCAACTCGGTGAGCAGAGTGCGGCCGGCCCTCGGTAAGGCGCCGTCGCCGCTCGAGGGAGGATCATGATCGCCGAAGAACCGCGCATCGACGCCGCCAGGGTGACCGAACTGGCCCAATCCCTCGAGGCCGAGCTGGCCCGCCTAATCGTGGGACAGCAGGCACTGGTTCGCGATACCGTCATCGCCCTGATCGCCAACGGCCACGTCTTGCTCGAAGGCGTGCCGGGTCTGGGCAAGACCGTGCTTGTTCGATCGCTGGGCGAGGCGCTCTCGATGAGCTTTTCCCGCATCCAGTTCACGCCGGACCTGATGCCCGCCGACATCGTGGGGACGAACGTCATCGGCGACGAGGCCGGCCGGCGGGAGTTCCACTACCAGGCCGGACCCATCTTCGCGAATCTCGTCTTGGCCGACGAGATCAACCGTGCCACGCCGAAGACACAGAGCGCACTGCTGGAAGCGATGCAGGAACGTACCGTCACGGTTGGCACGCAGACCCGCCCGTTGCCGTCGCCGTTCTTCGTCCTCGCCACCCAAAACCCGATCGAGCTCGAAGGGACATACCCGCTCCCTGAAGCGCAGCTCGATCGATTTTTCTTCAAGGTCCTGGTGCCTTTTCCCAGTGAGCGCGACCTGCTGGAGATTGCGCGGCGCACCACCGGCGCGTCGACGCCGAGGCTTCGCCCGGTCGCCGATGCGCAAACCGTCCTTGCGGCGCAACGGGTGGCGCGCGAGGTGCCGATCGCCGAGCACGTGCTGCTCTACGCCGCCCGCCTGATCGGCGCAACCCACCCCGACCGCACCGAGCTCGAGAGCGTGCGCCGCTACGTCCGCTGGGGCGCCAGCCCCCGCGGCCTGCAGACCATGGTGCTTGGCGCCAAGGTGCGGGCGCTGCTCGAGGGACGCTACAACGTCGCCTTCGACGACCTCAGCGCGATCGCTCAGCCGGCCTTGCGACACCGAATCTTTCTGCAGTTCGAGGCCGAGGCCGACGGGATGACCGCGGACAAACTGATCAGCGACGTCGTGGAGCACACCGTCAAGGAACCGGCGAAGGCCTAGCCGTGACGCCGGCCGTACTCCTGGAGCCCGCCCTGCTTCGCCGGCTCGAAAGCCTGGCGCTCCAGGTCCGGCGCGCCGTCAGTGGGCAGATGGGTGGCGAACGGCGCTCACGCCGCCGCGGCCAGTCGGTCGAATTCGCGGATTTTCGCAACTACACCGCCGGCGACGACTTTCGGCTGATCGATTGGAACGCATATGCCCGACTCGACCGGTTCATGCTGCGCCTCTTCGTCGCTGAAGAAGAGCTGCCCCTGAGCCTGTTCGTCGATCTCAGCGGGTCGATGGACTGGGGCAAACCGAACAAGGCCGAGACGGCAAGGCAGTTGGCCGGTGCCATCGCCTACGTCGCCCTGGCGGCGTTGGACCGGGTGCGGCTGACGGTCTTTGCGGACGGGCCAACGTCCGGCGGAGCACCCTACCGCGGCCGGCGCGCCGCCGCGGAACTGTTCGCCCGGCTGCAATCGCTGCCCGCGGGCGGCGTCACGAACTATCAGAAGCTGGTCTGGCCGATTGGCCGGCAGCGGCCGGGGATGAGCGTACTCATCAGCGACGGCCTCGGCGAGACGTCGATGGATCCGGCACTGATGGCGTTGCAGCGCGCGCAGCAGGAAGGCGCGGTCCTCCAGTTGCTTGCTCCACAGGAGCTGACGCCGGACTGGTCAGGAGACGCTCGACTGAAGGACGCCGAGACCGGGCTGGAGCGGGAGTTCACCGCCACGCCGCTGACCCAGGGCAGCTACCTGCGGGCGCTGGCCCAGCGCACGGATGATATCGAGCGGGCCGCCCGTCGGCGGGGCCTGCGCTTCGCTCGCCTGTCGACGGCGGAACCGATCGACGAGATGGTGCAGATCACGCTGCGCCGCCTCGGGCTGCTCGCATGAGCGCGCCCCGGTGTGGAAAGGCGCGCGTGTCATGAGCGCGCCCCGGCGTGGAAAGGCGCGCGTGTCATGAGCTTCCTCGCCCCGGCGGCCGCGATCCTGGCGCTGACCCTCCCGGCCATCGTCGTCCTCTATTTCTTGAAGATCCGCCGGCCCACGCGGATCGTGTCCGCGCTGCATCTCTGGCCCAATCAGATCCGTGACCGCCAGGCCAACGTCCCCTGGCAACGGCTTCGTCCCAGCTGGCTGTTATTTCTCCAGTTGCTCGCCGCCGCGGTGCTGGTGGCGGCGGCCATCCAGCCGGCGCTCCCCGCCGGGGCGGCGCTGGCCCGCCACAGCATCGTGCTGCTCGACGCGTCGGCATCGATGCAGGCGACCGACGTCGCGCCGTCGCGCCTCGAGGAGGCGAAGCACCAGGTCAATGCCCTCATCGACCAGCTCGGGCCACAGGACCGAATGACGGTGATCGCCGTCGGGCCCGCCGCTCGGATCGTCGCTTCTGTCACCGGTGACCGGGACACGTTGCATCGCGCGGTCAACGCCGTCGTGGCGAACAATGGCGCCGCGGACTTATCAGCCGCGTTGGCGCTGGCCACGGGCCTGGTCCGCCCGGGCGACGACGCCCGTGCCTACCTGTTCTCCGACGGCATCGTCCAGCCGCTGCGCGCCTCGTTCGCGGCCGGGCTACCGTTTCCCGTCGAGTACCACCGGGTTGGCGTCTCGGGGGAAAACGTCGGGCTGACGTCGCTCACCGTCCGGACCAGCGCCCAGTCGCGAGCCGCCTACCTGCACGTGCAGAACTTCGGCCAGCAGCCGCGCTCGATCACCGTCGAGTGGCGCTCCGACGGCCACCTGCTCGACGTGCGGCCATTGACGCTCGCGGCCGCCCAGGCGCAGGACCTGGTCCTCCCAGTTCCCAGCGACGCGACGTCGGTCTCCGCGCACCTCGCCGGCAACGACATCTTCGCGCTCGACGACAGCGCCACCGCGGTCGCCAGCACGCCCCGGGCGTTCCGCGTCCAGCTGGTGACCCCGGGCAACGTCTTCCTCGAGCAAGCGCTCCGCCTGCGCACCGACCTGCAGATCGATGTCATCGCCCCGACGGCGTACCGGGCGAGCGCCGCCTACGCCCTGACGGTGTTCGACCGCTTCTCGCCGACAGTCTTACCTGACGGTCCCTTCGTCATGGTCGATCCACCGGCGGGGTCGGTGCTGGCCGGCGGGCAAGCGGTCGGTATCGGGCGCGTCCGTGCCGTCGACGCCGGCGATCCCCTGCTGGCCAATGTCGACCTGCAGGACGTCCACGTCGCCCGCAGCCAGGACTTGAGCAGTTCGACCTTTGGCCGGCCGCTGATCAGTAGCCTGCAGACGCCCCTGGTCCTCGTCCGCGACGAGCCGTTTCGTCAGGTGCTGGTCGGCTTCGATCTGCATGAGTCCGACCTCCCCTTGCGCATCGCGTTTCCGATCCTGGTGCAGAACCTGAGTGAGTGGCTGCTGCCGCCCAGCGTCCCCAGCCACAGCTTCCATCCGGACGAACCCGTCACCATCGCGCCCGAGGCGAGTGCCACGTCGGTGACCGTGGTCCGGCCGGACGGCAGCCGCCGGCCGATCGCGAGCGCGTCGATTGCGACGTTCGGCGACACCGACCTGACGGGCCTCTACACCGTTGAACAGGTCGTCGCCGGCAAGGTGAACCGCTCCTGGTTCAGCGTGAATTTGTTTTCTGATGCGATTTCCCAGCTCAAGCCACCCGACCGCCTGACGCTGCCGCCGACGAGGACGACCGTCGTGCAGGCGACCCATCGCGGCCAGCTCGAGATCTGGCCGTGGATCGCCCTCGCGGCGCTCGCCGTCGTGACGGCCGAATGGCTGGCCTTCCACCGTGGGCTTTGATGTAACTCGCCCCCTGCTGCTGGGGGCGGGCGTGCTGGCGCTGGTCATCATCGTTGCGATCTGGCGTTTCTTTCCGCCGCCGTTACCGCCGCGGCGTGCGCGCATCTCGCTAGGGCTCCGCACTCTGATCGTGCTGCTGCTGACGGCCGCGCTCGCGGGCTTGCAGGTCCAGACGACGCCGACGCCCCAGTCGCTGCTGGTCGTGGCGGATCTTTCGGCCAGCGTGCAAAGCGCGTTGGACAGCGAAGCCGCCACCGTGCGGCGCATCTTGCAACAGCGACAGGGCGACAACCGCGCCGGGGTGCTGAGCTTCGGTCGCGATCCCCAGGTGGAAGTCAACATCAGTAAGGACCCGCAGTTTGGCGAGTTCCAGAGCCAACCCAACCCGCATTACACGGACATCGCCGCGGCGCTCCAACTCGGCGGGTCGATCCTCCCGGATGACACCCGCAAGCACATCGTTTTGATCTCCGACGGGCGCGCGAACCTCGGCGACGCGGTTGGGGAGGCGCGCCTGCTCCGTGCCGAGGGGGTTCGGGTCGATACCGTCGCGCTGCCCGTGCCACTCGGCGCCGAGGCCTACGTCGATCGCCTCGACGCGCCGCGTACCCTCACCCAGGGCCAGCAGGCCGATGCGCAGGCGCTGATCGTCAGCAACACGGCCACGCCGGCAACCGTCCGCTGGTACCTCGACCGCACGCTGGTCAACACCGTGCAGCTCAACCTCCCGGTGGGTGAGACGACGATCAAACAGACCGTCAAGCCGGCCGAGCCCGGATTCCACGCCGTTCGAATCGTGATCGATCCGGTGCGCGATACCTACGCCGAGAACAATCTCGGCGAGGCGTTGATCCAGGTGGTGGGGCCGCCCCGCGTGCTGCTCGTCGAAAACACGCTGGGCGAGGCCGCCAGCCTCGAGGCGGCGCTTCATTCGACGGGGATCGGTACGGCGGTCATCACTCCCGACCAGCTGCCCCGTTCGGCCGCGGACCTCGCCGCCTACCAGGCCGTGGTCCTCGTCAACATTCCGGCCACGAGCCTGGGCGTTGACGGCATGGCGCTCTTGCAGGCATCCGTCCGCGACCTTGGCATGGGCCTGGTCGTCATCGGCGGCACGGAGAGCTACGGTCCCGGTGGATATGCCGGCACGACGCTGGAAACGGCACTACCGGTCCAGATCCAGCTACCGCTGGACATGCAGAAACCGCCGGTCGCGGTCGTCCTCGTCTTGGAATCCACAGAGAGTGGCCAGGGCGACCAGATCCTGCGTGGGGCGGCCGAGTCGGTCGTCGACCAGCTCACCCCGCGCGACAGCGTCGGCGTCACCGATGGCGGGATGGGCATGGTCATCCCGCTTGCCCCGCTGACGGACAAGGCGGCGGTCAAGCGCAAGATCGAGGCGCTCAGCCTCGGCGACCCGATGAGCTACGCCCCCGACCTGGGCGCGGCCGACCAGGCGCTGACCAAGACGAAGGCGGCCATCAAGCACGTCATTCTCTTTGGCGACGGCGACACGATGGACCGTAACTACCAGTCGGCGATCACCGCGATGTACGGCCGCGGAATCACGGTGTCGAC
>DASZJR010000037.1:0-11526 GCA_035947855.1 Candidatus Dormiibacterota bacterium
ACCTCGGTCCAGCACCCTGATCCGTTCGCCGCCGGCTCCTGGCAGGCCGCGGCAGAGCCGTACTCGATGGCGTCTGCAACGGACGAGGGCATCCACGCGAGCCCGGTCACGAGCCCGACGGTGAACATCAGCGAGCCCAACGCCAGTCCTGTGACCGGTTTCATCGCCGCGCGAGTCTACACGCGGACCTTAGAGGGCTTCGAGGTACTCGATCACCTGGCGGGTGAGCTGGGTCGGCGTGGAAGCGCCGGAGGTGACCCCGACGCGCGCCTTTCCCTGCAGCCACTCCGGCTTGATGTCCCTGGCGGTATCCACCAGGTAGGCCGGCTTGTGCGCGAGTTCCTTGACCACCTGGACGAGGCGCTTGGAGTTCGAGCTCCGCTCGCTGCCGACGACAATCACGACGTCGCAGTCCTTCGCGGCCTCGACCGCCGCCTCCTGACGGTCCTGCGTCGCCCGGCAGATTTCGTTGTAGGCCTCGGTCTGCGGGTACTTCTCGCGCACCCGCTTGATCATGGCGGCCGTGTCCCAAATGCTCAACGTCGTCTGACAGGTGACCGCGATCTTCTCGTTCTTGATGTCGAGCGCATCGACATCCTGCGGGTCCTGCACCAGGTGCACTTTGTCCGGCGCTTCGCCGACGACGCCTTCCGGTTCGGGGTGACCGCGGCGGCCGATGTAGACCACGTCGTAACCACGCTCGACGAGGTCCTTGACGAGATCATGCGTGACGACGACATCGGAACAGGTCGCGTCCACCATGTTGAGACCTCGCTCGGCGGCCTTCGCCTTCACCGCCGGCGAAACGCCATGCGCGGTGAAGATCACGGTGCCGCCGTCGATCGTTTCCAGGCCCTCCAGGCGGTTATCGCTGTCGACCAGCTCGATCCCGTTCTCCTGCAGCTCATCGGTTACGTGAGTGTTGTGGACGAGGTAGCCGAGCATCCGGATCTTCTCCCCCGGATGGGCCTTCGCGGTCTGTTTAGCGGCACGAATCGCCTCCACGACGCCATGACAATATCCGCGCGGCGTGATCTTGAGGACGTCCACGCTTGGAGTCTACCCGTGGATCCGAGGCGCGAAGCTTTCGAACGGTGACGAGAGCGTTACGCCTCGGTCGGCGGTGGCGATTCCTTAACCAATGTTGATGGGACCAGTGGTGACGTTGAGGATCTTCAGAAACGCGAGGATGCTGATGGCGGCTAGCACCATGAGAAACCCACCAACGACGTACGACGCGATCCGATGACGGGTGAAGACGGCGAGGCCCAGCAACAACAGGATGATGGCCACCAGGATGTTCGAGAAGTTAATGTCGGCTTTCAATGCTCACCTCCTTATGGTTGAGCTTCACGCCTGCGCCAGTGCCCGGTCAAGGTCTGAGATCAGATCGGCCACGTCCTCGATACCGACCGAGGCGCGAACCAGGCCATCAGTCACCCCGTGTGCTCGCCGCGTTTCCGCCGGGATGGAGGCATGGGTCATCGCCGCCGGCAGCTCGATGAGCGACTCCACGCCGCCCAGGCTCTCCGCCAGCGTGAAGAGCCGAGTCCGCTCGACAACCCGACGCGCCGGCTCGAGGCCACCCTTGACCTCGAAGGAGATCATGCCGCCGAAGCCTGACATCTGCCGCCGAGCCAGCTCCCGCTGCGGGTGGTCGGCCAAGCCGGGATAGAAAACGCGCGCCACTTTGGGGTGGTCGACCAAAAAGGCCGCGACCTGCCGGGCATTGTGCTCGTGCTCGCGCATCCGGATGGCGAGGGTCTTAATCCCACGCAGTACCAGCCAGGCGTCCATCGGCCCCGGCACGCCGCCGACCGCGTTTTGCAGGAACGACAACCGCTCGAACAGGTCGTCCCGGTTCACCACCAGCGTGCCGCCGATCACATCGCTGTGCCCACCAAGGTACTTGGTGGCGCTGTGCACCACGATGTCGGCGCCCAGCGACAATGGACGCTGAAAGTAGGGGCTCATGAAGGTGTTGTCGACGACCAGCAGCGCCTGGCGCGCGTGGGCCAGCTTGCTGACCGCCTCGATGTCGACCAGCTTGAGGAGCGGATTGGTCGGCGATTCCACCCAGACGATCCGGGTGCGATCCGTCAGGGATTTTTCGACGGCCGTGAGGTCGGAGCCGTCCACGAAGGAGAACGTGAGACCCATCGGCTCCAGGACCCGGCGGAACAGCCGGTAACTGCCGCCGTAAAGGTCGTCGACCGCGACCGTGTGGTCGCCCGGCTTGAGCAGCTGCATGATCGCCGCCTCCGCCGCCATGCCGGAGGCGAAGGCGAGCCCGTGGGCACCGCCTTCCAGGGCCGCGATGCAGGTCTCGAGCGCGGCACGTGTTGGATTCCCCGTCCGCGAGTACTCGTACCCTCGATGCTTGCCGAGGGCGTCCTGGGCGTAGGTCGAGGTTTGGTAGATGGGAACCACGACGGCGCCGGTCGCCGGGTCAGGAGGCTGGCCAGCGTGGATCGCGCGGGTTGCGAACCCCGGCGTATGTTCGGCGCTCACCGGGACGCGCGGGTGTGGGCCATGAACTCCAGCAGATCGACGCGGGTGATGATCCCGACGGGCCGCTCGGCATCCATGACCACCAGCGCGGTGGTGCCACCGAGCAGCGCGTTGAAGGCCTCGTCGACGTGTGCTCCGGCGGCGATGGTCGGAAAAGGGCCGTCCATCGCAGCGCCGACGGTGGTCTCGATCAAACCGGGATCACGGTACACGCGATCGAGCAGGGTGCGTTCCTGGATGCTGCCGACCAGCCGGGTGCCGGGACCGCCGCCATCTTCGGTCACCGGCATTTGCGAGATGCCGTACTCCTGGAGAAGATCGATGGCACGGCCCACCTTCTCCTTCGATGACACCGTGATCAGTTCGGGGATCTCTCGCTCTCGCGTGGCAACCACGTCGTGGACGAGCTGGCGCGGGAAGCGTTCGAAGAAGCCGTTCTGGCGCATCCACTCGTCGTTGTAGATCTTGCTCAGGTTGTTGCGACCGGTGTCGGCCAGGATGACGACCATCAGCGTCTTCTCGTCGAGCTCGCGCGCCACCTCCATCGCCGCTTTCATGGCGGTGCCCGATGAGCCGCCCACCAGGATCCCCTCTTCGCGCGTGATCCGCCGGGCCGTCAGGAAGGAGTCGCGATCATTGACCTGGACGATGCGGTCGATCAGCTTCAGGTCAATGGTGCCCGGAATGAAGTCTTCGCCGATCCCCTCGACCTTGTAGGGCTTGATGGTGCTGCCAGAGTAGAGCGATCCCTCCGGGTCGGCGCCGACCGTCATCACCGACGGCTTCTTTTCCTTCAGGAAGCGGGCCACCCCCGTCATCGTCCCGCCCGTCCCCAGGCCGCCCACCACGACGTCGACCTTGCCGTCGGTCTGCTCCCAGATTTCCGGACCGGTGGTCTCGTAGTGCGATTGCGGGTTGGACTGGTTGAAATACTGGTTCGGCTGAAAGGCGCCCGGGATCTCGTGGCTCAACCGTTCGGCCACCGAGTAGTAACTTTCAGGCGACTCGCGGGGAACGGCGGTCGGACAGACGACGACCTCCGCGCCGTAGGCGCGCAGCAGGGCAATCTTCTCCGGCGACTGCTTGTCGGCCATCACGAAGATCATCCGGTAGCCCTTGAGGGCGGCCGCGATGGCGAGGGCGTGGCCGGTATTGCCAGAGGTCGGCTCGACGATCGTGCCACCCGGCCTCAGCAGTCCGCGCCGCTCGGCATCATCGATCATGCGCACCCCAATCCGGTCCTTCACGCTGCCGCCGGGATTGAGGGTCTCCACCTTGGCCAGGATGGTCGGGCGTAGCCCGGCAGTGATGCGCTGGAGCCGCACCAGCGGTGTGTGCCCGACGGCCTCCAGGATGCTGCCCAGGACCTGCACTGGGCCCCATTGTATGCGTAGAATCGGCCTCAGTTCCGAGGAGGGAGGGAGCCGTGCCGGTATCGGTGGCCAATTCGCAAGTGGTCTACGACGCCATGAAGGGCGTCGGCGTCACGCTGGTGAGCGCGCTCCCAGAGACGTGGCTCGTGCACCTGATCCGCATGGCGGACGAAGATCCGGCGATGACGCTGGTGCGGCTCGCCAAGGAGGAAGAGGGCGTGGGCGTTTCCGCCGGCGCGCACTTTGCGGGCGTCAAATCGGCGATGCTGCTGCAGAACCACGGATTCCTGCAGGCGATCAACGGCATCGTGGGGGTCTCGCTTCTCTACAAAATCCCGCTCCTGATGCTGATCACGGATCGTGGCAGCTTCGGTGAGAAGGATCCGTGGCAGACAGAGGGAGGCAAGTACACCCGGCCGGTCCTCGACGCGCTTCACATCGCGCACGACGACCTGAGCCGACCAGATGACGTGCAACCGAAGATCGCGCACGCGATGACGCTGGCGCATGCCTCGCTGTCGCCGGTGGCGCTGCTCCTCCAGCGCAACCTGATGTGGGAGGAGCCGAAATAAAACGCCTGGATTGCCTCAAGGCTATCTATCCGCAGCTCGAGGACTGCGCTGTCGTCACCATCATGGGCGCGGTCGCGGCCGAGCTCTACTCATTGGGGCACCGCGCTAACTTCTTCTACCTCGAGCACGCGATGGGCCTCGCCTCCTCGATCGGGCTGGGCATCGCGCTCTCCCAACCGGACCGCAAAGTGGTCGTGCTCGACGGCGACGGGTCGGTGCTGATGAACCTCGGCGGCTTGACGACGCTGGCGCGCTCCCGGCCGAACAACCTGGTGCACGTCATCTTCGACAACGAAACGCTCCTCTCGGTGGGCGGCGGCGCTCCTGGTGGCTACAAGTGGTTCACGACGGCGACCTCCGCGGGCACGGACCTGGCCGGCGTTGCGAAGGCGGCCGGCTTTCCCCGGGCACAGCTGGTCCGCGAGCTGGAGGATTTCGAGGAAGCGGCGCTCGACGCGATCAGGGGCGACCAGCTGACCTGCATCGTCGCCAAGGTCGATGCCGAGATGCCCAAGAGCTTCTTGATGGACGTCCACATGCTCGAGAACCGATTTGAATTTCCGCGGGCGCTGCGAAGCAAAGGGAGGAGTGAATGAGCACACGAATCGATAGTCTGGCGTCCTTCGTTGAGGGCCTCATCTCCGGTTCGATCGACGTCATCGACCTCACCCAGCCGCTGTCGGAGCGGACGCCAATGATCCAGCTGCCGCCGCCGTTCGCCAACACGCCGAACTGGAAGACGCACGAGATCAGCCGCTACGACGAGAAAGGCCCGGCCTGGTACTGGAACTGGTTCGAAGGTGGCGAGCACGCCGGCACCCACTTCGACGCGCCCATCCACTGGGTCACCGGCAAAGACAAGGACGACGTCTCGCAGGTTCCGGTCAAACGCTTGATCGGCCCTGCCGTCGTCATCGACAAGTCGAAGGAGGCACAGGCGAATCCCGACTTCCTCCTGACCCTGAATGACATCAGGGCCTTCGAGCGGCAAAACGGTGCGCTGCCCAAGGGCTCCTGGCTCCTCTACCGCACGGGGTGGGATGCTCGCGCCAACGACCAGAAGGCCTTCCTCAATGCGAACGAGACCGGTCCCCATACCCCGGGCATCGACATCGAGCTCGCCCGGTGGTTGGCGAACGAAAGCCCATTCGTCGGCGTCGGCGTGGAAACGGTTGGCACCGACGCGGGGGCGGCCCATTCGTTCAACCCGCCCTTCCCCTGCCACCAGTTCTTGCTCGGCGCCAACAAGTACGGGCTGACGCAGCTGGCCAACCTCTCGAAGTTGCCGCCGACGGGCGCGGTGCTGGTGGTGGCCCCGCTCAAGCTCGTGAAAGGATCGGGCAGCCCCTGCCGGGCCCTGGCACTGGTCCAGCGATAAGCGCGCCTTTGGGTCTCGAGCTCCGGCCCGTCGAGCTGGAGGAGCAGCGGGCGTACTCGGCGCTGATGCGGCGCGCCTTTGGCGCGGCACTCCCCACCGACGAGGAGCTGACGCTCTCCAGGGAGATCACCGAGTTCGACCGCACGCTGGCGTTTTTCGATGGCAAGCAGATGGTTGCCACCGCGGGCATCTTCTCCTATGAGATGACGGTTCCTGGAGGCGCCTTGCCGTGCGGCGGGGTCACGCGGGTCAGCGTGCTCAGCACCCATCGCCGGCGCGGATTGTTGACGGCGATGATGCGCCGCCAGCTCGATGACATGCGGGAGCGGGGTGAACCGCTGGCGGCGCTGTATGCGTCGGAGGCGCCGATCTATGGGCGTTTCGGTTACGGCCTCGCGACCTACCAGGCCGCGGTGGAGATCGAGCGCTCCCGCGCGGCATATGCCAAAAACGTCACCGGCAGCGGGCACCTCTCGATGGTGGACGTCCCAGCGGCTGTCGGCGCGTTCACCCGCGTCTGGGAGCAAGCGCGGCACAACCAACCCGGCATGCTCGGGCTCGATGAGCGCTGGATACGCAACGCGCTGGCCGACCTCGAGGTGGTTCGGGAAGGCGCCAGCCCACAGTATCGCGTCCTCTACCAGACGGATGGGCCGCCGTCGGGCTTCGCGATTTACCGAATCAAGCTGGAATGGGATGCCTCCGGCCCAAACGGCACGCTGCGACTCGGGATGTTGATCGCGACGACGCCCGATGCCTACGCGGCGCTCTGGCGCCACGTGCTCGACGTGGACTTGATGGCGCGGGTCTCAGCGGAGATGCGCCCGGTGGACGAGCCCCTTCGATTCCTGCTGGCCGACTCGCGGCAGCCGAAGACCAGGATCGAAGATGGCGTGTGGTTGCGCCTCGTGGATGTCGCCGCCGGCCTGGCAGGCCGCCGTTATGCCGTCGAGGGCCGCCTTGGGCTGCGTGTCCGAGACGCATTCTGCACATGGAACGACGGTCCCTACCAGCTGGTCGGCGGGCCGGCAGGCGCCGAGTGCAAATCCACCGGCGGCACACTCGACCTCGAACTCGACGCCGCTGACCTCGCCGCCGTCTACCTTGGCGGCAATCGGTTTCGCGCACTTTTCGAGGCCGGCCGTATCGAGGAGCTCCGTCCGGGGGCCGTCGCGCGGGCTGACGCCATGTTCGCGACCGATCGCGCGCCCTGGTGTCCCAGCCACTTCTAGAGGTAGCCGAGGCGGGATAATCGCTCCGTGGACCGCGAGACCTGCCTGTCCTTCGATCGGCAGGACCCGCTCGCTTCCGTCCGGGACGAATTCGTCCTTCCCGACGGCGTCATCTATCTCGATGGCAACTCGCTTGGGGCGTTGCCACGACAGACGCTGCCCCGCATGACGCAGGTGATCGCCGAGGAATGGGGAAGCGGGCTGATCCGTAGCTGGAATGCCGCCCACTGGATCGAGGCACCGGCGCGGATCGGAGACAAGATCGCGCGATTGATTGGCGCCAAAGCCGGCGAAGTCATCGTCGCCGACAGCACCTCGGTCAACCTGTTCAAGCTGCTGGCGGAGGCGCTGCGCGTTCAGCCGGGCCGCCATTTCATCCTGACGGAGGCATCGAATTTCCCCACCGACCTCTATGTCGCCCAGGGGCTGATCGACTTGCTCGGTGGCAACCACGCCCTGCGAGTGGTCGAGCGGAGCGAGATCGAGCAAGCGCTCGACGGCAGCGTCGCCATCCTGATGCTCACCCACGTCGATTACGCCAGCGGAGAGATCCACGACATGCGCCGCATCAGCGCGGCCGCCCAAAAGGTCGCCACCCTCGTGCTCTGGGATCTTTCGCACAGCGCAGGTGCGGTGCCGATCGATCTGAACGCCGCCCAGGTCGACCTCGCCGTGGGCTGCGGGTACAAGTATTTGAACGGCGGCCCGGGTGCCCCGGCCTACCTCTTCGTCGCCAAGGGTCTGCAGGACGCGATTCAGTCACCGCTCGCGGGCTGGATGGGGCACGCGGCGCCCTTTGCCTTCGAGCCCGAATATCGCCCGGCTGCCGGGATCACCCGGCAACTCGCGGGATCGCCGCCCATCCTCAGCATGTTGGCGTTAGAGGTCGCGGTCGACCTCTGGCTGCGGGTCGACCAGCAGGAGGCCCGGCGCAAGTCGATGGCGCTCGGCGACCTGTTCATCAAGCTGGTGGACGAAACCTGCCGCGACCTCGGCGTCGAAGTCGCGTCGCCACGCGAAGCGAAACTGCGCGGCTCGCAGGTTTCGCTGCGGCACAAGGAGGCCTACCGCGTGATGCGCGCCCTGATCGACCGCGGCGTGGTTGGTGATTTCCGGGCCCCGGACCTGTTGCGGTTCGGCTTTGCCGCGCTCTACACGCGCTATGTCGACGTCTTCGACGCGGTGCGCTCCCTTCGTGAGGTGTTGACGTCGCGGACCTGGAATCGGCCGGAATATGCCAACCGCCTTACCGTGACGTGATGACGGACAAGCAGGGCGATCATCTGCTACGCGGCTACCTGAGCAGCCGGCTCCTGCTGGTTGCGATCGGCATCATCACCCCGATCGGCATCCTCGTCGTCAATGGCGCGGCCTTTGTGATGCGAAACCTGGCGCAGTTCCGGGTCGGCATCGCCGTCTGCGCCTTGATCAGCTCGCTCGTGCTCAACGGCCTGACCGCATCCTGGTTGCTGCGGTTGGCCGCCCGGCGATCGATCGCGATCTACCTGCAGCACCAAGAGTGGGCGACCATCATCGCCACCATCGTGGTCCTCGCCACCTCGATCGGCGCGGCCATCTTCACCTACATCGGGATGAGCAACCCGGCCCATCTCCCCGACACCCTGGCGGTGGTGACATCGTTGCTCGCGCTGCTGGTGCCACTCGGTATCGCCTACTTCACCCGTCTTTTCGCCAACGGTCGCTAAAGAAATGGGCAATGCCCCCTTGACACCTCGCGAGCGGATGATCATGACGCTTGTTTCGGAGGGCTTGTCCAGTAAGGCGATCGCTGGCCGATTCCGCCTCGCCGAGGGAACAATCAACATGCACCTGCGGAAGATCTACGAGAAGCTCCAAGATCGACCCGACCCAGACGACACGCCTCCCGCCCATGCGGCCAGTTGATTAAAGCTGGGAGCGGACCTCCCAGAGGACGATCAGCGGGCCAGTCGGCGAACCAGGTCTAGAACCCGATTGAAGTCGTCGGCGCCAAGTCGCCCGGCGCGACTCGCGAGTTCCTGCAAGCCCGCCTCACTGGCCAGCCCGGCAGGAGCAGGCTTCAGCGTGTAGACACGGGCCAACGCCCGTCGCCCGGGAGAGCGCCCCCGGCCGTTCGGTCCAGGAGGTTCGGACCTCGAAAGTCCGCGCTCGAGCAGCCCCTCGGCCCGTTCGAGGAGCTCCGACTGCCTCAGCCCGAGGGCTCGGGCAATCGGGAGCAGCGCCTCGGTGGATGCCCGCTTCTTGCCCTTTTCGATCTCCGATAGGTAGGGATAGGAAATCCCGGAGCGCCGAGCGAGCTCTTTTCGCTCGAGTCCCTGCTCGGCGCGGGTGACTTTGATCGCCCGTCCGAGTGCTTCGTAGAAATCCCTGCCGCGCGGAGCGGCCGCCAGCGCCGCCGGTTCGCGCGATGCCATCAAGACGATTCTGTGGTCAATCACGCTACGCCCGCAACACGAAGAACTACGCCCATGGCGTATATGTTATGCTGTCGGCCTCTAAAACGCAACGAGGTCAAGGAGGGTTCAGAGCATGGCAACTCGCTCCTCAGATCGCACGGCCGTCGACGTCGTTCGCGATTGGCTCGAACAGGGACCGCCCAATGGGCTCCGCCTTGGTTCACCCCAAACAGCCGGGCGGCTGACATTATTGCCGGTCTTCCACGAGGGCCCGGCGCTCGAGTACGTGACCTTTGCGGACGCGCAGAAAGATGGCCGCGCGGAGATCAGTGAAGTCGGGGAGGCCGGCGCTGTATCGACCCTCGAGGTTACGACGAGCTCCAAGGTCCCTGTTCTGATGATCGACGGCGAGATCCTGATCGGCCTCAAGCAGAACCGCGTCCTCAACACGACGATCCTGGTTCCGGCGAAAACGACGCTCAAAGTTCCCGTCGCCTGCGTCGAGGCAGGCCGCTGGCGGCGTGCGACCTCAAAGGCCAGCCGCGCCGACTATGCACTCTCCCCGAAGATCCGCTCGATGAAGCGGCATTCGGTCACGCTTTCCGCTAGAGCATCCGGAAAGTTCACGGCGGATCAGGGGGCGGTGTGGCATGAGGTTGCCGGCAGTCTCGGAGATCTCGGCGTCCACTCGCAGACGCTCGCGTACTCGGATATCGAGAAGCAGCGCCGGCCGGAGATCGAGGATCGTCTGAGCCAGTTGCAGCCGGAACCGGGACAGTCCGGGGTCCTCGCACTCATCGGCGGCGAGCCGGTGGCCTTCGACCTCTTCGATCGACCCTCGACACTGACCCGCATGTGGCAGGGGTTGATCGGGAGCTACATCGCCGAGGCGTTGGTTCCGAGCCCTGGCAACAAACCCGCGGATCTGGAAGCCGCCGCCGAATGGATTCGAGGAGCGGGGGCGGGCGAGGCAACACAGCATCAGGCCGTGGGATTGGGCGAGTCAGTGTCGATAACCGGACCAAAGCACGAGACCAGCGCTCTCGTCGTGGATGGCATTGCGGTGCACATCGCCACAGGTCCGGCCCTCTCGCGAATGAGGACTGACTAGAGCTGGGAGCGCACCTCCCACAATTCCGGGAAGAAGCGCTTGCTTAGCGTCGATTGCAAGTACCGTACGCCGGTTGATCCACCGGTGCCGGGCTTGTCGCCAATTTGACGAGAGACCATTTCGACATGACGCAGCCGCCAGAGCCGAAAACCTTCATCGTGGTCGAGCAGCGCCTCGGCCAGCTCGAGCAGGTCCGCGTTGCGGTCGCCCTGGCGATAGAGGTCGCTCACCGTCACGCCGCGGCGTTTCAGCAACGCAGAAAACGCATCGTGGAGCGATGGTTCATCGAGGCGACGCTGTAGCCGGGTCCGTGCATCTCCTTCCCCATCGAGCGCCTTGATGTACCCGGCATCCTTCAGTCCCGACAGGAACTCGATCTCGCGAAACTGGACGGACTGAAAACCGCTGGCGGGCGCCAGCTCGGAGCGAAAGGTCAGGAAGTCCTGCGGTGCCATCGTCTCGAGGACCGCCACCTGTTCCACGAGCAGGTCCTCGATCACCTTGACCCGGGTGAGGGCATGCCGCGCGGCGCGCAGGTCCTCGGACTGAATCGAGGCGCGCACGCTCTCGAGTTCGTCGATCAGGACTTTGAACCAAAGCTCGTAGACCTGGTGGACGACGATGAAGAGCAACTCGTCGTGGGCCTCGGTCAACCCGCTCTGCAGGGCCAGAAGTTCCGGGATATGAAGATACGATTCGTAGCTCAGGCGGCGACCCGAGGCGTCCTGAAAGCCCATTCCGCCGAGACGGTAGGGAGTGCCTTCCTGCTTCGGTTTTCCGGCGGTGGCCAAGCTGGGTCCAGCTTAGTCCAGAAAAGTGTTACAACGAGTCCGAAGAAAGGAGGGGATGCGTGCAGGAATCACCCTACTGGAACCCCCGGCACGAGACCATGCCGCGCGACCAGATCGAGGCGTTGCAGGTTCGCAAACTCAAGAACCTGGTCGCCTGGACGG
>DASZJR010000038.1:0-1547 GCA_035947855.1 Candidatus Dormiibacterota bacterium
GAATAGCGCGCGTTGCCCGAATGCATACTCATGCGTTGCTTGACATATTTCATCGAAGCCTGATGGGCCGCGGTGATCGCCAGCTCGACTGCGTCACTCCGTTATCAGGGCAAGCCCTGCCGACTATGCGTGGCCGGGAGAGCGAGCTGAGGTGATCGTTTTGTGCGTTGGGTATCAGGGCGGCCTGCCTGGGTTGGTAGGCAGGCGTTCGCGGGCTCCGCCCAGGTCATCCTAGGCTCGCCCGGCTGATATGGCGTCGCTTTGTGGGGGAGCCCGTGAGACTCGCCTAGCTGCCCGGGGCCTTATCAGCTGAGATTGGGGACGGTTGTCGTCGACCGCTCGTTGGACACGAGCGGCATGGCCAGCCGAGGCCGAAGCGGGTGATCGGTGAGCTATGTTGATGTGGGACGTGTCGCGTGAGACGGACCGGAGTCCACGCGAGCCGGGAGGGGTGCAATGACGAGCGGTTCTGTTCCTCAAGAGGCGGTTGACCAGCTGCGGGCGACGATCTCGGGTGAGACCCTCACTCCGGTCGATGCCGCCTACGACGCGGTGCGTCAGGTCCATAACGGCATGATCGACAAGCGCCCGGCCGTCATCGTCCGGTGCCAGAACACCGCCGACATCGCGGATGCCGTGAAGTTCGCGAGAGAGCACGACCTGGAGATCTCGGTCCGCGGCGGTGGCCACAACGTGGCGGGGCGCGCTGTGACCGACAGTGGCCTCATGATCGACACCCAGACCATGAAGGGTGTTCATGTCACCCCGGGCACTCGGCGCGTGCGGGCCCAGGCTGGGCTGAGCTGGAACGAGTACAACCGGGCTACCGCGGCTTACGGCCTGGCGACGACCGGCGGTGTCGTGTCGACAACCGGCATCGCCGGCCTGACGCTCGGTGGCGGGCTTGGCTGGCTGATGGGCAAGTACGGGATGGCCGTCGACAACGTCCGTTCCGTGGAGCTCGTGGACGCCAACGGTCAGATCCGCACGGCCGACGCCGAGCAGAATCCGGACCTGTACTGGGCGCTGCGAGGCGGGGGCGGGAACTTCGGCGTGGCAGCGTCGTTCGAGTACGACGCCCATCCCGTGTCGATGATCTACGGCGGACTGATCGCCTTCGCCCTGCCTGACGCGCCCAAGGTGTGGGAGTTCTTCGGTGACTTCGCCGCGCAGAGTCCTGACGAGCTGGTGCTGATGATGGCGCTCGTGCACGCTCCCGACGGGTCGGGCCACAAGATCGCCGCTGTCGCCATGTGTCATTGCGGCGACCTGGCGAAGGGCGAGAAGGCCGCGGCCGCCATCCGGGGGGCCGCGACCCCGCTGATGGACATGCTCGGGCCGCTCCCGTACCCCGTACAGAACACCTTGCTCGACCCGGGGTTCCCCAAGGGTGCCCGCAACTACTGGAAGTCCGCCTACTTCAAGGAGATCACGGCTGACACCGTGTCCATCATGGTGGCGCGGTTCGCCCAGACCCCGTCGATCATGACGGGAATGGTCATCGAGCACTTCCACGGCGCTGTCACCCGCGTCCCCCCGACGGCCAC
>DASZJR010000039.1:0-50485 GCA_035947855.1 Candidatus Dormiibacterota bacterium
TCGACGATCGTGTGCTCACCCTGCTTGATGCTGATCCGCCGGACATTTCCTTCCTTCAGCAGCCGCTTGAATTCAGCGAGCAGGCGGTCACCGTCGATCTTGAACTGCTCGGTCCGCGTCTTCTCTTGCGTTTGCGTTGTCATGACATCCTCCTTAGGACAAGTCGTCTGATTGAAACGGGCGACGCTGCGAGCGTCGCCCGTTCTTGATTTTCGCGATCTGGCTAGCGGGCCCCGGCCGCGACCAGTTCCTTCTTCGCCGCTTGTGGCACGACAGCGTCGCGCTTCAGAGCGACTTTGAGCGCGCCGGTTTCCGCCGCCGCCGCGAAGACATCGTAGGCTGCCACCGCATCACTCATCGCGAAGCGATGGGTCACGAACACGGTCGGATCCAGCCGCCCGCCCTTGATCAGGTTTAGGAGCCGCGGAATGGTGTAGCTGTCGACGAGGCCCGTTGTGATCGTGACGTCCTTGATCCAGAGCTTCTCCAGGTGGAGGGTTGCCGGATGTCCGTGAACGCCGACGTTCGCCACGTGGCCTCCCGGCTTGACCAGCTCGGTGCACAGCTCGAAGGTGGCCGGTACGCCGACCGCCTCGATCGCGACATCGACGCCAAGACCGTCGGTCATGGCCATCACCTGCGCGACCGTATCGCCGGTGGTGTTGTTGATCGTGACGTCCGCGCCGAATTCCCTGGCTTTCTTGAGCCGCGTGTCCGCCAGATCGATGGCGATGATCTTCCCGGGAGAGAAAAGGCGGGCGGTCAGAATGACCGACAGACCGATCGGGCCGGCACCGACCACCGCGATCGTATCGCCGGGTGATACCTTGCCGTTCAGCACGCCAACTTCGAACGAGGTCGGCAAGATGTCGGAGAGGAACAGGACCTGCTCATCGGTCAGGCCCGCGGGGATCTTGTAGACAGACGTATCCGCGAACGGGACGCGCACGTAGTCGGCCTGTGTCCCGTCGATCGTGTGTCCGAAGATCCATCCCCCGCCGCCGGTGCAGGCGCCGTAACGCCCCTGCTTGCAGTACGCGCAGCGGCCGCAGGAGCTGATGCAGGACAGCAGCACGTGGTCGCCGATCTGCACCGTGGTGACTGCCGATCCGACCTCGACGATGGTCCCGACGGCCTCGTGCCCCAGGATCGTGCCGCGCTTGGTCTCGGGGACGTCTCCCTTCAAGATATGCAGGTCAGTGCCGCAGATGGTCGTTAAATCGATGCTGACGATCGCATCGGTCGGCTGTTGAATCGCAGGGTCGGGCACCTTGTCCCAACTCATTTTTCCGGGTCCGTGATATACGAGAGCGTTCATTTGATTGCCTCCTTGTGGCGAATCAGTCGATGTTGTTGAGATGGCGGATGTAGGAATACTTCATCTGAGCGGTTCTGTATGCCGGACGAGATAGGCAGCGGCTTCGGCGCGGCGCGCCACCTCCAGCTTGGAGAGGATGCTCGACACGTAGTTCTTGACGGTCTTTTCGGCGAGCTTCAAGTCGGCGCCGATCTGCCGGTTCGTCTTGCCGTCCGCGACCTCGCCGAGGATCCGCTCCTCTTGAGCCGAGAGCCGGGCAAGCCGCTCATCCCCGAGCAGATGCTTGCCCTTCCGAAGGCGGTCGAGAACGCCTTTGGTGACCGTGGGATCGAGGAGGTTCTGACCGGCGCCGACGGCCCGAATGGCGCGCACCAGGTCGCCTCCAAGTACCTGCTTGAGGACGTATCCGGCAGCCCCAGCCATGATCGAAGCGAACAGCGCCTCGTCGTCGGCAAAGGTGGTCAGCATGAGCACCTGGGTGTTGGGGAGGCGAGCGCGAATCTCCCGGGTGGCGTCGATCCCGCTCCCGTCAGGAAGCCGGATATCCATCACCACGACATCGGGTCGTGCCCACTCCACCCGCTCGATGGCCTCTCGAACCCCGCCCGCCTCGCCGGCGATGGTCAGGCCTTCTTCTTCCGCGAGCAGGGCCTTGATCCCGTCGCGGACAACCTCGTGGTCGTCGACGATCATGATCCGCAGCGGTATACGCGTGTAGGGGCCGACATGCGCCTGCATAACGAGTTCAGCTTGGCCTGCGAGGGCGATTCCAATCAGGGCCCAAGGTCCCGAGATCAGCGGGACGTTAGAGACGCTAGATGGGAACCGCGAACTGAACCGTCGTGCCCTCGCCGGCCTTGCTCTCGACCGTCACCCGCCCGCCGATGGCGAGCGCTCGGTCGTTGAGATTCCGCAGGCCCAGGCCAGTTTGCGGCGCCGCCGAGTCGAACCCCTGTCCGTCGTCGTCGATTTCGAGGACGGCCCGGTCGCCATCTCGATGGAGGCTGACCCGACAGGTCGTCGCCCGCGCATGCTTGCCGACATTGGAAAGGGCCTCACGCGTGAGCTGCACCAGGTCGGCCGCACGCGGCGCGAGCTGCGCCGCAACCGTTCCGTCGATGTCCGTTACGGTGGTGACGCCGCTCTTCTCTTCAAACTCTCGGGCCAGGTCCTCGAGGGCCTGCTCGAGCTGGCGATCAGCGAGGATTCCGGGGCGAAGGCCAAAGATGTAGTTGCGCAGATCCCGGATGGCGCGGTCGATCTCGCCGACGGCGGATTCGAGCCGTGATTCCACTTCGGGATCGCGGCTGCGGGTCGCGGTCGCCTGCAAACCCATCCCCACGGAGAACAGCGACTGGATGACGCCGTCGTGGAGTTCGCGGCCAATGCGCTCGCGCTCGTCGAGCACCTGGAGACGGCTCAACTCGCCCTGGGCGCGACCATACTCGAGGGCCACGGAGGCCTGGTCGGCAAAGGTCTGGACGAGCCGCACCGCCTCCTCGTCGAAGCCGGCCCCGCCGACAGGATTGGCCACCGTTAACGTGCCGAAGGGGCGGCCTCGCAGGACCAGGGGGACGAGCACCATCGGTCCCATGTTCCCGAGGGCGATCATCGGCTGATATGTCCGCCCGTCCCGGGAGGCATCGGCAAGAACAGCCGGCTGGCCGCTTCGGATCACGTCACCGGAGACTGACCCCTCTAGCGGAACCGGCAAGCCTGCCAGCTCTTCGGCGTGCGCCCCGTCGGCCACCCGGATCGTGAGGCGCTTCGTCCCGTCGCCTGACGCAGGCGTCACTATGGTCGACGTGGCCGCACCAACCAACTCACGCGCGCGGCGCACGACGATCTGGAGAACGCGGTCATCTTCCGCCCCCGCCAGAATCGATGAGCTGATCTCGCGAACCGCGTCCAGCCACTGGCCCCGGCGCCTGGTCTCCTCGTAGAGCCGCGCACTCTCGATGGCGACCCCGGCATGCGTCGCAAGGACGAGGAGCGCGGCTTCGTCCTCGGCATCGAATTCCGGCGCCCCCTGTTTCTCGGTGAGGTAGATGTTGCCGAAGACCCTGCCACGCGCCATCACGGGCGCGCCGAGGAACGACTCCATCGGCGGATGGTTAGGTGGGAAGCCAACGTGGCGCGGATCGTGCGAGATGCGGAGCAGGCGCAGGGGCTTCGCATCCTTGATCAGGACGCCCAGGATCCCATCCCCGACCGGGAGGGGTCCGATTGCCTGACGTTCGGCAGGCGTGATGCCGGTGGTAATGAAGTCCAGCAGTCGGCCGTCTGAACCGACCACTCCCAATGCCCCGTATCGCGCGTCGGTCAATTTGACTGCCAGCTCGATAATCCGTTGCAGCACGACTTGAAGCGACAGGTCCGACGCGAGTACGAGGACGGACTCGAGCAGCTGGTCGTTTCGATCCTTGCTGGATCTCATTCAGGTATGTGCACCATTCGGTTTGAACCCGGCATCCTCGTCCTGAAGCAACAGGGACCTATGTCCGGTGTGTCGCCGTCCGGAGTTGCCCAGACTCATGATATGGAGTTCTTCCTACGCTACTTCGTTGAGTTGGAGCTGCCGGTCAGCGCGGTCGGGACGGCCCTTGACGCGCTTCCGGCGGAATGGCTCGCCGGGGTGGCCAACAAGGCCCATGCCCGATCGCTCCGCCTGATGCTGGAGGCCGATCCGCTCGTGGGCGCTAACCCGACGGGCGCGGTAGTGGTATTCGGTATGAAGCCGGCTATTCACCAGGGATCCACCAGCATCCGCACCATGGCCTGGGCGCTCGTCGGACCGCAGACGGCAAGGCCCCTACTGGAAGCCGACCTGGAGGTCGGCTCGCTGGGTCGCGGCCGTAGTCAGCTGGCGGTCGCCGGCCGCTTCTACTGGCCCGGCTCGATGACGAACCGGCATATCGACCGGGGTACGGCGCACCAAATCGGTGAAGCGACCATCAAAGGGTTCGTGGACGGCCTGGCGCGCCTGGTCGGTACGCCTGTCCTTTGGGAATCGCCGGCGCCGGCAGTTGCCTAGCGCGCCCCGATCGGTCGTCTCGGGACCGGCATTTCGATGCGAACCCGCGCGTCGACGACGATCGCACCGTGCTGGCCGACCATGACCGGATTGCAGTCGAGCTCGGCGATTTCTGCGTAACCCTCCACCATGGCACTGATTCGCAACATCACCTCCTCCAAGGCGGCGACGTCCGCCTTGGGAGCGCCGCGATAGCCGTCGAGCAATGGGAAGGTTTTAAGCGACCGCACCATCTCGTCCGCGTCCAGGTCAGACAGGGGGGTGATCCGGACGGCAATGTCCTTGAGGAGCTCTGCCGACGTGCCGCCCGCTCCGCAGGCCAGGACCGGCCCAAACAGGCGGTCGTGGACGACGCCGACCAACATCTCGACGCCATCGCTGACCATCGTTTGCACCTGGAACCCCGAAAGCTCGTGGCCGCCCCGGGCAACTCGCATCGTCATCTCGCGGGCGGCATCCTCGATGTTGTCGACGGTCAATCCAAGGCGGACGCCCCCGGCGTCGGACTTGTGAAGCAGCGTTGGGGCCATGGCCTTGAGCGCCACCCGTCCGCCCAACTCGCCCGCGGCTTCCCGGGCCCGCGCCGGCGTCCCTGCAAAACGCGTCGACGCAAGCGGGATCCCATAGCAGCCCAGCAACTGCTGCGTCTCCTCTCCCGTTAGCCAGCGAGCCCCGGTGGCCAGAACCGACGAGATGATCCCGGCAGCCTCGTCGGGCCGGGCATTGGGGAAATCGCGAACCGTTCCCTCGGGTCGATGACGCCACTCGCCATAGACGGCCGACCGGGCCAGGGCGCGCGCCGCGTCTTCGGGGAACTGAAAGGAGGGGATGCTGACTTTTTTGCTCTTGAGTTCGTCGGGCACGCCGTGCGCCGACATGAATACGCTCACGAGCGGAATGGGTCGTGGCAACATCTCTGCCGCGTCCCGAATCGCGCGCGCCACGTCGCTCGGCTGCGTGATGAGTGGCGGGATGAAGATGACGACGATCGCGTCGATGCTGTCCGACGCCGCAACCGTCAGGATCACCCGCCGGTAGTCGTCGGCCGAGGCGGCGGCGATCATGTCGATCGGATTGCGGATCGAGGCCTGCGGAGGAAGGAATTGCCGAAGTCGCGCGGTAACGTCGTCGGGAAGGGGAGGCACGATGAGGCCCTCTGCTTCGCAGGTATCCGCGCACAGAATGCCCGGACCGCCGCCGTTCGTGATGATCGCCACGCGCCTGCCCACCGGAGCCGGTTGGCTCGACATCAGCGCGGCGACGTCGAAGAGTTCAGCCAGCGTATCCGTCCGGATGACGCCCGCCTGGCGGAAGAGGGCGTCGACGGTGGCGTCCGAGGCCGAGAGCAGCGCGCCGGTATGTGACGACGTCGCTCGGGCACCGGCGGCGGAGCGTCCACTTTTGACAGCGATGATGGGCTTGGTCCGCGCCACGCGCCGGGCAATCCGCGCGAACTTGCGCGGATTCCCAAACGATTCGAGATAGAGCAGCACCAGGTCGGTGTGCGGATCGGTCTCCGCGTACTGGAGCACGTCGTTGCCGGAAAGGTCGGCCTTGTTCCCCGCCGAGATGAACCACGACAGGCCAAGGCCGAGCGTCGTAGCGTAGTCGATGACTGCCAGCCCGAGGGCGCCGCTTTGCGACATGAAGCCGACGCGGCCGCGCGGTGGCGTCGCCGGGCCGAACGTGGCATTCATCGAAACATCGGGCGCCGTGTTGATCACGCCCATGCAGTTGGGCCCGACCAGTCGCATGCCGGTTTCCCGGCAGACCGCGACCAGGTCGGCCTGCCGGCTGGCGCCCTCATCGCCTGACTCGGCGAATCCGGAGGAGATCACGACCAGGCTCCTGACGCCCTTCTTCGCGCACTGGCGTGCGGCCTCCACCACGCCGACGGCGGGCACCGCAATCACGGCCAGGCCGACGGGCCCCGGGATATCGAGCACCGTCGGATACGCCACCACCGACTGGACGACGCGAGCGGAGGGATTGACGGGATAGGCCGGGCCGTTGAAACCGTTCGCTAGCAGGTTGTGGAAGAGCTCCGCGCCGATCGTTCCTCGCGTGCGCGACGCGCCGATGACCGCAACCGACCCTGGCACGAGCACATGTTCCAGGGCCGCCATCGCCGCCATCTGCTCTCGCCGCGCGAAGCGTTCGATCGCCTCCGGGTGAAGCGAGGTAGGGAACTCCACGTCGATAACGCCGGCCGAGGCATGGGTCGAAACCTTGAAGCCGCTCTCGCGGAATACCCCGACCATGCGATGGTTCTGCGACAGGACGGAGGCATCGAACGTGGTGATGCCCACCGCGTGAGCGATTTCGGCCAGCTGCCCGAGGAGGATGGTCGAAATCCCGCGTCCCTGGAATGTGTCAGCCACGGCGAACGCGACCTCCGCCCGGTCTCCGTCGCCGCGGACATAGCCCGCCTGGGCGACGATGGTGGGCACGGCACCGACGAGGGCCACCAGGTTGCATCGCTCGTGGAGCTCGGAGTTAGCTGCCCGGTGAGCCGCTTCCGCTAGGTTCGGCGCGCCGGAGAAGAAGCGAAAATACCGTGACTCATCTGACAGCCCGCCGAGAAACGCGAGGATGGCCGGCTCGTCGCCAGCTCGCGTCGGCCGCACCCGAACGGTCGACCCGTCGCGCAAGACGACGTCCGTCTCCAACGCCGGCGCGCCGGCCGCGCCCGTGACCTGGCTCACGTCATGAATGCTAGGCGCCCGAAGCGCGTCTCGGGCCCGCTAAAGAGGCGGGGGTCCCGGTCCGATCGGGCCTATGTGCCCTATGTGCTCGATCAGTTACGCGGCTATCGTCGTGGCATGACGATGGCGAAGCCTCGCCCGAGCGGGGTCGACCGCGTGAAGCTCCGGCACGCCTTCGACTCAGGCATCGCCATGGTCGCCCTTGCACTCACCGGTTTATTGGCAGGGGCGGTCGCCTGGCTGTTTGGATGGCAGTCCGCCGTGGACCTGGCCTGGGCGATCACGACCGCCATCGCGGTGCCACCTGTCGCCATCTCGCTGCTGCAGCGACTGCGTCACGGCTCGCTCGGCGTCGATCTGATTGCGTTACTTGCTCTTGCTGGAGCGCTCGCCTACCACCAGTACGTGGCGGGAGCCCTGATCTCCCTGATGTTCGCGACTGGTCAGGCGCTCGAAGCCTATGGCGGGGCACGTGCCCGCGGGGAGCTCACGGCATTGCTGGCGCGCGCCCCGAGGACGGCTCACCGTTACGCCGGACTTGCGATCGAAACCGTTCCGGTCGATGCGATCCGGCGGGACGATCGCCTGCTGGTTGCCGCGGGGGAGGTGCTCCCGGTCGATGGGGTGGTGCTCGCGATACCGGCCCTGATCGACGAGTCGGCGATCACAGGTGAGGCGGCGCCGGCGCATCGTGATCCTGGCGAGAAGGTCCTTAGCGGCAGCGTCAACGCGGGCGCGCCGTTCGAACTGCTGGCGACGGCATCGGCGGGGGAGAGCACCTACGCCGGCATCGTCCGGCTGGTGCGCGAAGCCGAGTCGTCGAAGGCGCCGTTCGTCCGGCTTGCCGACCGCTATGCCCTGATATTTCTGCCCCTGACGCTTGGGCTTTCGGCCCTGGCCTGGTTCCTTTCGGGTGACCCAATTCGCGCGCTGGCCGTGCTCGTGGTTGCAACGCCCTGCCCGCTACTGCTCGCAGCGCCGGTGGCGATCGTGTCCGGCATGTCGAGGGCCGCCGCGGCCGGCATCATCATCAAGGGCGGCGGAGCGCTGGAAACGCTCGGCCGAGCGACGCTGCTCTTCATCGACAAGACCGGTACCGTCACGACCGGGGTTCCGGCCTTGAGGGGGACCATCGCTTTCGGGGACATGGATCCCGGCACCATCCTCCGCCTCGCGGCCTCCCTGGAGCAGGCATCCTCGCACGTGATGGCCGAGGCGATCGCCAAGGGAGCCCGCGAGCGCCGTCTGGAATTGGTGGCTCCGCGGGATGTCCGAGAGGAGCCCGGCTACGGCGTCCGTGGCCAGGTCGATGGCCGACTGGTCGCCGTTGGGCGGCGCACTTGGGTAGTGGCCGGGCAGCCGACGCCCCCGGCCGCGAGCGTCGCAGAGGAACGGGTTGCGGACCAGGGGGCGTCCACCGTCTTCGTCGCCGTCGACGGAACCCTGGCGGGAATGCTGTGGTTGACAGATCCGATCCGGCCGGATGCCGCGGCGACCATCGAGGCGCTGCGGGATGCTGGGGTGCGGCGGGTAACCATGATCAGCGGGGACCACGCCAGCGTGGCGACCCGAATCGGTGCGGCCCTCAAGGTGGACGTTATCCTGGCAGAACAGTCTCCGGCCAACAAGATCGAGGCCGTGCGCGCCGCCCGAACAGAGGGGATCACCGTCATGGTGGGCGACGGCATCAACGACGCCCCAGCCCTGGCGGCGGCCGATGTCGGGGTCGCCATGGGTGCCAGGGGTGCAACGGCGTCATCGGAGGCGGCCGACGTCGTACTGCTGGTCGACAGGCTGGATCGCCTGGCCCTGGCGATGAGCATTGCGCGGCGCAGCCGGCGGATCGCCGTGCAGAGCGTGGTGGCTGGCATGGGTCTGTCCTTGATCGCCATGGCGATAGCGGCGGCGGGATGGCTGCCGCCGGCACCCGGCGCCCTCTTGCAAGAGGGCATCGACATCGCGGTGATTCTCAACGCGTTGCGGGCGCTGCAGGGTGACGATCGGGAGCGCATGCCAGACAGCTCGCTGTCTGACTCCCCCAAACGCCTTCGCGCTGCCTGGAAAACTTAAACTCAGGCGCCCGGCGTCGTAGTGTGTCGCGTCAGGTAGGCGGCGGCTTCGGCCCGGCGGGCGACCTCGAGCTTGGAGAGGATGCTGGTCACGTAGTTCTTGACCGTCTTCTCGGCCAGGTGCAGTTTGTCTCCGATCTCGCGGTTCGTCTTTCCCTGGGCGATCATCTCGAGGATGCGCTCTTCCTGGGCCGAAAGGCGGGCCAGCCGTTCGTCCTTGAGCAGATGTTTGCCCCTTCGTAGCCGATCGAGCAGACCCTTGGTGACGGCGGGATCGAGCAAACTCTCGCCACGCCCGACCGTCTGGACGGCCCGGACCAGGTCGGCGCCCTTGATCTGCTTCAGGACATAGCCGGCGGCGCCGGCCATGATCGAGGCGAAGAGCGCCTCGTCGTCCGAAAAGGTGGTCAACATCAGGACCTGGGTGTTCGGCAGACGCGCCCGGATCTCTCGCGTGGCCTCGATCCCGCTGCCGTCCGGCAGGCGGACGTCCATGATGACGACGTCGGGCCGAGCCCACACGGCACGTTCGATAGCGTCCTTGACGCTGCCCGCTTCGCCGACGACGCTCACATCCGGAGTCTCTGCGAGGAGCGACTTGATGCCGTTGCGGACGACTTCATGGTCGTCGACGAGGACGACCCGAAGGGGAATGCCGCTCACGATCAGGCTATCTTCGCAGAACGAGCGGAGCGAACCAAGATCACCGGTCCCGTTGCAGAAGGGACCATGGTCCCTATGGCTGGCGAAGCACTGGCTGTAGCGTCAATGCCATCTTTATCAGGTACTACGTCGAACTGCCGCACCCACGCGCAGCCCTCGAGCAGGCGCTCCTCTCGGTGCCCGCGAGCGTGATTCCAAGCTTAGCCATCGTTGCCGACGACCGCGGCCAGCATCTCATGGCTGAGGTCGGCTTTGCCCTCGACGGCCATCGGGTTTCGAAGCACGTCGAGATCGAGATTGGAGAGCCATCCATGGGTGCCGAGCGAACCTGGTTCCCGATCAGCTGGCGGGCGACCGGACCGACAGGACTCTTCCCCGTGCTCGACGCGGAACTAGAACTGGCTTCGCTGGGCCCTCACTTGACGCAACTTTCCATCAGTGCGCGCTACCAACCACCGCTCGGGTTGGTTGGGCGGACCATCGACAAGGCCTTGCTCTCCCGCGTCGCGGAAGCGACGATCAAGGACTTCATCGATCGGCTCGCCTCGGCCATCGAGGCCAGGATGACGCCGGCCGGCTGACGCCCTGATCGACCGATTCTCGTAGAACCACGGCTAACAGCACCATCCGTCCTCTCGATGTCGGGACCAGCGTCCCTATCTGTGCGGCCTGCACTGGCGCATCCTCGTTTGCATGGTTGTCGCCGTTCGTCCCCCGATGGCGGAGCTCAATGAGCAGCGGACCGAGTGGGTGCGCCAGTACCGACACGACCACACTCTGGCCGACGTCTGGGCGCGAGGCCTGCGCCACGTGTCGCACTCGATCGAGACCCAGGAGCGCGTTTTCCGTATGTCGGAGCAACTGGCGCGCCGTGGGATCGATCGCCCCGACCTTTTCATGGCGCTCGAGGAAGCCGACCGCTGCGTCGCGCTATCGACCGATCCGCACGTCGCATCCGAGGCCGGCTACCGCGTGATCAGCACGCTCGTACCCCTCGCGCTGGAGTCGCTGGCGATCCGTGCGGACGAGGACGAATCCAACCTGCGGGCACTGGGATTTGATCCTCTCGCCTTCGACGGACACGACCCCAGCGCTTATGCCTGGGTGATGTTCGAGCTGAGCACGCGCGCCACCGCCGAGCGGCGGTCCCGCTGGCGGCGTTGCGTTTCAGAGGCAGCCTCGACACCCACGGCGATCGGGCTCGCCCGCCTCTAACGCGTCGGTCGCAGGACTTTGGGTCCCGGCCGCCGAAGATGGGGTCACCACGAGGTCGGGACCTTCGGTCCTGAAGCTTTCCGGGCTACTGCCGCAGGATGAGATCAACACCTGGAGCGTACGACCAGGCAGCAAATTTCGATGGAGGTAAATGAGATGACAAAGACATTGCGGTGGCGAGTGTTGGTCCTCCAGGCCGGCCTCATCGGCATCCTGGTTTTCTGCGCTGGATTCCTGTTCTGGGGGAATTCTTTCATTCACAATCAGATTTCGACCGAGTTGACAGCCCAGCAGATCTACTTCCCGGCTGCTAATAGCCCGGCGATCGCGGCCCTCCCGGCCGCCGACGCGACGGCCATGAACGTCTACGGTGGCCAGCAATTGACGACCGGCGAGCAAGCCAGGGTCTACGCGAACAGCTTCATCGGCGTGCATCTGAGCGAAATCGCCGGTGGCCTGACCTACTCGCAGATGAGCGCGAAGGCGCAGGCTAACCCCACCGACACGAAGATCGCCGGCCAGGTGGCCACCCTCTTCAAGGGCGAGACGCTTCGCGGGCTCTTGCTGAACGCTTACGGTTGGTGGACGATCGGAACCTACGCCCTCTACGCGGCGCTCGGTTTGGCGGTCGCAGCCTTCGTGGTCCTCGGCGCCTTTGCGCTGGAGATCGTCCTCTGGGTCCGCCAGCGGCAGAAGGTCGCAGTCCCTTTCATCGCAGTCAAGCCGCAGGCGATTCCCGCCTAACGCACATACTCCCGACCTCGACCGGAAACGCCTCTCGCTGCGGCAGAGCGAGGGGCGTTTCGCATTATCCGGGCCGGTGCCGCGATGGGGGGTCCAGGCGGATATTCCTCAGGTGCAGCCCCATCGCGAGGAGGAGGAACGGCACATGGATGGCGGGAAGGTTGTGGGCGAACCATCGGGAAGGAAGATGTCGGTGACGCCACCGCGCTCGGCGCCAAACTTGGCGGCCAGTCGGACTGCCTTCTGAGCCCCGCATAGAGCAGGTAGACGATGGACGACTCGATCGAGAGCCAGGCGAGCGTGTGCACCGCCTTGATCGACGCCAGAGCAACCGGCCTTCGCTTCATTCGACGGTCTCATCGAAATCGAAGACCGAGCTCTCACCGCTCACGTCGTACAGCTGCCGGCCGAGCAAACTATTCGCGATGATGGCGCTGCGCCACGCCATCAGGCTGAGGTTTGGATCCGCCACGCCGCGCATGTGCCGGGCAGCGTCCTGTGCATAGATACGGAGCTCGGGCGGTCCGTCCCACTCGACGGAGAAATCGGCGCGAACGGGAAGCCCGTCCCGATCCCAGCTGATTCGGTTGGCGAGCGGCTGCATCGCCTCCGGCAGTGCATAGCTGTAGCCGGTACCGAGCACGATCTGATCGGCGCGGACCGTACGGCTCGCTCCCCAACGATCGCGGAGGAAGAGATCGCAACCAGCGGAACCGTGCTGTATGTCGACGACCTCGTGGCCGGGGAGCAAGCGGACGCGGCGGCCCGCCCCTTCCAGGAACTCGAGCTCGTAAAGCCGGTCATAGAGCCGCTGCAACAGGTCCGGCGATATGCCGTCACTTGCTAGCTTCTGCTCGGCAAGGAGGACGTCGCGCTGTTCCTGAGTCAGGCTGAAGAAGTAATTGCTGTAAACAGGATTGAAAAGCTCATTGGTGAAGGGTGACTCGTCCAATGGAAGGAAGTTCGAGCGATGCGAGATCCACACGAGTTGTAACGGCAAGCGGGCCGCATCCAGTAACAGATGCCAGACGACCTCGGCGGCACTCTGGCCGCCTCCAACGACGGCGACGACCCGCCCTATTGGGTCGACGGGGTGGCCCAGGAAATCGTTGGAATGGAAAACGACGTCGCCGAGGTTTGGTCGGGCCCAGTCCGGAATGTTCGGCACAAGGCCGGTTCCAAGCACGATGGCGTTTGCGCGGAGCATCCGGCGGTCGAGCTGGACGGTAAAGCTGTTCTGGGCCAGCCCGACCTCACGAACCTCCGCGCCAAATTCGACATTGGGCAAGCTGCCGGACACCCATTGCAGGTATTGATTGAATTCCTTCCGACTGACCCGAGCCTCCGTCCGGTTGATAAATCGGTAAAGCCGCTTGTGGGTGCGAAGGAATGCCACGAAGGAGTATGGACTCGTGGGATCGACCAGTGTGACCAGGTCTTTCAGATAGGAGACCTGGATGGTCGCCTCAGGAAACAGGAGGCCAGGGTGCCACTGGAAGTCCGCGCTCTTATCGAAGAATCGCGCGTTGAAGCCCGTCGGAGCTAGTAAGGCAGCTAGGCTGAGGTTGAACGGACCTACCCCTACGCCGACCGCGTCCAGCATTCGATCAGAGCCTAACGCAGGACAGGGAAGGGATCGCCCGTGATGAGATCGCCATGACAACCGTCCGCCAGCTGCGCCGGATAGCGCTGTGGCTCCCCGAAGCGACCGAGCAGGACCACCACGGCCGGCCGTCCTTTCGGGTCCGCGGGAAGATCTTCGCGACCCTGTGGGCCGCGAGAATTGACGAGGTCGGGATCAAGGAAATGACGAACGGGTGACGGCCTCGACGCACTGCACCGTCAAACGCTGGCTTTGCGAAGCAATCAAGGCCCACCGAGTTCTGGCCTGTGGTGGACACGGGCCCGCGTCGGTGGATGCGCGTCGGCCGATCGGCCGCGCGTGATGCCCGGGCGGCTGGCGAGGAAGCGGCCAGCCAGGCACTCGAGCAGGACAAGGCGAGCCTCTTGGTGGTGTTCTGCTCTGATGCCTACGACCTGGAGCTGCTGATCCGAACGATCAGCGAACGGTCGGGCGGCGCGCCGCTCATCGGATGCTCGACAGCGGGTGAGATCGGTGCCTCCGGCCCCGGCGATTCCAGCGTGATTGTGACGGCGTTAGGCGGCGAGGGCTTCTCGATCGCGACGGCGCTGGCGACTGGCGCCTCCGGCCGCCTTCGCCTGGCGAGCGCTGAGGTCGCCGCATCGGTATCTCGCCTGGCCGAGCGGCCGCACAAAGTCTTGATGCTTCTCAGCGACGGCCTTTCCGGCGACCAGCAGGAGGTCGTCCGAGGGGCCTACTCCGTCGTGGGCGCCGCGGTCCCCCTGGTGGGAGGCTGCGCCGGCGACGACCTCAAGATGAAACGGACGTACCAATTCCACGGCACCCAGGTGGTAACCGATGCCGTCGTTGGGGCAGCCATCGCCTCGGATTCCCCGATGGGCATCGGCGTTCGGCACGGTTGGCGGCGCGTCGGCGAACCGATGCTGGTCACCGGCAGTGCCGACAACCGGGTCTATACCCTCGACGACAAGCCTGCGCTCGACATTTACCTGGATCGCCTCAACGCGCCGGCCGGCGCTCGTACCGATGCCGCGGCCTTCACCCGCTTTGCGATCACCCACCCCCTTGGCCTCAGCCGGCGTAGCGGCGAGGAGGTGCGCTTCGTTGGCGAAGCCAATTTCGAGGACCGGTCACTCATCTGCATCGCCGGCGTCCCGCAGGGTGGACTGGCCTGGTTCATGGAGGGCGACGACACGTCGGTGCTCGAGGCCACTGACGCGGCCTGCTCCGATGCACTGGCCTCCCTCGATGGCCACCGCCCGGTCGGGTTCCTCGCCTTCGACTGCATCGCCCGGCGCGGCGTCCTGGGCGACGAGGGGATTCGCCGCGAAGTGTCGCGCATCGGCCTCCACGCCGGCGGCGCGCCCATCGCCGGGTTCTATACGTATGGCGAGATCGCGCGCACGAATGGCGTCAGTGGTTTTCACAATCAGACGCTGGTAATCCTCGCCCTGAGCTGACGATGTCGACCTACTCCGGTGGTTGGTCGACCCAACAGCTCGCCGAGTTCCTCACCGCCATCGCGTCCTACTCAGACCGTGCGGGTGCGCTCACGGGGGCGGTCGAACGGGTCGCCGAGGCGCTCGAGGCGGAGGTTGCCGCCGTCGTTCAGGGCGATGTTGTCCTGGCCGCGGTCGGGTTTCCGGCAAACGATATTCCCACGGCGCTGCTATGCAGGGCTGCCGCGCAAGACTCCCCCACGATCGCGCTGCCGCTCCTTGGGGTCTGCCGCGTTTCCGTCGTGGCATTGGAGGCTCCGAGAGACGCCCGTTTGCTGGTGGCACGGACCGGAGCTTCGGAATTCGTCCGTGAGGAGGCGGTCCTTTTGCGGGCGATGGGCCGCGGCCTGGCGTTGACGGTCCGCTCGCTCGCGGCGCTTGAGGAAGAGCGCCACCTGCGCGTCCGTAGTGAGGCGCAAAGCCGAGAGAACGTGCGCCTGGTGCGTCAATTGCAGGAACGACAGACCCTCCTCGAACGTCTGGCCAAGATCGGGCAGTCGATCTCGCATCGCGCTCCGTTCACCGAGGTACTCGAGGCCATCGTCCGGGGTGCCAGCGAGCTCGTCAACGCGGAGATCGCCAGCTTCCGGTTGCGCGACGAGGCCAACCCGGACCTGCTCGTCATTCTGGCGCAGGTCGGCCTCGCCCCCGACGTGCTCGCTGAGATGGCGCTGGAACCTGCAGCTCGCGGCGCCAGCGCTCGGTCCGTGGCTGAGGACCATCTGGTGGTTATTGCGGATTACCCGCGGTTCGAAGGAGCGGTCGCCGCCCTCATACGCGACGGTGTCCAGGTCGCGATGGCTGCGCCTGTGCGAGAGACCGGCCGGGTCGTAGGTAGTCTCACCGTGGCCTCGCGCGAGGCCGGGCGCGTCTTCACGCCCGCGGAGCAGGACACGCTGGTCGCTTTCGCCGAACATGCCAGCCTGGCGCTGACTGACTCCAAGATGGCGGCCGCTATGCAGCACCAGGTCTTGCACGATGCACTCACCGATCTGCCCAACCGCACACTCTTCCTGGATCGCCTCGAGCACGCGCTGGCCCGAGCGCGGCGGGAGGTCGGCTCGATGACCGGAGTGCTCTTCATCGATCTCGACCGCTTCAAGAACGTCAACGACAGCCTGGGGCATGAGGCGGGCGACCAGTTGCTGGTCCAGCTAGGGCGTCGTTTGCGCGGGTCGATTCGCGAGGTGGACACGCCGGCCCGGCTTGGCGGCGACGAGTTTGCCGTTCTGGTGGAAGGGGTGGCGGAGCTGAATGACGTGATCATCGTCGCCCAGCGAATCCGCGACAACTTGCGGCAACCGGTGACGATCGGCGGCAACGAGATCTTCAGCAATCCCAGCATTGGCGTCGCCACCAGCAGCGATGGGCGAGAGGCGGCATCCGAACTGCTGCGCAATGCGGACACGGCCATGTACCGCGCCAAGGAGACGGGCACAAGGCCCTGTGTCGTCTTCGAGCCGACGATGCATGCCGCGGTTATGCGCCGCCTCGAACTGGATGCCGACCTCGCCCGCGCGGTCGAGCGCAATGAATTCGAGCTGCATTACCAGCCGGTGGTTCGGCTCGAGGGGGAGACTATCGATGGCGCCGAGGCGCTGGTTCGCTGGCGACATCCGGTGAAGGGGCTGATCCCTCCGGCCGAGTTCATCGGTGTCGCCGAGGAAACCGGGCAGATCGTGGCGCTTGGCCGCTGGGTCTTGCAGGAGGCGATCCGCCAGGCCACCGAGTGGAGGGCGACTTTGCCGGACCGCGGGCATCTCAGCCTGAGCGTCAACGTCTCGGCACGGCAGCTGCAAGACCCGGACCTGCTCGGGCAACTCAGGCGCATGCTCTACGAATCCGAGTTCGACCCGGCTGACCTGGTGCTCGAGATCACCGAATCGGTGCTCATGAAGGACATGGCGGGGACGGTAGCGAGGCTGCGCGAGCTGAAGCAGCTCGGCCTGCGGCTGGCCATCGACGACTTCGGGACGGGGTATTCCTCACTGGGATACCTGCGTCACTTCCCAGTCGATGTCCTCAAGATCGATCGGGCGTTCGTCGATGACATCACCGATGGCACCGAGCAGTCAGCCGTCGCTCGAGCCATCATCGGCCTCAGTGATGCCCTTCACTTGACCACGGTGGCGGAGGGGATCGAAACGGCGGGTCAACTTCGCCTGCTGCGCGTGCTCGGCTGCGAGCTGGGACAGGGCTACTATTTCTCGCCGCCGCTGCCGGCGAAGGCGTTCGAGGCTCTTTTGCAGCGTGGCATTGGCTGGAGGCCGGGCGTCGCAGTCGCCGCCTAGGGCGATGGCCACCTGCATATATAGGTGGCGAGTAGTAACAGACCAGGAAGTTATGTAGTAGTGGACGGAGTCAACGGGTCCGCGGCCTGAAATGAGCCAGCACCTTGTGACGTTCGTTGTCGACGGTCTGCTCTGCTCGCTGCCGATGGAACAGGTCGAGCAGGTCGTCGCCATGCCCGCTATCACGCCGCTTCCGGGCGCCGACCGTCAAGTCCTGGGGGTTATCGATCTGCATGGATCGCCGTGCCTGGTCATCAACCTCCGCCGGCTCCTAGGATTGCCGGAGGCGCCAATCCAGCCCGAGCAGCACCTCTTGATCGTCAAGGCTGGCCAGGGCATCTGCGCCGTTGGCGTCGACCAGGCGCTCGATGTGGCGGCCGGCGATGTCCTGACCGTGCCAGGTGATCGCCGCGCAAGAGAGCTGATTCAGGGGCTATCGCCGAGCGGCGGCCTCTTGCACCTCGTCCTGGACAGTGCTCATTTCCTAGATGCCGCGCCGCTCGCGCCGGGACGCGCACGGAAACTCGCCACGGCTGTGGGGATTCCGGCATGACGCGAGATTCGCAGCAGGTCCTGGTGGAGCGCGCCCGACGACTCGCGATGCCCCTCGGCGACGGTGCCGACGCCCGAGTGACGATGCTTGGCTTCACCCTCGGCGACGAAGGATTCGTCACCGCCCTGGGGGGGCTCACCGAGGCGACACCGGTCAGTCACCTCGCGCCGCTTCCCAACGTTCCCGCGCTCTATGCGGGGATTGCCAACGTGCGGGGAGCCCTGATTCCCGTTTTCGATCTGCGAAGCGTGCTGAACATTCGCGCGCCTCGTACGGGGACGCTCCCGATCATGCTCGTTATCGACACTCCCCAACCTGCGGGAATCTGGGTCGACCGGTTGGACGGGCTGCTGTCCGTCGAGCCCGCGACCCTCCGCCGTGATCATGGCCCGCAAGCCGCCTGGTTCCTCGGACGCACGCCCGACCTTCGCACGGCGATCGACCTTCGCGCGCTGCTAAGGACGGCCCTTGCACTGCAGACGAACCGGGTTGTGGAGGCAACCACCCGGCTATGAACATCTTTGTCCGAATCCTTGCTGGTTACGCCTTGACGCTATTGATGACGCTCAGCATCGCCGCGGTCGCCGTCGTTCAGGTGGGGCAGATGGAGACTGCCGGCAATCGGGGTGCGGGAGCGAACGCTCAACTGATCGTCGGCTTGATCGTTGTGCTCGCCATCGTCATCACGGTCGGGATTGGCGTGTTCATTGCCCGCAGCATCTCGGTGCCCCTCGGCCAGATCACCGTCGCGGCGAACCGGATCGGAGACGGCGAGCTGATCGAGACGCCCAGCTTCGCGCGGCAAGACGAGATCGGGGTCCTGGCGGGCGCCCTCACGCGGATGATGCAGGGCCAGCGGAAGCTCGCAGAACGCGAGCGCACGGTGAAAGAGGAATCGGCGAAGACGATCACGCGCTACATCGCCTTTGTTGCGAGGGTCGCCGACCGGGATTTGAGCGGAACCCTCGAGGTGTCTGGCAATGGGGAGATCGCCGCGCTTGGGCGCGACCTCAACAAGATGAACGCCAACTTGCGTGAGCTGGCCGTCCAGATCCAGGACGCCACCAACGACCTCGGCTCAGGCGTTTCCGAGATCCTGGCCGCAGCCAGCGAGCAAACCTCGAGCGCGGCCAACCAGGCGACGGCCATCCAGGAGACAACCGCCACGATCAATGCCATCCGTACCACCGTCGAACAGACCTCGCAGCGATCGGGTCAGGTGGCGAGCATGGCCCGGGACTCGGTCAAGGCGACGGACGACGGCCGAGGCTCGGTCGAGTCGACGATCGAAAGCATGGCCGCGATCAAGGCGCAAGTGGAGGGCATCGCCCAGAACATCCTGGCGCTGAGCGGACAGGGCCAGCAAATCGGCGACATCATCACCACCGTCAACGACTTTGCCGAGCAGTCCAACTTGCTCGCGCTCAATGCGGCCATCGAAGCAGCCCGCGCGGGGGAACATGGAAAGGGATTTGCGGTGGTTGCCTCTGAGGTACGCAACCTGGCAGAACAGTCCAAGGTGGCCACCACCCGCGTGCGGGAGCTGCTGAGCGAGATCCAGAAGGCGACAAACAGCGCCGTCATGGTCACCGAGGAGGGACTGAAGGGCGTCGAGAGCGGCTCGAAGAACGTCGACGGCGCCGGCACTGCGATCAAATCGCTCTCGGAGACCATCCGCCGAACCGCGCAAACGGCCGAACAAATCGCGATCGCGGTTCAGCAACAAACGGTGGGCATGGAGCAAATCGCGGTGGCGATGGGCGAGATCAACCAGGCGACTGCCCAGGCGTTGGCGGGCTCACGACAGACGCAGCTATCCGCTCAAAACATCACCGAGCTCAGCGTGCGCATGAGCAAACTCGCCAGGAGCTACATCCTCTCGTAGCGGCGAAGCGTGAGAACAACGAAAGAATGAATGACGAAGTCCTGACCCAAGAGCTGATGGCCACCTACCGAGCCGAGGCACGAGAGCGACTTGAGGCGATCACCCAGGTTCTGCTGGCCATCGAACGGGACGCCTCGCGGTCGGGCCGTGCCCAGCAGGTGGAGCACATCTTTCGCGAGGTGCACAGCCTGAAAGGCGCCGCGCGCTCGGTTTCGGAGACGGCCGTGGAGCGGGTCGCCCATGCATTCGAGGAGACGATCGTGGCGGCGCGCAAGCGACCCACTGGCGAGGACCTGCCACTGCACGACTGGTACGCACACCTTGACCAATTGGGTGCCCTGATCGACCAACCCGTCGTTGCGGCCCTGCCTCTCGAGGAGAGCATCAGGGTGGCCACGCCGCGACTCGACCGGCTGATGGCCGACGTCGGCGCCCTTCTCGTGGGGGAGCAAGCACGGGCCCAACTGGTCCGAGACCTCACTGGTCTCGCCGAGAGCTTAACGTCGGCCGAACAGCGCTGGCATCGATCGCAGGTGGGGCGGCAGGTGGGCGCCTGGCCGGACGACCTTCGGATCGTCAATCAGCGGCTGAAGCTCAGCATCCAGTCGGCCCGCCAACAGCAAGCCGAGATGCGTCGGCAGCTCGACACGCTCGACAATGACATCCGCGAGCTACGCATGATGACCGTCGGAGGACTCTTCCGGTCGTTCGAACGCATGGTTTTAGACCTCACGCGGGAGACAGGCAAGCGCGTCGACCTGGAACTGTCAGGCGAGGCGACGAACGTCGATAAAGGCGTGCTCGACGCGCTGCGCGACCCCGTGCTCCATCTCATTCGAAACGCTATCGACCACGGCATCGAAGCCGCTGCCGACCGGGAGTCGGCTGGTAAGCCGGCGACCGCACACCTCGCGCTGCGAGCCGACCGAGGAGGCAACGTGGTCGTCATCACCGTATCGGACGACGGTCGGGGTATCGATCTCGCGGCAGTGCGCGGGCAGGCCGTTCGCCTCGGGCTGCTCAGCACCGCGCAGGCGGAGGGCCTCTCGGCGCCTGAGGTTTTCGAACTCCTCTTTCGCAGCGGCCTTTCCACCCGGACCGAGGCGAGCGAGGTCTCTGGTCGCGGGCTCGGCCTCGCCATCGTCAGACAATCGGTGGAGCGATTGCGTGGGCAGGTCGTCGTCGAGCGCTCCGGTCCGCAGGGAACCGTGTTTCGGCTGTCTGTGCCCCTCACGCTGTCCACCACCCGATGTCTTCTGGTGCGGGCTCTCGGCGGCACCCAGGCCATTCCGCTGGAATTAATCGAGCGAACCGCGCTCGTCCGGCCGGAGCAGATCCTGACCGTCCAGGGACAGCCCACGATCCGCCTGGACGGGCGGGCGGTAAGCCTCTTCTGGCGTGAGCGCGCGAGCCCGCGGGCAAAAGAGAAGACGCCGGTTGTGATCTTCCAGACCCGCGGTGGCCTGGTGGCTTTTCCAGTCGATGCGTTGCTGGGCGAGCAGGAACTGGTTGTGAAGCCGTTTCCCGCCCTGCTTCCGCCCGTGCCCACGATGAGCGGCGCGAGCACCCTACCGTCGGGAGAAGTTGTCCTGATCCTCAATCCGATCGATCTCATCGACCGCGCGCTCTCGCCAGCCGGCGTCGCCCAGGCGCTGGCGGTCATCGGTGAGGCGGCATGACCGACACTCGGAAACCTTCGCGAATTCTGATCGCTGAGGACAGCCACACTCAAGCCAAGCGAGCCCAGTTGGTGCTCGAGGAGGCAGGCTTCCAGGTCACCATTGCCGTCGACGGCGAAGCTGCATGGGAGGTGCTCAAGCAGGACACGATCGACATGGTGGTGTCCGACATCGATATGCCACGCCTCGATGGGTTCGGGCTGTGCGTTCGGGTCAAAGCCGACGCACGGCTCGCGCAGATGCCATTCGTGCTCCTAACCGGCCGGATGGACCTCGAAGCCCTCGTCCGCGGACTCGAGGTAGGCGCTGATGACGTCATCAACAAAACCTGGGTTCCGAGCCTGCTCGTGGCCAGACTGACCGCCCTGTTGCGGGGTCGGAGGCCGGCGGCTGGTGGGACCGGATCACGCGAGCGGCTGCTCGAGCTCATCTTGAGCCGAACCATCGAATTGGAGGACGCCTACCGAGCACTTGACGAGGAGCGGCGCCGCGCTTCGTGAGAAGCCTACAGGCGAGTAAGGTCGGCGATGACGTCGAGCAGTTGAATCGGCTCGATGCGCTCGGAGGATAATCGGAGCTCCTCCGTGCTGAACCAGCGGTAGCCCAGCAAATTGTCGCGTTCGTCAGGCCGCAGCGAGGCGGGACGGACCTCTGTTTTCGGAATCCGCGCCAGGTAGTACCACTCCGTGTGCTCGTGGTCGCGTCCGTTCCAGCGAAAGGTGCGAGCAATTTCAACCGGCCGAGGCTCGATCAGATCGCCGGGCAGACCGGTTTCCTCGATGAGCTCGCGGCGCGCTGCCTGGAGTGGCGTCTCGCCTGCATCGATGCCCCCTCCCGGCGGCTCCCATTTGGTGGATCCATCGAAGGGGTCGCGCCAGTGAAGCAAGAGAATCCGACCCCTGTCATCTAGACAGATGGCTCGCGCGGAGGGACGGGAGACCTTGGGGAGCACCGCCACGATCATCTATCAAACGTGCCGTCAGGTTGCAAAGCTTCCGAGCATATGTAATGCTGGCGTTACATGTATGCGAGCGCCATCATCCGCCAGTGGCACCACGGAGGCGCAAACGGCGCCGCTGTGGCGGGCCTTGGCGGATCCGACACGGCGGCGGATCCTGGACCTGCTGCTCGAACGGCCGCGGATCACCGGCGAGGTCGCCGGACACTTCCACATCTCGCGAATCGCCGTGATGCGGCACCTCACGGTCCTTTCAGACGCCGGTCTGATCGCCAGCCGGAAGCGGGGTCGCGTGCGACGGTACTACCTGAACGCGATCACGTTGCAACAGATCTATCGACGGTGGTTCGATCCGCTGGCGGCGGGCTGGGTATCCGGAATCCTCCGCCTTCGCGCCGGCGTCGAGGCTAGCGGGACGGACGTGGAATCGGCGAGGCCGTCGGTCGATATTGCCTTCGACGCCGTCATCCAGGGATCCAATCGCGCCGTCTTTGACGCGCTGACCAAGGACCCGGGGGCCTGGTGGGGTCATCCGATGATTCGTCCGGAGGCGACCGGGCTAACGCTCGAGCCCCGCCTCGGCGGCCTCTTCGTGGAGAAGTGGCGCCAGGGCGGCGCCGTCCTGGCCGCGGTGACCCAGTGGTCGACCGATCGGCACCTCGAGCTCACGGGCCCGTTCCACCTGGGGCTGGGCGTCGGGGTCGCGAGCTTTGGGCTGGCGACCGAGGGCGAAGCAACGCGTCTCCAGTTTTCTTTTCGCGCCTTCGGTCCGATCGACCCGGATCGCGCGCGGATATTTTCGGATGGATGGCGTGAGTTGGTTACGGGTCGGCTCAAGGCGCTCGTCGAGCAGGGAACCCGTCTGGGCGTGTCTCCCGGAGCCCGGGCGGTCGCCAAGCAACCGGGAACAAGGAGGAGAAGCGATGGCTGACGCGAAGTCCGTGTACGAGGACGACTGGGGTGAAATCATCGACCGCCCATCGAACGACGTGATCGAGTTGCGCTGGTTCGACAGCACCGCGTCGATGTCAAAAGAACAATTCCAGCAATGGCTGACCACGTTTGCCGACCAGGTCGGGCGATTGCATAGGTCACGCGTCCTGATCGATGGCACCAATTTCAAGATGAATCCGGCGTTCATGGATGCCGGATGGAGGGACGCCAACATCATTCCCCGCTACAACGCCGCCGGGGTGGCGAGCTTCGCCTTCCACATGCCGACGGAGATGACGGGGGTCGGCAAGCCGCCCGCGCGCGAAGACCCCGGTCTATTCCCGACGGGATACTTCGGCAGCCGCAAAGAGGCGGTTGGATGGTTAAAGCGCTAGCCGTCTTTCGAGGCTCGGCAGGCGCCACATATAGATATAGGTATCGCGCCTAGCCAGTCTTTGCCCGTCGACTCGTGCTTTTAGGGGTTACCGAGGCATCAAGCAACGCGGCGGCCGCTGCATGGAGCGCGGTCGCCGCGCCACGGCGATCCTGGTCCATTCTCGCGGCGACGGCGGCGCCGTCATACAGCAGCGCCAGCTGCCTGCCAACCGCCCTGGCATCCTGTGCGCCGGCAGCCTCGGCGAGTTCGCTAAAGAGGGATCTGAGCCAGGCCCGATACTCGTCGGCAACGACTTCGCTTGCATCGCCGGGTCTCGCCTCCGCACCCGCACTGATGAACCGGCATCCTCGAAATTCCGATCCTTCCAAGGCGGCCTCGAGCTCGGCAAAAATGCCAAGAAGGCGCTCCCGCGGCGTGTCGTGCGCGGCGAGGATGTGACCGATGCCTCGCTTCCGTTGACGGAGGTGGTTCTCGAGGTAAGCGCGCACGAGCTCGTCCTTGCTGCCAAAGATGTTGTAGAGCGAGGCCTTGGCGACGCCGGCCCGTTCGACAATGCGGTCAATGCCCACGACATGCACCCCTTCCGCGTAGAAGAGCTCATCGGCCGCGACAAGCAGGCGATCTCGCGCCGATAAGAGGCTCGCGGCGGTCCGGTCGACGCCGGCGGGCTTCCTGGCGGTCTTCGCCGCCCTGGCCCCCGTTTGTCCACGCGTCAGCATTCTGCTATCATACAGAACGTTCTGTCTACCGACGACGAAACATGAAGGAGCCTACCCATGCCAATGATCGACGTATACGCCGCCGAGGGAACGTTCAAGAACAAGCACGCATTGGCCACTGACCTTGCCGCTGCGGTGATGCGGTGGGAGAAGGTGCCCAACATCTCGCTGTTCCGCAACAATACCGCCGCGTTCATCCACGAGCTGCCGGCCGATTCGTTGTCGAACGTTGCCGGTGATAGCAACTACGTCCGCGTGCAGGTCCTCACACCGGTCGGCGTCCTCGATCGCGAAAAGCAACTCGGGGTGGTCAGGGAACTGACTGACATCGTCGCGGCCGCCGCCGGGGATCCGAAACTGACCGAGCGGACGTGGGTTCTCATCACCGAGTCGCCCGAGGGTGGCTGGGGACTTCAGGGCCACGCCAACACCAGTGCCGACATCGTCGCGGCGGCCCGCCGCGAGCTCGCCGCAAAGTAGCTCCGTACCTGGGTACGGTCGAACTTGCAAGCGTTTAGGCGGGCGGTCACCGAGGACTCGTGGAGCACGCCGCCCGGCCGCGCCGGGCGCCTCTCCCGTCCGACCGCCTTCGCCGCGACCACGGCTGTCTTTGTGCTCTTCGCCGCAGCGGCGAGTGCCCCGACGCCGCTATACGTCGTCTACCAGAAGGCGTGGGGTTTCTCTACCTCGACGCTGACGGTGATCTTCGCCGTCTACGTGTTTGGCCTGATCGGCTCCTTGCTCGTTCTCGGTGGCCTTTCTGACCACATCGGTCGTCGTCCGATCCTCGGCGCAGCGATCGCGCTCGAAGCGGTGGCGTTTGTCCTGTTCTTCATCGCGGGGGATGTGATGGTCCTGCTCGCCGCTCGCGTCGCCCAGGGGATCGCCACCGGCGCGGCCTTCTCGACGCTCAGCGCGACGCTCGTCGACCTGAACCCGCCCCACTCGCCCGGGCGGGCCGGCCTCGTCAATGGCGTCGCACCAATCAGCGGCCTGGCTTTGGGAGCCATTGGCTGCGGCGCGCTCGTCCAACTCGCCCCAGCCCCGACACACCTCGTCTTCGCCCTGCTTTTTGCGGGAGCAGTTCTCGCGGGCGTTGCCGTCGCCCGTATGGCCGAGACGTCCCCCCGACGTCCAGGTGCCCTCGGCTCGCTGATTCCCATCGTTGGTGTACCTCCCCGCCTTCGCGCCGACGTCTATTCCATCGTCCCCATCATCGTGGCCAGCTGGGCGCTCGGCGGCCTCTACCTCTCGCTCGGTCCTTCCGTTGCAGCCAGCCTTTTCGGCCTAAAGAATCACCTGATCGGCGGCCTCGTCGTGACGTTGCTGTGTGGCGCCGGCGCCTTGACCGCCGTTGCGCTGCGGACCTGGCCGACGACCAGGCTGTTACGGATCAGCGCCGGGTTGCTGTCTGCCGGGACGTTGTTGACGCTCGCTGGCGTGGAAGCCCAGGCCGTGGCATTGGCTGGCGCCGGCACGGTCGTCGCCGGGGTCGGTTTCGGCGCATCCGCCCTCGCCTCGTTCGGAACGCTGTCGCGCCTCGCCGCCCCCGGCGAACGCAGCGAGCTTTTCGCCGTCGCCCTCGTCATCGCCTACCTGGCTTTTAGCCTCCCGGCCCTGGCCGCCGGCTTTGCCAGCACCCGATTTGGTCTCCACACCACGACAGTCGCCTATGGCCTGGGTGTCGCCGCCCTCGGGATCATGGCGCTCACCATCCAATGGTTACGAACTGCTCGTCGATGAGGGAGGGATGTTGTGGTTGAGATGGAAAATGTTCTGCGGGTCATATTTGTCTTTGAGCGCGGTAAGCCGCGCCAGCTTATCCGGCGGATAGGCGCGACGCACCCCTTCGGCACCTTCGTCGCTGAGCGTATTGACGTACTGACCGCGAGCGAACGGATCCAGAGCCGCGGCGGTGCGCCGCGCCGTGCCGATTCGCGCGTCGTCTTCGGCCGGGTTGGTCCACTTACTGGCGGCGACGTATTCGAAGGAGGTGTCGCGGAAGGCGAAGGCGGTGTCCTCATCGGGCACCTCGGCGATGGCGCCGCCATAGGCCTGCAGGCCGATGCTTGGGAGACCTCCGGTCGATGGGTCTGTTCGGCTCTTTAGCAGGGCATCAATGGCATCGTCGGACAGCTCGCGAAGGTAGTGGCCCTTCCAATAGCGACGGAGTGCGTGTCCCTGTGGGGTGTCATCGATCCGTTGGAGATCGACGTATGACAGCTGGGAAACCTGCTCTGTCAGCGGCCTGCCCAGCGGCGTCATGCTTGGGAGTCGATGGCCGGCCAGTGGCTGGCCCACCCAAACGAACCCGACCGTGACGACGTTCTGGTCGCCCGCCAGGCCGGCCGTGAAGGTCGCTTGCCGGGGCGCCTCCGCGCTCAGGTCCCGCCAAGTGCGAAGCACGGAGTCAGCAGCCTCGATTGGAAATGAAAGAGCAGTCACGAGCGCGGCGTGTCCGACTTCGTGGAGCCGGAATTCGAATTCGGTGACGACGCCGAAGTTGCCGCCACCACCGCGCAGTCCCCAATAGAGATCGGTGTTCTCCGTTGGACTTGCATGGACGACCTCGCCGTCGGCCGTGACCATCTCGAACCCCGCGACGTTGTCGCACGAAAGTCCATACTGCCGCGCTAGCCAGCCCATGCCGCCGCCGAGGGTAAGGCCGCCGACCCCTGTGTGCGAAACGTTTCCCGCCGTCGTCGCTAGACCATGCTGTTGGGTCGCTCGGTCGAGCGCACCGAGCAGTGCGCCGCCCTGCACCCAGGCACGCTTCTGGGTCGGATCGACACGAACCGCACCCATGGGGGTTAGATCGATCATCAGCCCGTCATCCGGGACTGGGTGGCCGACCACGCTGTGCCCGCCGCAACGCACACCGATCTCGAGGTTGCGATCGCGGGCAGCCCGCACCGCGGCTCGTACGTCCGCGACGGTGCGGCAGCGAACGATCAGACGGGGCCGGCGGTCGACCATCGCGTTCCACACCACCCGCGCTGCGTCATAGCCAGGATCGCCAGGCACGAGGACGTCGCCATCGAGAGACTGCGCCAAGCGTTGTTGGATCATGCTCGCTATGACCGCCTTAAGCGACGAAAGTCATCGCGCGGATGGCATGAGCGTTCGACCGTTCGGCAGTCTGGTGGGCTAACCGAACTCGACGGCCAGATAGCCGGTACCATTGGGCGCGATCACCCAGGCCACGCCGACGTAGTGATACGGCCCCATGATGTTGGCCCGGTGGATCGGATCGCCCATGAACCAGGCGTTCATCGCCGCATCGTTGATGCCGCCGCCCTGGAACCCGATGCTCTCACTGGCCCGCGAGCCCAGGTGACAGGCGAGGTCGAGGATACGGCCGTTGGCATGCGAGATGTAACCCTGTGCCGCCATGCGCGCTGCCTGCCCGCTCGCGACGTTAGCCAGGCAAGGGTTCCACTGCAGCGGCGCGAGGCCGGCGGCCTGGCGGTCCTGATTGATCAAGCCCCACTGGCCGCTGCCAAGGGTGACCTGGGGCGGCGCCGCCGGGGCGGGGACCGGCTTCGGTCTCGCTGGCCGTTGCGGCACCCGCACGGCGACAACTCGAGGCTGCGTCGATGGCGTGGGCCTCGGGCGGGCCACCTCCCGTGGGAGCAGTTCGGACGCAGGGTCGACGATTTGCGTGATCGTGGTCGATGCCGCCGATTGCGCTAGCAACCCACGCTGCGGTGGAGCGGAATGCGGCCGTGGAGTGGCGTACACGATCGCAAGCACAGCCAGCAGGATCACCCCAAGGAGAGCGCCCCGCGATAGAAGCGACCTCATCAGTATTGATACCGGAGTGATCCCCAAATTCATGCACCGGGAGAGGCGTTTCCCCGGGTGGAGACTATAACATCGGTGCCCTCAACCCGAGCAGCATCCAGAAGCCGCGGAAGCGATACAGCAGCAGGCTCACATCTGGCGCCGCTGGGCCCCGACCGCAGGGTTTGCGTTAGGTTGTGGGGTATCCCTACCGACCCGGTTGCCCGTGGGCCAGCACCTCGCGACATCTTCCACATCACGACGGAGGCCGACTGGGCGCAGGCGCAGGCGGAGGGCGCCTACGCCTTATCGACGAGGGGGCTGACGCTGGCCCAGGTGGGCTTCGTGCATTGCGCCTTCGAAGGGCAGGTCTCTTTTGTGGCCAACGCGTTCTTTCGCGGCGTGGGGAACCTGGTCGTCCTCCGCATTGCGATCGACAGGCTCAAGGTCGAGGTGCGCTACGAGGATCTTCAGGGCGGCCACGAGCTCTTCCCTCATGTCTACGGTCCGCTCAACCTCGATGCGGTCCTCGCCACCATGCCCCTGGCCGGCGGCACGGATGGGACCTTTAGGTTCTGAGTCCTCTCCGCCAACCGTGACACCGCCTATTCCAGAAACGTGAGAGTAGCCGCGGCGAATAGTGGCGAGCTGAAGATGTTGTAGTGGGTCAGGCCCGGCAGGATCGCGAGGGCGTGGCCGCCCTTCGGCCGGCCCTCGCCCATCCAGCCGCCGTCTTTGAGACCGCCACCAAGCAGTTTGAACACCTCGACGTAGTGGCTGGGCGGCGCCATGTCGGCGTCGGCAGCGACGATAAGCGTCGGCACCTGGAGCCGGCGGACGTCCTCGGTGAAGTCGAAGTCCTTCGACATCGCCTCCCCGATCTTGGTCAGTAACCGTGGGAAGTCCTCAGGGTGTGGCGCGACCCGCTGGTACAACTGGTACATGGGCGTGTCTTTCATGAAGTCAGCGGCGGCGGCGTTCACCTGACTCTGCTGCGCCCGCATCTCCGGGTAGATGGCATCGGACCGGATGTTCGCTGACGCGACGACGAGCCGACGGACCTTCGCCGGGTACTGCACGGCTGTCTGCAGCGCTACACCACCACCGAGCGAGTAACCCACGACGTCGGGTTTGTCCAGCCCAAGGTGGTCGATCAGTGCCGCGATGTCACCGGCCATAAGCCGGATGTCGATCGGTCGATCGATATCAGCGGTGCGACCGTGTCCTTGCAGGTCGACGGTGACGACCAGGTGGCGCTCCGCGAGCACCGGAAGGATCGGCCCGAACATCTCGCCCGACCCAAGCCCACCGTGCAGCAGGATCAGCGGCCGGCCAGCCCCATGCGTTTCGTAATAGAGCTCGATGCCGTTGACCTCGGCGTACCGGCCGGTGGCCTTCGTGTCGGTCGTCAAATCGGTCTTCATGCGAGTGGCGAGCCGGTCCTCAGCTCACCGCTTTCTTCACGAGGGCACCAATCCTTGCCTCGTCGGCTGCGGTCAGCTCCTTCAGTGCGAAGGCGACCGGCCACACGGTGCCGTCGTCGAGGTTCGCCGCGTCGCTGAAGCCGAGCGTCGCGTACCTCGTCTTGAACTTCTGCGCGCTTTGGAAGTGGCAGATGATCTTGCCGTCCTTGGCATAGGCGGGCATCCCGTACCAGAGTCTCGGCGAGAGGGCTGGTGCGCTGGCTTTGATGATCGCATGGAGCCGCTTGCCCAGGGCGCGATCCGGTGCGGGCAACTCGGCGATCTTCGCGAGCACGGCGCTTTCCCCGTCCGCCTTGTCCGCGTCCGCCTTCATCTCCTGGACGCGCGCCTTCATCGCGCCTCGCTCCTCTGAGGTGAATCCGCTGTACTTCTTGCCGATCGCCGTGGCGATCCTGGCGGACTTCTGCGTGGCCTTCACTGCAGGTTTCTTCTCAGCCATCGTGCCTATTTTAGTCGCGACTCGTTGATGCGGATCAGGTTGCCCGCGGGATCGCGGAAGGCGCAGTCGCGAACCCCGTACGGCTGCTCGGTCGGCTCCTGGACGACTTCGGCGCCGCTCGCCTGAACCTGGGCGAAGGTGGCGTCGAGGTCGGCCGTGGCCAGGATGAGGGCGGCGTAGCTGCCCTTGGCCATCATCTCCACGATAGTGCGGCGCTCGTCGTCGGTGACGGGGCCGGGGCCGAGTCCCGGCGGGTGCAGGACGATGGACGTGCCGGGCTGACCGGCGGAGCCGACCGTGATCCAGCGCTTCCCGCCATATCCGACGTCGTTGCGGACCTCGAAGTGGAGGGTGTCGCGATAGAAGGCCAGCGATGCATCCGGGTCGTCGTGCGGGAGGAAGGTCGCGTGAATGGTGAGGTCCATGGCGGTCATGCTAGCTGCGGCTCGGTGACCGGCGCTTCTCGATTCCTGATCGGTCTGGTCACCTGTTTCGCCACGCACGGCGGCATCCCCGCCGTCGCGCGCGCGGCCTGGCGCCTGTAGGCGCTGGGCGGCATACCGACCAGTTCGGTGAAGCGACTGCTGAAGGTGCCCAGCGACGAGCAGCCGACCGCGAAACAGACCTCGGTGACGCTGAGGTCGCCACGACGCAGCAGCGCCATCGCGCGCTCGATGCGCCGCGTCATCAGGTAGCTGTACGGCGACTCGCCGTAGGCCAGGCGGAACTCGCGGCTGAGGTGCCCGGCGGACATGTAGGCGCCGCGGGCAAGCGCCTCGACGTCCAGCGGCTGCGCGTACTCCCGGTCGATCCGGTCGCGGACGCGGCGCAGTCGTGCGAGGTCGCGCCGGCGCTGCGCCAACGCGGGTCTCATTTCTCGATGAACGGTCGTCCGGACATTTCTGCCGTTCAGGTTTAAGCCGACCTCCATGTTCTTCAGCTTAAAGCCTCCGTAGTACTGCCAGATACACATAAGGCTCAAGTTCTTCTGGCAGGCCCTCGCCTATCACCGCTTCTCGCTGAAACGCACCATGTTGCCCGATGGGTCGCGAAACGCGCTGTCGCGGACGCCGTAGCCCTGATCCATGGGCTCCTGCAGCACCTCCGCGCCGGCTCGGCACACGCGCTCGAAGGTTGCGTCGCAGTCATCGGTGGCGAAGATGACGGCGCGCAGCATGCCATTGGCCAGGAGTTGCGACATCACTTTCTTGTCCTGCGGTGAGGCGTTCGGATTGGCCGCCGGCAGCTCGAGCACAATATTGACGTCGGGCTGTGCCTTCGGGCCCACCGTTATCCAGCGCATGCCGTTGCTATTGACGTCGTTGCGAACCTCGAGACTAAGGACGTCGCGGTAGAACGCCAGGGCTTCGTCGTGGTCGTGGACGGCTATAAAGCAGTGGGAGACTTTCAATTCCATATCCCGGACGTTAGAGAGGTTGCCCGGGCGAATGCTTCTCCATTCCTGACCGATGTGGGGGCGTACTCCTGAGACGCGTCAGAAATCAAGAAGCAATCGCGGAGCGCGGGCCCTAGGCTGACCGCATGACGCGGCCAACACCGAGAATTTGACGGGAGGAAAGCAATGAAGATCAGACTGACCAGCATTTACGTCGACGACCAGGAGAAGGCGTTGCGCTTCTACACCAAAGTGGCCGGCTTCGTGAAAAAGGCGGACGTTTCGCAAGGTGGGTATCGGTGGCTCACCGTGGCGTCGCCCGAAGACCCGGATGGCACCGAGCTGCAGCTTGCCCGCAACGACAACCCCGCGGCCAAGGCCTACCAGGAGGCGCTTTTCCAGCAGGGCCAGCCCGCCGTCATGTTCTTCACGGACGACGTCGAGGGCGACTATGAGCGCATGAAAGCCGCTGGCGCCGAATTCAAGATGACACCCACCAAGGTGACAGGCTCGACCATCGCCCAGGCGAATGACACCACTGGCAACCTGATCCAGATTGCGCAGCTGGACCGGGCACGAAGCGGAGCGGGGCGCCGGTAAGCCGGTCGAAGTCACACGGGCCGCGCCAGGACGTGTTCACGTCTCCAACGGCGCGGCCCCGCGACTCCCAGGCACGCCGCCTGCTGACCGGCAACTACGCATCCGCTCATGTCTTAGCCGACCGACGACGAACAATCTGGGGGGCAGCGGACAGGGAGGAGATCAGAGCGCTGCTCCGGAGGAGCCCGCTGGGGCGCACCTGCACGGTATGTTGGACGTATTGGAGTAAAGCCCGCTGCCTCGAGCGCCACCCTGAGCCCGTCGGAGGAAATCCCTCCGCTCAACGACCGCGAGCTCGAGCTGCTGCGTGAGGTCGGTCGGCACTGGGCGGCCGCGATCGGGGCCCGTCATTCGCAACTGACGGCTCTGCCGGTCGATCCGGCACTGCGCAGGGTCTCAAAAAGACCGCGGCCCACTCGATTCGGCCGGATCACACCGGTGGAGATGTTCGAACCGCGCCGCCGGGATGAGGCGGTGGCGACCGAACCCGCCGAAGCGCCGCCATCCCGCCTGGGGCGGCTGGCCACTGCAGCGCGCCGCATGGTGGTGGGGCCGCCCTTGAGCAGCTCGGCAGTGATCCACGAGCGGATGCGCAAGCTGGTGGCCCTGCCGGTGCTCGCATCGGACCTGCTTTCGTCGGTCGCCTACGGGCCCGAAGCCATGCTGAGCGTCCTCGTTCTCGCCGGGACGGCGGGCCTGGCGCTGTCCGCGCCGATCGCCGCCGTCCTTGTCCTGTTCATGATCTCGGTCGCTGTCTCCTACCGGCAAACCGTGCGCGCCTATCCCTCGGGCGCCGGCTCATACATCGTCGCCGGCGATAACCTCGGTGAGCTCGCCGGCCTGGCCGCCGCCATTGGGTTGATGACCGACTACGTCCTCACGGTCTCGGTCTCGATCGCGGCCGGAGTGGCTGCGGTGACCTCAGCGCTTCCGGTCGCCGGCCCCTATGCAGTGGCCATGGGACTGGTTGCCATCGGTGTCCTGCTGGCCGGCAATCTTCGTGGCGTGCGGCAGGCGGGGGCGGCGTTCGCCTGGCCGACCTACGCCTTCGTGGCCGCTGTGTTCCTGATCGTCGGCGCCGGCCTGGCGCGGGCAGCCGTCCGAGGCTGGCATCCGATCCCGCCTCCGCCGGTCAAAGCGGTCGAGGCGATCAGCGTCCTCCTCATACTGCGGGCGTTCACCTCGGGCGCCACCTCCATGACCGGGATCGAGGCGGCCTCCAATGCCATCCCGGTGTTCCACCCGGTGGAATGGCGCAACGCCCGGACCACCCTGACCTGGATGGTTGGCCTGCTGGTCGTGATGTTCGTCGGACTGATGGTCGTCATTTCGCTCGAGGGCGTGGTCCCAAAGAGCAGTGAGACCCTACTCTCGCAGCTGGCTCGCCGTACCCTCGGCAGCGCTCCTCTCTATGCCTATGTCCAGGCAGCCAGCGCTCTGGTTCTGTTCTTCGCGGCCAACACCGCCTTCAACGACTTTCCGCGGCTCCTATTTTTCATGGCGCGCAACCGTCACGCACCCCGGATCTTCCTGCGCATGGGCGATCGGCTCGCCTTCAGCAATGGGATCATCGCCCTGGCGATCGTCGCGGCCATCATCTTCGTCGCGTTTCGCGGCCGGACACAGGCTCTGATCCCGCTCTACGCGGTCGGCGTGTTTCTCGCGTTCACGCTCTCGCAGTCCGGCATGGTGGTGCATTGGCTACGCCATCGCGACCCGCACTGGCGCAAGAGCATCGCATTGAACGGATTGGGTGCCGCGCTCTCGGCTGTCGTCCTGGTCACCGCCGCGGTCACCAAATTCACGGAGGGCGCCTGGGTCGTCGTTATCGGCATGCCGCTCCTCATCGCGGGTGGGTTGCGGATCCGTCACCACTACCAGTCGGAGCAGAACGAGGTCGCGATCCGTCCCCTTCCGCCCGGAATTCAAAAGCGCGCGATCGTGCCCGCGCTCCCGCCTACCGTCGCCGTCGAGAGTGCCGACTCTGGCGTTGCGGAGCACGAGGAAAGCCCGGATGAGATCCACCACCTGATCGCGGTTCCGATCGCCCGCTTCGACTTGGCCAGCCTGCGCGCACTCGCCTACGCCGCGTCTTTCATGCAGCCTGTGTTGGCGGTGCACATCAGCCCGGACGAGGACGAAGCCCGCCGCTTTCGGCAGTCATGGGAGGTGTGGGGGCGCCACGTTCGCGTCGAGGTGATCGTCTCACCTTATCGCGCCATCGTCGGCCCCCTGGCAAACTACCTTGGGGCTCTGCATGGGCTTCGGCCGAACATCGTGCTGACGGTCGTGTTGCCGGAACTCGTGGTTCGGCACGCCTGGCAACAGGTGCTGCATGCCCATGTCGCTCGACGCATACGCCACGCGCTCCGGTGGGAGCCCGGCATCGTGATTACGACGGTGCCGTTTCACCTCTCCGGCTGAGTAGTCGAGCGGGCCCAGATTGATCTCGTCCATCGCCAGCTGTCCGGCAGTCCGGTCCGAGAGCATGATGGTGGAGAGGACGCATCCAGGAAGGTGATGTCTGGCGGGTGCGACGGTAGCTCTCGCAGGGCGTGGGGGAGATGCCCCACATCCAGACGACTTAGCGGCGGCTGAGGGCCAGCTCTTCGCGGGCCTGATCGACGATACAGAAGCGCGCCCACGGCTTGGCCGCTAATCGCTCCTCCTCGATCGGATTGCCGCAGGCTTCGCAGATGCCGTAGGTGCCGGCGTCGAGCCGCCGCAACGCATCGTCGATGTCCTTCAGTTCGGCTTCGGTAATGGTCAGGGTGGTCAGCTCTAGCTCCCGGTCAAATGTTTCGCTCCCGAGTTCTGCAGGATGCTGATCGACCTTCGAGAGCTCGGTCGACTCGGGTGGATAGGCCTCTTCCTGGCGCAGCCGTTGCGCTAGAGCCTGCCGGTGCGCGCGCTCTTCTTCCAGGCGCTGGCGGGCGCGCATGAGGTCCATACCTGTGATGTTACGTTCCAGGATGAGCACGCGGCGGGGCTGCTCGGTGCGTTTTTGGAGAATCTCCGGCAACCGATGCCGTTCGGAGCTCGCCCCTGCTCCCTGATGCGGTAGGGGCTGAGCCGCCCGATTTGGTTCGTCGCAACTTCTTCGGATACGATGCTGGTGAATGTTCACCCCCTGGGACCTGCTGTGGTTATTTTTCATCTTCAGCTCGCTTCAACCGGTGCTCCAGAAATACCTGCTCGCCCAGGCGAGGCGACGGACCCTGACCAGGATCGCTGTGAAGCGCGACGCGACCGTGATCACGCTGATCCATCGTCAGGAAACACTCTCCTTGCTTGGGATTCCGCTCGCGCGCTACATCGACATCGATGATTCGCAGAGCGTGCTCCGCGCGATTCGCGAAACCCGGCCGGGGAAAACGATCGAGATCATCCTGCATACGCCCGGCGGCCTGGTGCTGGCAGCGAGCCAGATTGCGCGCGCGCTGGGGGACCATGATGGCCGCGTCGTCGCGGTCGTGCCGCATTACGCCATGAGCGGCGGCACGCTGATCGCGCTGGCCGCGGACGAAATCATCCTGGACCGTCATGCGGCGCTGGGGCCGGTCGACCCGCAACTGGGTCAGTACGCGGCACGGTCGCTGGTTGATGTGGCCGACCGACCCGGCCGCCACGAAGACCAAACCTTGCTGCTGGCAGACGTCGGTCGGAAGGCGCTCCGCCAGGTCCAGTGGACCGCGCAGATGCTGCTCGAGAAGCACATGGAAGCGGGGCGAGCCCACGACACCGCGGAACTGCTGGCGACGGGAGTGTGGACGCACGACCACCCGCTGATGGCCCCGGAGCTCGTGCAGCTTGGCCTGCCGGTGAAAGTCGGGGTCCCGCCCGAGGAGCGCTCGTTGATGGATCTGTACCCGCAGCCGCGAGGGCGCGAGGCTTCGGTCGAGTACGTTCCAGGTCCGCAGCTTCCACCGGTGCTTCCTCCTCGGCACGACACCCCGCCTGACCGCCGCTGAGGCAGCAACCGCGGCGCTGGGGCATTGCCAAAGGTCCTAGCTCGTGCAGGAGGAGGTTCCACCGACCATCCCAGCCGGAGGAGCACCAACTGCGCAGGCCGTCGTGGACTCGGCATCGTTTGCCGGCTCACCGCGCAGTCTCGCGCCACCTCCGTCACCGTGCGCCCGCCGCCGACCACCGCCATGACCGCAAATGCTGGGTTCCACTGCGGCCTCTCCGAATGAAGTAGAGACGACCTGCGCTACCCCCCTCATCCTATGAGAAGCGACGAGTGCGTATCGGCTCGACGCAAGTGTGCCCTCCCACCGGATCGAACGACGAAGCGCCATTAACCGAGACCAGCGGTAAGGATCTCTGCGAAGTTGTATTTCGGCTGATAGCCCAGCGACATCTGAGCCCGCTCGATCACGTACACACGGTCAATGCTCAGCGGAAGACGCCAGCCTCTTTCCCTGAAGACCGCTGCTGCTCCTGGAAAATAGCGGCCAATAGTGGCGGGAGCGTTCCTGTACAGCTCCTCGAGGTCGCTGGGATCAAAGGGAGACAGCGCCGACACGTTGAAGATTGCGAAACCATCATGCGGAGCGCCTAACGCCAGCACGTGTGCGGCCGCAGCATCCCTGACGTCGACTCCGCGATAAAGGCGGTAGGTGGCGAGAAGGTTCGGCTCTTCAGGAAAGTACCGGCCAGGACGCAGGCAAATGGCAGAAAGACCTTCGTTATCGGCGAACTGTCGGCACAGTTCTTCAGCAGCCAGCTTGGTCTCGTCGTAAATATCCCGCGGCTCAGGCAGGAGCTCTTCAGTAACCCACACCGCCCGGCCCACCGGCTGCAACCGATGTCCGTAGATCGATGTTGTGCTCGTGTAGACGATTCGCCGGGTGCTGGCCCTGGCAGCTGCCTCGAGGAGCTGCCTGGTGCCCTCGACGTTGACGCGGCGAAACTCCGCTGCAGGATAGCGAGGCAGGTCCGGGGCATGTAGCGAGACGGTATGGATCACGGCGTCGGCTCCCTCGATCAGGTCACCAACGACGGCTCGGTCGGTCACGTCGCCGATCCGGGTTGTGGCAGGACCAGGCTTAATGTCGAGCCCTAACACCTCATGGGCGGGACGGAGCTGTTGGCAGATAGTGCGCCCAAGCTGTCCCGAACTGCCCGTGACGAGGATCCTCATGATAAGAGCATTGCAAATCTTCTAAGAGCGGAGGTCGGTCGCCGTTCGGCTGCCGAGTTGTTTTGAAATTGCTGGTGCTTTGGTGGTAAGGCGGTGTCCGGACGGCACCCTCCGAAGACGGTCGAGGCCGATTTCCTATTCAAGCATGGAGCCGACGGACGGATTCGAACCGGGGACCGCGGTTACAAATTGAATCGCCCCGGATTTAGTGGAGACTCGGCGACTTGGATTCATGCGACCATCGGCGCCCGATCCAGATACGTCGAGGGTGCGGGCGGCGGCATGGAAGCGGCTCGTGGGCGGGCGTCACCGAGCGCCTGATGAGGCCGCTCCGTGTTGTAGTAGGTCACCCACTCGTCCAGCGCCTGCACCGGTGCGCCCGGCGCAACTCCAGCACTTTGACTTCGATCTCGGCGTGCATCTGGTGCGGACACCGCTGCGGCCGATGGGAGCGGTCGGGCAGACCTTCCAGCCCCTCCACCTCGTAGAGACCCAACCACCGGTGCACCGTCCGCCGGCTCACGCCCCACTGGCTCGCCACCTCGATGACCGTCCGCCCCTCCGCGATGACGCCCAAAACCGCCTGGTACCGCTGTTCAGTTACGCTCAGTTCCCTCATGGGGGAAAGTGAGACACATCAGCCGAAGTAGCTGTGACACATCACCCGAAGGCGTGGGACGCATCAGCCGAAGGCCCAATGGGACACCTCAGCCGAACTACTAGAGAAGAGGTCAGCCGACGGTCGGATTCGAACCGACGACCCGCTGTTTACAAAACAGCTGCTCTGCCAGCTGAGCTACGTCGGCGTGTGTCCCGATTATATGAGGGGTCGCCGCCTGCACCCTGCCCTCCCCCGGAGGGGGAGGATTCCTTATGAAGTCGCGACGGTCGTGTGGGCCGGTTCCATCGGATTGACCGTGACCAGGTTCACCGGGAGGCTGTCGTTCAGGAAGGTGGTGACGAAGGTACTCCGGGTCGGATCCCACCAGGTGATCAGGTACTTCGGGCCGGGCGGGATGCCTCCAGGAATGGAGAAGTTGCCCTTGGCGTCGGTGGTCGTCTGGTAGATATGGCCGCCCGAGTCGTCGTAGGTGTGGGCCTTCACGATCTTCCAGTGGCTGGCGATCCGCACCAGGCGGTTGGCCACCGGCGTCGGGTTCTGGTCGCTCACGATCAGCAGGCCGGTTAGCGGCTGGTTCGCCTGCAAGGCAGCGTTCCCCTGCGCCGCCCAGGTGGTCGCGGCATATGTCGTCACCAGTTCGGTCATGGCGTCGCGCGCCTGCTGGAACCGCATTTGCCCCACGAAGGCGATGCCGGCGTTGTACAACGTCTGCGGCAGCGACGAGGTCTGCGCCAGCTTGGCATCAGGGCTGTCGGGAAATTCCTTGACCAGGTTCTCGTACCACATGAGCGCACTCGGGTAATCGATCGGCTGCTGCTGCAGGTACCACCTGGCGAAGCCGGCATAGGCGGCCGCCAGCCCGGCATTCGTCGAGGCCGTCAGATTCCCGGTGGGATCGACGGCGGCGACCTGGCGGTACTTGTCGATGCCGGCCTGGAACTGGTTGCTCGCCACCAGGGACTGGCCCCAGGCATGGAAAAGGTCGGCGAGCGCCGCGTTGCCGCGGACGGCCCAGTCGGCGATGCCGCTGTTGATGGCCGCTCGAAGCTCGGCCTCGCTGTCGGCGAACCTGCCCTGCTGCGTGAGCTGGACGCCCCAGACGAAATGCGTTTCGGCGGTGCCGGCCTTCGCCCGATCCGCGAGGTCGCCAAGCAGGATCCGCGAGACTGGGTTGCCGGCCACCGACTGTGCCGTCCCGAATTGGCTCAGGGCCCGGCTATAGGCGCCATGCGCCTCCGAGGTCTGGGCCTGCGAGAGCTGGTTGTTGGCGAACGCGTAGGTCACACACGGGATGGCCACCAGCAGCAGCGCGATACCGACCGGCAGCAGGAAAAGGCGGGTGCGGCGCGGTCGGGCGGCAGGCTGGTCCGGACCGGCCGGCGCGTACGGGGCTGCCTGGCTCATCTCGACTGGGGCGAATAACGAGTTGACCTTCTCGAGCCTGCGCCGGTACACTGGTGGACCGGAATTGTTGAGTTTGTGAATCTAGTAAGTCAACTTTAAAGAGGAGAGGCAATATGGCGAAGTCCGCGACCGAGCTCACGGAGACTGAGTACGCGCATCCCGAGGTACTGGTCGACACGGCATGGGTCACCGAGCACGCGAACGACCCGAAGGTCAAGCTCGTCGAGGTCGACGTCGATACCTCGGCGTATGACAGCGGTCACGTCAAGGGCGCGATCGGGCTCGACTGGCGCAAGGATCTGCAGGCGCGGCCGGTTCGCGACCTGCTGCCTAAGGCGGAGCTCGAGAAGCTCCTCTCGTCCAAGGGCATTAGCAACGAGGACACCATCGTCGTCTACGGCGACAACAACAACTGGTTTGCCGCCTGGTTCGTCTGGAATCTGAAGTACTACGGCCACAAGGACGCCCGGCTGATGAATGGCGGCCGGAAGAAATGGCAGGACGAGGGTCGCGAGCTTTCCAACGATGCTCCGACCATCAAGCCGGCCAGCTATACAGCGGGCAAGACGGACACGTCCATCCGGGCACTTCGCGACGAGGTCCGGGCCGATCTGGGCAAGGCCGGCGTGGCGCTGGTCGACGTCCGCTCCCCGAAGGAATACAGCGGCGAGCTTCTGGCGCCGGAGAATCTTCCGCAAGAGGGCGCGCAGCGCGGTGGGCATATCCCCGGCGCGGCCAACATTCCCTGGGCGCAGGCCGTCCGCGAGGACGGGACCTTCAAGGCGGCGTCCGACTTGAAGGCGCTGTACGAGGCGAAGGGCGTGACGCCAGATAAGGCGGTCATCGCCTACTGCCGGATCGGGGAGCGCTCCTCCCACACCTGGTTCGTCCTTCACTACCTGCTCGGCTATCCCGATGTCAGGAACTACGACGGTTCCTGGACTGAATGGGGAAGCCTGATCGGCGCTCCCATCGAAAGATAAGCCTCGCCTAAAACGCGCCGCAAGAAGTCACGGCCGAATGACGGTCGTGACTTTTTGCCACATAGCGTGACCTCGCGACCGGAGTAGCGTTATGGGATCGGCGAGAGCGGGTGGCCGGCTTCCTTAGGAGGGGTGCCGTCCCGGACGCTGCCTGACAAAAGAGGGGTGTCGGTCGGTGAGGGGTTTGCGCCGTTTGGTTTTTGTCCTCGTAGTCGGCGGATTGTTGTCGGCCGTCCCGCTGTCCGCGGTTGCCAGCGAAAACATCCTCGCGAGTAATGTCCAGCGGGCGGAGGCTGGCTTCAACCAGGCGCTGGCGGATGCGATTCGCAGGGGATTGGACACCGGTGCCGTCGACACGCTGACGTGGAGGTTCACCCAGGTGCAGGCGATCAAGGCATCGGCATGGTGGCAGCTGCCGATCACCGATCACCGCAAGCTCGACGCGCTCAATCAACTGGACGCCGACCTGCATGCGCTCTACGACAAGCAGGTCACTGAGACCCGCGATGCGCTCGATCGCCAGCTTCACCGCTGGAATGCGATGTTGGCCGAGGCGCAGAGCGCCGGCGTGTCGGTCGATGGTCTCGAAGCGAACTCCGCGCAGTTCTCGAAGGTGGGCGCGGAGGCCGCCACGCCAAATCAACTGCTCGCGCTCGCCTCCGTCTTGAGTCAGCAGTACTGGATCCTCGATGGGCGGCTGGCCGCCTTCCGGACGGCCCGCGCTCAGGTGGACGCGGCGATCCAGTCCGCCAGCTCGCTCGTGGCGAACGCCGCCCAGTACCCGCAGCTCAGCCTTGCCGCCTTCAATACGCAAATCAGCGACGCGAAGACGGCGGTGGCATCGGTGCATAGCGCCGACGCCTTCGCACCGATCCTGGCGCAGGTCCAGCAGACGGCAGTCGGCGTCCAGGGGTTGCTCGATTCGCGCACCGCCGCCATCAACCAGTTGGCGGACACGCGCTCGACACTTGCCTCCGCGCAGTCGATCGGCGCGGCGCTCGGCAACCACCCGGGCACGATCAACTACCTGGCCGGGCAGCTTTCGGGAGCCGGCGATCAGGGAACGTTCCAATCGATCGCGGGTCAGCTGTATCAGGAGAAGCAGTCTCTGGCCAGCGCCATCTACCTCAAACAGCAGGTCCCAATCTCATACAACGCCGGCGTCGGCAAGGTGATCGTGATCTCCCTGTCCCGCCAGGTGCTCACCGCCTTCCAGGATGGCAACGCAGTCCTGACCACCTTCGTCGCGACGGGCCGCCCCCAGCTGCCCACCCCGCCAGGGGTCTACCGGATCTTTGCCCGGTATTCGCCCTACAAGATGATCTCGCCCTGGCCCTACGGCAGCCCCTGGTGGTATCCGCCGTCCTGGACCAACTGGGCCATGGAGTTCATCGGAGGCGGGTACTTCATCCACGACGCCCCCTGGCGCTCGTGGTACGGTCCCGGCGCCAACCTCTATAACGGCACCCACGGTTGCGTGAACGTGCCCTACAGTCCGATGGCCACGCTATGGAACTGGGCGCCCAACGGCACCACCGTCGTCGTCCAGTACTGAGCGAACCGATACCTTACTTATATAGGGCGGGGGCCGGCGCGCCCCCGCTTCGGTTTTAGGCGATGACGTCATTGACGATCGCCCCAAACTCTGGTATGATTTGAACTCGCCTAGCAGTTGCTAGGTCTTTTTTGTGTCTGGAGCCTTTCATCCCCTGGAGATTCAATGCCTGCCCTAGCGTCGATCATCACCCTGCAGTGTCAGACCTGTAAGGAGCGTAACTACACCACCGTCAAGAACAAGAAGAACGACCCCGACCGGCTCGAGGTCAAGAAGTTCTGCCCGCGGTGCCGGAAGCATACTGCCCACCGGGAAACCAAGTAGCGTGGCAGCAACCTTCTTATACTGTTGGCGCCGACCGGCACAGGGGTGTAGCTCAGTTGGTAGAGCAGCGGTCTCCAAAACCGCGGGTCGGGCGTTCGAGTCGCTCCACCCCTGCCAGACTCAGGTATAACTACCATGGCCAAAGCTGTTCCGACCGAGCCAAGGGCGAATAGAGTGCAACGCACCACAACTCCCGCACCGCGCCGGGGTATCATCCGGAACTTCGAGGACATCCTCGGCGAGCTCCGCAAGGTGATCTGGCCTAGCTGGGGTGAGCTCCGCACGATGACGTTTGTCGTGATCGTGACGGTGGTAGTGGTGTCCCTGATGCTTGGACTGATCGACTACGTGCTGACGCAAACCCTCGTAAAACTGGAGTTCCCCAAAGTTGGCTGAGGCAGAGATGAACGGCAAGGCGCAAGAGGCGCAAGGCGCGCCCGCGCCGGCAAAGCCACGCGGCCGTCGGCCCGCGCCCAAAGAGGCTGCTGAAGCCGGCCGCGTCTGGACCGGCGAGCGAGTCTCGGTCGGCGAAGGCCATCCGGCCCCGCCCGAAACACCCTCGTCGCCGCCGCTCGCGGTTGTTCCGGCGGGCGAGGCCAAGCCGGTCCCCGCCGAGGGCGAGCCGCACTGGTACGTCGTTCATGCCTATTCCGGTCACGAAGAGAAGGTGCGCAACAACCTGATGAAGCGCGTCGACTCGATGGACATGCACGATCGGATCTTCGAGGTGCTCGTCCCCACCGAAGATGTCATCGAGATCAAAGACGGCCAGCGGCGTCACGTCGCCAAGCGAACCTTCCCCGGCTACATCCTGGTCAACATGATCATGTCGGACGAGTCCTGGTACGTGGTGCGGAACACGCCCGGCGTGACCAGCTTCGTCGGCTCCGGCAACAAGCCGGTGCCGCTCCAGGAGAAGGAGATCAAATCGATCCAGAAGCAGATCAAGGCGGAAGCGCCCAAGGTACGGGTCGAGTACCAGGTGGGCGAGAACGTGCGCGTCATCGATGGGCCGTTCTCGGACTTCCACGGCAAGGTCGATGAGATCAACGCCGACAAGGGCAAGCTCAAGGTGTTGGTGAACATGTTCGGCCGGGAGACACCGGTCGAGCTGGACCTCCTCCAAGTGGAGCGGTTGAAGTAATGGGAAAGAAGAAAGTCAAGGCGATAGTCAAGATCCAGATGGAAGCGGGCAAGGCCACGCCCGCGCCGCCGGTGGGTACCGCGCTCGGCCCGCACGGCGTCAACATCATGGAGTTCGTCAAGACCTATAACGACCGCACCGCGTCGATGGCCGGCCAGGTGATCCCGGTCGAGATCACGATCTTCGAGGACCGCAGCTTCACCTTCGTGACGAAGACCCCACCCGCCGCCGCCCTGTTGAAGAAAGCGGCCGGTGTGGAGAAGGGCTCGGCCAAGCCGAACAAGGAGAAGGTCGGCAAGGTCAGCAAGCAGCAGGTGCGCGAGATCGCGCAGCTCAAGCTGAAAGACCTCAACGCCTACGACGTGGAGGCGGCGATGAAGATGATCGAGGGGACGGCGCGATCGCTCGGCATCGAGGTGTCTGCCTGATGCCGCAAGCGCGTGGCAAGAAATACCGCGAAGCCGCCAAAGCCATCGAGCGCACCGAGCAGTACGCGCCCGACGAGGCGGTGCGGCTCGTACTGAAGAGTTCGACCTCGAAATTCGACGGCTCGATCGAGGCGCACCTGCGGCTGGGCGTCGACCCGCGCCACGCCGACCAGATGGTCCGCGGCTCAGTGGTGTTACCGCATGGCACCGGCAAGAAGCGCCGGGTGCTGGTGTTTGCCACGGGCGAGAAGGCCCGTGAGGCGACCGAGGCTGGCGCCGACTACGTCGGCGCCGAGGATCTCGTCAAGCGGATCCAGGAAGGCTGGCTCGACTTCGATGTCGCGCTGGCGACGCCCGACATGATGGGCCAGGTCGGCCGGCTGGGCAAGATCCTGGGGCCGCGTGGCCTGATGCCGAACCCGCGGGCGGGCAGCGTCACCTTCGATATCGCCCGGGCGGTGAAGGATATCCAGGGGGGCCGGATCGAGTACCGCGTCGACAAGACGGGCATCATCCACACCAACATCGGTAAGGCCTCGTACAGCGAAACACAGCTGAAGGATAATTTCGCAGCGCTGATGGACGCGGTCGTGCGCGCCAAGCCGAGCTCGGCCAAAGGGCAGTACCTGAAGTCCGTCTACCTGTCGCCCACGATGGGTCCGAGCGTCCCGGTCGACCCGGCTGCCGCCGGCCGGATGAGTTAGCTACAACCGCGCGTCCGATGGCTAACACGAAAACCGGTGACCCCGCGGTCGATACCTTCCTCAAGGGCTACGCCCCGCAGGTCCGCGAGATCGCCGTCAAGGCGCGCGAGGCCATCCTTTCGGTCCTGCCGGATGCGACGGAGAAGGTGTTTGTGGGATGGAAGGTGATTCAGTACGGCGCGGGCGCCGGTCGCGAGGACGTCTTTGCCGTGATCTCGCCGCAGCGCGAGCGGGTCAATCTTGGGCTGGCGAACGGTGCCGGGCTCCCGGATCCGGAGGGATTGCTCGAGGGCACGGGGGTCGGGATCCGACATGTCAAGTTGACGTCGCCCGAGGCGGCGGGTGCCCCGGCGGTCAGAGAACTGATCCGGGGCGCGTTGCAAGCGACCAAGAACGGCGCCTGATATACTCACGCTCCACAACTAAATAGCCGAAGACCGCTGGTGCCGGCTCGACCGGCTCAATGTCCAGCGCAGGCGAGCAGGATGCGATAACGGCCTCCTCGCCTGTTGAGCGAAGGAGGTTTTTTTATTGGCCACGGGACTCAAGAAAAAAGACGAGAAGATCGATAAGAAGGCGGAGAAGGCCGCGACCGTCGCGGACATCACCGCCCGGCTGAAGGCGACGTCGACCGCGGTGCTCGCCGACTATCGCGGCATGACCGTCGGCCAGATGCGGGACCTCCGCAGCAAGCTGCGGGGCGGCGGCATCGAGATGATCGTCGTCAAGAACACCCTCGCGCGCCGCGCCGCCAGGGCGGCCGGCTACGAACCGCTCAACGCCGAGCTGGTCGGGCCGATCGCGATGCTGTTCGCCGCCGATGACGTCTCGGCGCCGGCCCGCATCCTCAACGAATTCATCCGGGCCAACCGCAAGATGGTGATCAAGGCTGGCCTCCTCGAAGGCCAGGTGATCAACGCCAATGCCGTCACGGAGCTGGCCGACCTCCCCTCGCGCGAGATCCTGCTGAGCCGCCTGCTGGGTGCGATGCAAGCTCCCCTGGGCAACCTGGCCAGTATTCTGCAGGCCCCGATTTCCAAGCTCGCCCGTACGATCGACGCCGTTCGCGCCCAAAAAGAATCGCAGTCACCGGCCCCCGCGCCGGCCACAAGTTAGGAGGAACCAATGGCAAAAGTCAGTGTCGACGATTTCGTCTCCGCGTTGAAGGAATGGACCGTGGTGGATGTCATGAATGCCATCAAGGCCATCGAAACCGAGTTTGGCGTGACGGCTGCGGCACCGGTGGCGGTGGCGGCCGCGCCGGCCGGCGGGGGGGCGGCCGCCGCCGCTCCGGAAGCCGAACAGACCGAGTTCCAGGTGGTGTTGACCTCCGCGGGAGACGCCAAGATCGGCGTGATCAAGGTGGTCCGCGAGATCACCGGTCTCGGCCTCAAGGAAGCCAAGGACCTGGTCGACCAGGCGCCCAAGCCGGTCAAGCAGGGCGTCAACCGCGAAGAGGCCGAAGCCGTCCTGAAGAAGCTGAAGGACGCAGGCGCCGGCGCCGAAATCAAGTAGCGGGGAAGGGGATTGATCCCCTCCCCGACCTTGCTGCGGGAAACGTGAGGTCGTGGCCAGGCATCTGATCTCGACGCAGGGCCCGCTGGTTGACGCTCAGGCCGAGTCGATCGCGGCCTGCCTGGCGGAAAACAAGCAGGGATTCTGGCTCGACATCGAGAATCCCGACGACTCCGACTACGAGCTGCTGGAGAAGACGTTCAAGTTTCACCCGCTCGCGCTCGAGGACATCCGCCACCAGAACCAGCGACCGAAGCTCGACGAGTACACCGGCTACGTTTTCGTCGTCCTCTTCACCGCCGAGTTCGACGGCGAGCGGATCCAGATCCGCGAGCAGCACCTCTTTCTCTCGCCGCAGTACCTCGTGAGTGTTCACATCGAGCCCTCGCCGCCGCTCGACCGGCTTCGAGAGCGGATCAGAGCTAACCCCGACCTCGCCCACCGCAACCTGCCCTTTCTCTTTTACCTGGTCGTCGACCAGCTGGTCGACGCGATCTTCCCGGTGATCGACCAGGTGGATGACGCTACCGAGCGGCTCGAGGAGAGCATCGTTCTCAAGGCTGAACCGGCCAGCCTGGGCATTCTCACGACCCTGAAGCGGGCCGTGATCGACCTGCGCAAGGTGCTGGGGGCGCAGCGGGACGTGTTCCAACGGCTGACCACTCACACGGTCGGCTTCGAAGGCGGACAGGACATGACGATCTATTACCGCGACGTCTACGACCACATCATTCGCCAGTACGAGACCGTTGATTCGCTGCGCGACCTGCTGACCAGCGCGATGGACGTCTACCTGTCGACCGTGTCCAACCGGCTCAACCAGGTCATCACCCGGCTCACCGTCTTCGCCACCCTGTTCCTGCCGTTGACCTTCATCACCGGCTTCTTTGGCATGAACTTCGCCTGGTTGGTGGCCCATATCGCGCCGACCTGGACCTTCTGGGTGTTGGCGGTGGGCGTGATGCTGGCGACGACCGCCCTTCAGCTCCTGTATTACCGCCGGCGGGGCTGGATCTAAGGCTCGTCCCGGGTCAGGACTTCGTCAGATCGGCGATCCGGCAGGGAATGTCGGCGTCCTCATCAAGGTGGTAGCTCGCGCAGATCCGGTGGTAGCCGTCGGCGATCGTGAGCGCGACCTCGGAGGTCAATTGCCCGCGAACGAGCAGCACGGGAGAAAGCTGCTTTCCTGCCTTGAGCTTCTGGAGATCGCGGGCGACGTGAAAATTTTCGGGAGGCAGCACCGGTAGCCGGCTGGCGCGGAGGAGATCCTTCGCTTTTCGAGTCGTGAGCGGCGCGCCGCGGAGGCGCCGCACGATGCGCTTGGCTGCGCTCGGCGCCATAAGCAGGCTCAGATAGCTTTCGGCCGCCGGGTAGTCGTGGTCGTCGGGTTCTTTCTTCCAGGTCTCTTTCGCGGTCTTGGCGGGCATGACCGGAGCGTACTACCTTGGCGGCGCCGCCTCGTTGGTTGCCGCGCGGGCGAGCAGCAGGGCGCCGGTCGTCGCCGGGATCAAGCTGAGCAAACCGCCCGCGACGAGGGCGGTCGCGACGGGTGGGCTGAGCGCCCCCGTGGCCAGCGCGAGCGCGGCGGCCGCGGCGGGCAGACCAAGCTGCGCGGAGGCGAGCAGGCCGGCCGAAAGCCGATGCTGTTCGCCCACAGCGACCGCCGCCACCAGGTGGACCACGGTGGCGGCCAGCGCCAGGGCAACGGCCAGGGCGATGGCGGACGGTGAGCGCGCCAATCCCTTCAAGTCGAGGCTGGCCCCCAGCAGGACGAAGAAGGCCGGGACGAAGAACCCGCTTGCCAGCCCGGTGAGCTCGAGGGTGAGGCGGTGCGGCTCGCCAAACTGGCGGAGGACGATGCCGGCGGCGAAGCCCGCCACCAGGAGGCTGGCGCCGGTGTGCTCGGCAATCGCCCCGAGGAAGAGCAGCATCAGCACGGAAACCCGAAGTCGCAGGGCCCAGTGGCGCTCCTTAGATAGCCGTTTGGCCCGCTGGGCCGGAGCGGATCCAAAGAACCGGCGACCAACCACAATGATCAGCGCCGCGGCGGCGATGATGAGCGCGTCGCCGAATAGCGCGGCCGGGATATGGCCGGCGCTGGTCAGGGCGAGAGGCATGAGCAGCGCGGTGACGGCGTCGGCGAGCGCGATCCAGGCGATGACGAACGCGACGGCAGGGCCCGTCAGCCCCTCTTCACGGATCGTGGGCAGCGCGACCGCGGCCGAGCTACCGGCGAGCAGGACGATAAACAGCGCCGCATGGGTCGATCCCACCCAGGCGCCGATGACGAGGCCGGCCGGCACGGCCACCAGCAGCGTGACCAGGAAGGCGAGCCCCGCCCGGAGGGCGCTATCCCGCAGCAGCTTCGAGCCGAGATCAATCTCGGTTCCCGATTCGAGCATCAGCATGGCGAACCCGAGCGAGGCGATCGAGGGAAAGGGCCCCGATGCCGGGTCGATCAGGTGCAGCGCGGTCCGCCCGAGCAGGATCCCGCCGATGAGCTCACCGACCAGCACCGGCACCCGCAACCGGCGGCCCGACGCGAGGAGGGGGCCGACGAGGCCGGCCAGCACGACGACGGCCAGGTCCGTGTACATCGCCCTGTTATACCGGTCGGCCGGGGCTCCCTAAGCTTTGGTGGGCAGCTGCCGTTGTTCTTCCCGGGGGTCCGACCATGTTCCGCTGGATGCTCTTCTTCGTCTTGATCCTGGCCGGGATTCTGGCCTTCGTGACCTGGGTCATGGGGGTGCCGATTCCAGGCCTTTCCCAGTTCGGCATCCAGCAGCCGACGTCGCCCTTTGGGCCCTGAGCGGGGGCGGCCCGAGAGCGCCCAGCGGAGTTTCCCAAACCCTTCCCCTGGGGGAGATGGAGTGCTAGACTAACCGCCGATTAGTCTGACAGATCTCAGATCGACGACCTGACCCGCACAGCCCGGGGACGCTACCCCGGGGCCGATCGCGAAGCGAAAGTTTCGCGACGAATATGTTTGCGCGCTTGACAGCCTGGGTACAGGCATGTTAGGATTGCCGTTCGGTGCTTCCAGGGTTGCTCTTCCGCGTCCCTAGCACTACCGGCCTGCCCACCATTTTTTCCTGCTTCATCTAAAGGAGAGTCCATGATTCAGCCTTCCTCTAACGGCTCTTCTCGCGTCAGCTACGGCCGTATTCCGGACATGCTCCCGGTCGCCGAGTTGATCGAGACCCAGATCCGCTCCTTCAACTGGTTCAAGCGCGAGGGGCTTCGGGAGCTGTTCGAAGAGATCAACCCGATCACCGACTACACCGGTAAGAACTACGAGCTCAAATTCCTTGACTACGAGTTCGGCCAGCCCAAGTTCGACAAGGAGGAGTGCCGCAACCGCGATATGACGTTCGCGGCTCCGCTGCGCATCAATACCCGGCTGACGATCCGGACCGGCGAAAACGCCGGCGAGATCAAGGAATCGGAAGTCTTCATGGGTGACTTCCCGATCATGACCGAGGAAGGCACCTTCATCGTCAACGGCACGGAGCGGGTGGTCGTCTCGCAGCTGGTTCGTTCCCCCGGCATCTACTTCACCAATAGCGAGGATCGGGCGTCGGGCCGCATGCTCTACGCCGCCAAGCTGATCCCCAACCGCGGCGCCTGGCTCGAGATCGAGACCTCGGGCAAGGACGTGCTGACCGTCAAGATCGACCGCAAGCGGAAGATCCCGGTCACCACGCTGGTGCGCGCCCTCGGCTACGGCAGCAACAACGAGATCAAGGCGCTGTTCGCCGACGTCGACAACAACGCTGAGCACAAGTTCATCCAGTCGACCCTGGAGAAGGACTCGTCGACCGACGTCAATGACGCCCTGGTCGAGATGTACAAGAAAATCCGCCCCGGTGACCCGCCAACCGTCGACAACGCGCGCGCGCTGATGACAGCGCTGTTCTTCAACCCGCGCCGCTTCGATCTCTCGAAGGTGGGTCGTTTCAAGCTGAACCGGCGACTGGGCCTGGGCACGGACATGAATGTCCGCACCCTCTCCAACGACGACTTCATCGCCATCATCCGCAAGCTGATCGAGCTGAACAACGGCACCGGCGAGCCGGATGACATCGACCACCTCGGCAATCGCCGGGTGCGCGCCGTCGGCGAGCTGCTGCAGAACCAGTTCCGCATGGGCTTGATCCGGATGGAGCGCATCATCAAGGAGCGGATGACGATCTGCGACGCGGCCACCGTGACCGCGGCCAGCTTGATCAACGCGCGCCCCGTGGTGGCGGCGATCAAGGAGTTCTTCGGGTCGAGCCAGCTCTCCCAGTTCATGGATCAGACCAATCCGCTGGCCGAGCTGACGCACAAGCGCCGCCTGTCGGCGTTGGGCCCCGGCGGCCTCTCGCGCGAGCGCGCCGGCTTCGATGTCCGCGACGTTCACCATTCCCACTACGGCCGCATTTGCCCGATCGAGACCCCGGAAGGTCCGAACATCGGCCTGATCGGCTCGCTGGCGACCTTCGCGCGCGTCAACGAGTACGGCTTCATCGAAACGCCGTTCCGCCGCGTGTACAGCACGATGCCCGCCGATAAGGCGCACCGCGACAAGCTGGTGGGCCGGACGCTGCGCGACGATGTGCTGGATTCCGCCAACCGCAAGACCAAGCTCGCCAAGAAGGGCGATCTGCTGGATCGTGACCTGGTGGAGTCGCTCGTCAAGGCGAAGGCCGGC
>DASZJR010000040.1:0-10441 GCA_035947855.1 Candidatus Dormiibacterota bacterium
GACGGCGAGCTGCCAATGGGGGAGGGTAGGCGGCCCAGGGCGGCGACAACCGCCGTGCGGTCAACCTTTCTCGACCGGACCGAGAGAGGGATCGGCATCAGAATGATGCGGTCGGGCAGGGCGGTCGTGTCGATTCGATGCGGTCCCTGGCGAAGCTCGAGCCCAACGCGCGCGATCAGCGCCGCTTCATCGACTCCCGCGTCGGGCTCGATGCAGAGGACGACCTCTTCATCGGCCCGCTGATCCTGATATCGCCCGACGAGGCAGCAGCGACGGACACCGGCAATCCCCGCGATCGTCGACTCGAAGAGCTCTGGATAGATGTTCTCCTGGCCTCGGATGATCATCGCCTTCTTTCGTCCGAGCAGGACCACCCGGCCGCTCGCGTCGAGCGTGCCAAAATCGCCCGTCCGCACCTCGGAGATCGGCTGATCACCCCAGTAGCCGGCGCACACGTTCGGTCCACTGACGATCAGCTCACCGTCACCGGCGGTCCTGACCTGGACGCCCGCGACCGCTGCACCGACCAGGTCTCCCTCGGCGTGGAAGGCGAGTTTCGCGTCCAGATCGACGAGGCAGACGGGAATCGCCTCCGTCATGCCGTAGACGCATGTCACCCTGGTGCTCGGCGGGAGCACCGGGACGAGCCGGCGGAGAAACGTGGTGGGAACGGCCGCGGAGCCGAGGAACACCTTGCGTAGGGAGTCGGGCAGCCGAAGCCGGCGAGACACGGCGTACTCGACCACCTCCTGGTACGCACTCGGAACCCCGAAGGTGTGGGTGACGCGATAGCGACGGAGGTGATCGAGCAGCCGAGCGGCACGAAATCGGCTGCGCGGAATGACGGTGGGTACGCCGGCAAGCAGCGCCGGCAGCACGAGGTGAAGCTGGTCGCTGTAGAGGACGTCGCCTGGCGCGAAGCCCGCCTCCCGGGACATGATCTCGAGCGCCGCGCCAATCGAGGCGTTCGTGTGCACGACGGCCCGCGGCGCCGCGGTGGTCCCGGAGGTGAAGACGATGACCACCGGGTCATCAGGTTCTCGTGGGACGACAGGATCGATGGATCGGCCCCCGCGGACCAGCGAGCGCATACCGATCATGTGTGGCCGGCCCCACATGGGCGGCCCCACCCGCACGAAGCGCCTGGCGGGAACGGCGCCGAGGTCGGGCAGCACGGGTAAGCGGCGGAGTAGCGAAGGCCCGCGGAGCCGGCCAAGCAGGTACACGAGGGAGGTGGCCATCACCCAGCTCGGTTCCATCAAACGGATCCGGCTGGCAAAGACCTCGGGGCCCATCAGCGGGTTGGCGGCGACGACGACACCGCCGGCGCGCACGATCGCCAGGATGAGGACAATCGAGTCGATCCCAGGGGGCACCGTGAACAGCACGCGGTCGCCCGGACGCATGCCCTCGGCCAGCAATCCGCTGGCCACCCTGCCGATTCGCCGATGGAGCTCGGAGAAGGTGAGTCGCCGTCCGCTTGTTTCGCGCAGCGCGAGCGCGTCCGGGCGCTCGATCGATTGTCGCTCGAGCACATCGAGCAGGTCGAGGGCGATCATCGCACCAGCTCGATTTCCAACCGGGAATACGCCGGGATGAAGACGCGTCGGGCGTAGCGCCGACGCACCACCCGGATAGGCTGGGGAAGCTCGAGCAGACCAGTGACTACCGCACGGAGCTCGCGCTGTGCCAGCGCATACCCAATGCAGAAATGCGCGCCGGCGCCAAACCACAGGTTGCGAACGCGCCGGTCGACGCGACGGTCGACGTCGAAGCGTCGCGGCCGGGGAAACCAGGCGGGATGCTTCATCAGGTTGTAGGTGTGAATCATCACCCGGCCGCCGCGCCGGAAGCGATGGCCGCGAACGATCGTGTCGCGCTCGACGCTACGAAGCATGATGGGCGTCGGGACCGTGAGTCGAAGGCCCTCATCGATAGCCGGGATCAGCAGCGCCCGATCTTCGCGAAGGTGCCCCAGTTCGCCGCTGTCGATCAGCAGGGCGACCAGCCTCGGCAGGGCGGTCGAGATCGTCTGGGTTCCCGCCAGGAACAGTGACGCCGTGACGCCTTTGACCTGGTCAAACGGCAATCCCAGCGTGCGAAGCCGCTGGATGAGGGAATCGGACCCGGGGCCGGCATCGTACGCCGTTCGCATGTAGACGGCTAACCGCTCGAACACCACTTGTCGCTCGCGGACCTGCCGCTCGCTCAACCGCCGGGTCGAGAGGCGGAGCACGGAGACCAGTTCCTCGCCGAGTTGCCACATGTCGAGGGCGATTCGTTCGTCCGCCGCATCGATCCCCAGCATGTGGCACATCAGGCTTCCGGTCAGGACGTGCACGAACCGCACGAGGTCCACGCGCTCACCGGCAGTCAGCTCGAGGCGCAGCGCATCGACCGCGGGCCGGAGGACAGCCGTATCGAGCCGATCGAGGTAGGCTCGCGAAAAGAGGTCGGTGAGCTGGGCTCGCAATTGGTGATGCGGCTCGCCGTGCATGTTGAAGAGCGCGAAGGGACCCATGACCTGCGTGATCACAACCCCCATGCTGCCGGGACCCGTCTTGCTGAAGTGCCGCTCGTCCTCGAGGATCTCGCGAGCCAGTTCCGGATCATTGACGATGCTGCCCATCACCGGCAGCCTCACGACCGGTCCCAGCCGCCTTACGAGTTCGGAGAAGACCAGTGCCAGCGGGTGGCTCGCGGCGTAGATGCGCAGCTCGTGCCACGCAGCCGCGCGCTGCGCCCGGCGCTTGTCAGGCGACGCCGTCCGCGTGGATAATCGGCTATCCACTTCCGAGAGCCCGGAACGCGCCTGATCCTGCTGCTCGGGCTGCTGACGTTCACCGACACCTTCGGCTATGCGATCGTGCTGCCGGTTCTGCCGTTCGCCGCCCAGCGCATGCAGCTGGGCGCGTTGGTGATCGGTGGAATCTTCGCCACCTATTCCTTCTGCCAGCTGCTGGCCGCTCCCGTGCTCGGATCCTTGAGCGATCGGTACGGCCGCCGGCCGTTGTTGCTCGTCAGCCAGGCGGGCAGCATTGTCGGATTCATCGTCCTGGCGCTCGCCAACTCGGCGGGCTGGTTCTACCTCTCGCGCTTGATCGACGGACTGACGGCCGGCAACATCGCGATCATCTGGGCCGCGGTGCTCGACCACTATCCCCGCTCCGAGTGGGGCCGGCGCTTCGCCAACCTCTCGACCGCGACCGGCATCGGCATCCTGCTGGGGTTGATCGTCAGCTCGCTGCTGGCTCGGTACGGCCTCGCCCTGGTAGCGGCGGTGGCGATCGCCTTGACCGTGATCAACATGGCCGTCACGCTGTTCGCCTTTCCAGCGGCCAACCTTGTCCCTCCCCGCGCTGGGTGGGGAATGGGGTTGGCGGGCGCCCGCTTTATGGAGCTGATCACGCGGCCGTCGAACGCGGTAACACGGCGGGTCGCCGTCGCGGGTCTGCTGTCGACCATCGTGCAGAGCGCATTCCTGCTCGCCTTCCCGCTGTTCCTTTTTCGGCTGCTCCACTTCGACGCATCACAGGCCGCGTTTACCCTCACCGTCTTGTTTGGCTTGGCCGCGGCGTTCCAGATCCTGGCCCTGGCGCCGCTGGTGCGACGGCTGGGTGACCAAGGCGCGGCAATCGCGGGATTTGGCCTGGTCGTCCCGGGGGCCGTGACGATCGCCATGGTGCGAACGTTTCCCCTAGTGCTGGTCGCCAGCACCGTCATCATGTGGGGCATCGTTCTCCTCAACCCGTCGCTGACCGCGCTCCTCGGCCGCGCCAACCGGACGCTGGACGAAGGCGCGATCATGGGTGTCAACCAGTCGATCGCGAGCGCCGGCCAGATGCTGGGACCGCTCGCGGGGTACGCGGCCCTCGCGCTGGCGTCGACCGCGGGATACGGCGCGCTGTGCGCGGTCCTGGCCGCCGCGGGTCTGGTCATGTCGCTCCAAATCCGGGTGCGTGATGACCGGCGCTGACTTCTGGGTGGTCGTGCCCTTCTTCAACGAAGCCGGGTGGATCACCGCCACGCTCGAGGCGCTGGCGGCGCAGACCGATCGGGCCTTTAGCCTGCTGCTCGTCGACAACGGCAGCACCGACGCCGGTGGCGCCGAGATCGAGGCCTTCCGCGGCCGGCACCCCGAGATGACGATCGAGGTCATCACCGAACTGGAAAAGGGGACGGGGGCCGCCTCCGACACCGGCTTTCGCTACGCGATCGCGCACGGAGCGCGCTACATTGCGCGCACGGATGCCGATTGCCTCCCGCGGCGCGACTGGGTCGCGAACATCAAGCGAGCCTTCGCGGAAGAACTCGAGTTCGTGATCGGCACGATCAAGCCACGGTCGGACGATTTCCCGCTGAGTTGGGGTGACCGGATCGCGATCCCGGTGCTGATCTTCGTCGCATCGAACTGGGGAAAAATCTACCGTCGGGGCCGGCCCGGTCAGTTCCGGTACGCCTACATCATGGTGGCCGGGAACAACCTCGCCGTTACCGCATCGATGTACGAACGGGCGGGCGGATTTCCGCGGTCCCGTATCGAGGACGTGCACGAGGACCGTGTCCTCGGCGACCGCATCAGAATGCTGACGCGACGTACCCGAAGGAAGCGCAACGTCGTCGTCTACAACTCGACTCGCCGGGCGCGCCGCTACGGCTTCATCAATACGCTGCTCTGGTACTGGGAGCATCGCTACCGGCCCCAGGAGATCGACGTGCGATAGGGCATCGGCCCTCAGTACTCCATCAGCATCACGCCCATGCTGATGCCGCCCGCCAGCCCGATCCACATCAACCGGTCGCCCCGCTGAATCTCGCCGCGCTCCTCGGCGAGCGCGAAGGCGACGGGCAGCGAGGCGGCGCCCATGTTGCCGAGCTCCGGCAGGGTAACGACGATTTTCTCCTTCGGGACACCGCTCATCTCGAGGAACGTTCGGATGAACGGCATCGACACCTGATGCACCAGAACCCGCTGATAATCCGCACAGGCCGTACCTGTCGCCGCCAGCGCGTCCTGGAGAATGCCTGGGCCGACATCGAAGAATGCGTCCTTGAGTTGGCTGCCATCGCCCTGGATGTAGGTCCACTCATCGCCGCGGGGGTGCATCGATCCTCCGCCCGGAATCACGCCGAGGTTCCAGAAGCGGCTGGCGGTCTTGAACGACCGGTAGTAGATGCCCCGTCCCTTCTCAGAGGGCTGCAGCACGGCCGCGGCTCCGGCATCGCCAAGGGTGTAGCCGGGAAAGCTGAGCCGCAAGTCCCTGCGGTCGCGGACCGACCACTTGATGCAGCGCGATGGCAGCTCTCCGACCGTGACGAGGATGGTCCGATAGGTGCCGTTTTGGATCAGCGCCTCCGCGACCTGGAGCGCATTGAGGAAGCTATTGCAGGCGTTCTTCAGGTCAAAAACCGGGCTGTGCGTCCCAAGCTTTTCCTGGACGATGTTGGCCGTCGCCGGTTCCATCAGGTCCTGGCTCACCGAGGCGTAGATCAGCAGATCGACGTCCGCCGGATCGATGCCCGTTTTGTCGAGGACCCGGTGCCCGGCAGCCGCCGCCAGGTCGGAGGCGTTGACGCCATCAGCCGCGACCCTGCGGCAGCGAATGCCAGTCATCAGCTCGACGATTCCGCGCGGCACACGAACCTGCGGGCTCGACGCCGCGATCAGGGACTCGACCTCGGCGCTGGAGCGCTGCTGCGGCGGCAGATAGGCGGCGACACCCATCAGAGCGACGCGCGAGTTCGTCGATGTCAGCGTCGCCACGAGTACCTTAACGCCACAGGGTTGGGCAAAGTATCGGGCAAAAAGGACCCGCGTGCACGGGATCGACGGCGCTCGCCTCTAGTGCGTTCCGGACGCCGCCTGCCAGTGGGCGGTGATGCGGTCTGCCGATAGCGCGGTTGCGTAGATCGCAACGTCCGCGAGGGCTGCGTCGTTGAAGAGCCCGTCCATTCGGCGGCCGAGAAACAGCGGGTCGGCCGTCTGCTTGGGGACGGCGGTCACCTTGAGCGTGCCGTCGGGCTTGCCGTTGACGTAGAGCTTGGCCGTCGAGCCGTCGTAGGTCGCGACCACGTAGTACCAGGTGTTGAGCGCCAGCGTTGAGTTAGACACGACGGCCGGCGAACCGTCGGAGGTCACTCGAAATTCCAGCTTGCCGTTGTGATGGCTGTTGAGCAGCTCGAACCAGCTGCTCCCGGCGCCGCCCCCGGGTTCGACGTTCTTGGCGACGTAGACCCCGTATTCGGTGTCGGCCCGTTTCTTGATCCAGGCCTCGATCGTCACGGTGTTCACCTGCAGGCTGGTTGAGCTCAGCACGCTGGCCGCACCACTCTGCCCATCAAAGGCGACCGCGGCGCTGCCGCCACCGATGGCGCCCTGCTGCCCCAGCGTGTAGATACCCGCATAGTGACCATTGTTGGCATTGCCGGTGGCATCGGCCATGATGGTGCCGCTGGTTTCATCCATCCGCCAGTACGCCACGGGGTGGTCCGCAAGAACCGTGGCGCTATAGGTTTTGGCAACGGTCGCGGACGCGGGCGTCGCGCCCCCGCATCCCGACATTACGAAGGCAACGGCGAAAAGAAGAAGCTCCCTCCTCACACCTATTCAAACGGAGGTCGGCGGGGGGCCCTTGCAAGCACGCGCCGGTGACGACCGATCTCGACCCGGGGCACAATTCAGGCTCGACGATGCCGCTAGTGCGTTGCGGAGGCGGCCTGCCAGTGCGCCGCGATCCGGTCCGCCGAGAGAGCGGTCGGGTAGATCGCGACCTCGGCGAGCTGGGCGTTCGTGAAGAAGCCATCCGCTCGCCGGCCAATGTAAAGCGGATCGCTAGTCTGCACTGGGGAGACCACGGCCGCGAGCGTACTGTCCGGTTTGCCGTCGATGTAGAGCTTGGCGACGACCCCGTCGTAGGTCGCAACCACGTAGTACCAGCGGTTCAAGTCCAGCGTCGCTGTCGAGACAAGGACTGGATCAACGTCGCCGGTGACGCGAAATTCCAGCCGGCCGTTGTTGTGATTGTTCAGCAACTCGAACCACCCGGTGCTCGCGCCGCCTCCGCCAACCACGTTCTTGACGACATAAAACCCGTAGTCTGAGTCGGCCCGTTTGCTGATCCAGAGCTCGATCGTGACCCAGTTCATCTGGAGACTGGTCGAGCTGGGCACGATGGCTCCGCCGGTCGCCCCATCGAAACCGACCGCCGTGCTGCCGTCAGAGGCGAAGGGGCCTGGCTGGCCGGGCAAGACGATGCCGTCATAGTGGCCGTTGTTGCCATTCTTGGTGGCGTCGGCCATCGTCGTTCCCGTTGTGTCGTCCATCCGCCAGTACGCCGCCGGGTGGTCCGCCAACACGACGGCGCTATAGCTCTTCGGAGTGCTGGCGGGAGCAGCCCCCGTGGTCCCTCCGCAACCGGATATCGCCGCTGCGATAGACAACACGAGAATCGTTCGTCGCACGCCTGTTCAAACGCGGCTGAGCAGAGGCTCCTTGCCACTCTGGGAGACAATCGATCGATGACGGCGACCCTGGCCCGACTTCACCGCGAGATCCTTTCCTGCTCCCGATGTGTCGAGGCAGGTTATCTGGCACAGGCGGCGCCGGTGTTGAGCGGCCATGCGGACAACCGCATCATGCTCATCGGCCAGGCGCCCGGCGCGGTCGAGGCGGTCCGCCGGCTGCCCTTCCAGGGAAGGTCACGGCAGGTGCTGATGGGATGGTTGATCCTTGCGGGTTTTGCCTCGGAGACGCAGGCACGGCGGCAGATCTACCTGACCTCCGTCACCAAGTGTTTCCCCGGCAAAGGTACCGGCGGAGGAGACCGGCGCCCCAGCCACGCTGAGGTTGACCTCTGCCGTTCCCACCTTGATCGGCAGCTGGCTCTCATCAAGCCCGAGCTGTTGATCCTGGTCGGCGGGCTGTCCCATGAGCGTTTCCTCCCTGGTCGCCCGCTCGATGAGCTCGTCGGCCGGGTTTTCGACCTCTCCGGTCGCGAGGTCTCAGGTCGCGGCCGCGCCCGGCCGCTGCTCGTGCCGCTGCCGCATCCATCGGGTGCGAGTCGTTGGCTCAATGCGGTGGAAAACCGCCTGCTGCTCGACCGCGCGCTGCGGCGGCTCCGTCCGATTGTCCGGAGTTTGCTTGACGCTCAATTGGTGGGCGCCTAAACTTCCGACAAACAATGCCGCGAGATCGGGAGCGCGACGCCGTCGAGCCAGAAAAGGCGCCGCCGGTCCCCCGGACGGAACCGGACGAACCTTCCGCCGTCGGCAAGTCGGCCGAGGCCATCCTCGCGTCCATCTTCAGTCCGGTCGCCGAGGCGAGCCCCCTAGAACAGCTGGAGCAGACGATCCGTCACCCGAAGAAGCTGATCTACATCGCCATGTCGAACCGCAACTTCTACTGGCGGATGCACGTCTCGAAGTTGGTCCTCGACGAAGGCTACGTGCCCATCAACCCCTTCATGCTCTTCGATTACTACCTGCTGCACACCGTGCCCAAGCAGCTCGTGCGCGAGGCGATCAACAACCTGCTGGCCCGCTGCGACGAGGTCTGGGTCTTCGGGACGATGAGCCTGGGGGTGAAAGTGCAGTTGGGGATTGCCAAGCGCCTCAAGAAACCGTTGCGCTTCTACGACATCGCGGACCTGCCGGAGCAGGTCTACCGCATCTCCGAGAAACTCGCCCAGGAAGAGGGGCGCGACTAGAAAAGCGGGGAGACAATAAGCCTGCCTAGACGCGGGTGATCAGGTCGCGCTCGAGGCTCTCGCGCGCCTTGAGCACGAGCTTGCGAAGCGTGGGCCGATCGGTCACGGCCCATTCGATCTGGCGCAGCGCGCTGTAGAGCCCCTTCAGCGCTTTGACGGCATCACCCAGCTCGACGTCGGTCGGTGCCTGCATCTCGGTCAGTGGGCGGCCGCTGCACCAGTCGTAGGTGAAGTTGACATAGTCCCCTGAGAGTGGTCGGAGGTTCTCTTCGCCCCGCTCTTTCTCGCGCGCGGAAAACCGGTAATAGATGATGCGGAGCCGCTTCTGGGCGAGAGCCACCCCGCTCGTCGGAAGGCGCCGCCGCGGCCGCGGGCGGTCGCGATTGCGGTCCTCGGCTGTGACCATCACCAGCGAGGCGGCCAGCTCCGCCGGCGTTAGCTCCTCCAGCCAACCGTCGGCGATGGCTTCGGTGATGATCAAGCTGTTCTCGCCGTAGATCCGCGACGCGAGTAGGCCCTTCTCGGTCGGGACGGCTCCATCGAGGAAGCCGATCTCGCCCAACACGCCGCGCAGCGCGTGCATCCGCCGCCGGTACTCTCCCTGGGATCGCTCCGCATCCTGCTCGGAGGCGCGGATCCGTGCCTGGAGCTCGCGGACCTCGGCGTGGTGGGCCCGATGCTCGGCCACAAACGGGCACTTGCGGCAGGGAAGCTCGTTGAGTTTGTGCTGCCACGTCTGCAGCTCCTCCTTGAGCTGGGCGAGCGTGCGGCCGCCGGCCTCCCGCGTCGACCCGCCGCGCCGCCGTCGGCCGCGATGCCAGTGCTCGCTGCGCAGCCGTCGCATCCGCACCCGCAGTGAGGCGATCTCCTCCTCGGCGCGGACGAAGGCGCTGAAGGTCGGCTCGGTGCAACACGGCTCGCCCTCGGCGTTGAAGCGGCTGGCGAGGACGTCGGCCAGGCGTTGCCGCAGGTTCGCGAGGCGGTCATCGAGCGAGCGGCGCGCAACCATCTTCTGGTACTGGCCGAAGGAGCGCTCCATGAGCAGGTCGACCTCTTCGGGCGGGTGGTAGCGCAGCAGGTTGAGCGCCATGTTGTAAGTGGGGGCGAACTTACTCTCCACGGTCATCTCTTCGCCGGTGGCCGCCTCGTAGACGACGCCGATGTCGATGTCCGGCTCTTTGAGGACCACGCCGTGGCCGATGGGGTCGATCCCTCGTCGACCGGCTCGACCCATGAGTTGGGTCAGCTCGCCTGAAGTGAGCGGCGCGAAGTCGCGGCCGTCGAACTTGGTAAATGACGAGACGACGCAGGCCCGCGCCGGCATGTGGATGCCCAAGGACAGGGTCTCCGTAGCGAAAACGACCTTGATGAGGCCGCGCTGGAAGAGGTCTTCGACCAGTTCCTTGAGATAGGGGAGGAGGCCCGCGTGGTGCATCGCCAGTCCCCGTCGGAGCGTTTCCCCATCGAGCAGATTGCGGTACAGCTCGGCTTCGTCGGGGTCTCCGATCTGGTCCAGGCGGTTTTGCATCGTCGCGTCGATCTGGGCCTTCTCGGCATCGCTGGTCAGGTCGAAGCCGTGCACCGCGCAGCGCGCCAGCGCCTCGCGGCAGCCACGCCGCGAGAAGATGAAGTAGATCGCCGGCAGGAATTCCCGGCGCCGAAGACGATCGACTACGGGAAGCAGGTCATTTTCCGGCGGCCGTCGGAGCTGGGCCAGCCGGAAATCGGTCGCCGCC
>DASZJR010000041.1:0-3633 GCA_035947855.1 Candidatus Dormiibacterota bacterium
TCAGCCGCACTCCGTTTACTAAGCTTCGCCGGTGCGCACGATCTCGGCGACGACGGCGCGGCGGCTGGCGATCACGCGGCAGCGATTGGCCGGTAAAAAGAGCAAACCGAACGCTGACGGCATCTTCGATGTCGCCAGGGACCTAGGCTTCCTGCAACTCGATCCGACCAACGTCGTGGCGCCCAGCCACCAGCTGGTGGTCTTCAGCCGCGTCGGGCCGTACCAGCCAAAGCACCTGGAGACTTTGCTCTGGGACGAGCGCCGCTTGTTCGAGTCCTGGGCGCATGCGGCGTCGATCGTCGTGACCGAGCACTATCCGATCTACCGCTGGATCATGCGCCGAGTGGCCACCGGCAAGGGCTTCTGGCACGGGTTCACAGCGTCAGGCGAGCGCCAGTCGCAGCGCGTCCTCGCGTGGATGAAGGCAAATGACTCGCTGCGGCGCAGCATCCTTCGCCAGATTCGGGAACGTGGCCCACTGCCGTCGCGTGCCTTCGAGGATCAGTCGACCGGGACCTGGCGGAGCAGCGGGTGGAACAACGGCCGCAACGTCGGCATGATGCTCTTCTACCTGCAGATGATGGGGCAGCTGATGGTCGCGGGGCGAAGCGGTGGTCAAAAAATGTGGGATCTTTCCGAGCGGTGTCTGCCCGCGTGGACGCCAAAGACCAGGTTGGGCGAGCCGGCGATCGTCCACTGGGCGGCGGAAATCTCACTGCGGGCGCTCGGTGTCGCATCGCCTACGGATATCCGCGATCACTTCATCCGCTGGAAGTATGTGAATCTGCCGGCGGCGCTGGGCGCCTTGGAGAAGCAGGGACGTATCGTGCCCGTCAGCGTCCGAGACGGCGATGAGTCGTGGCCCGGCACCTGGTATGTGCACGCGGATGACCTCGCGCTTCTCGACCGGATCGAAGCCGGCACGTGGACGCCGCGAACCACCCTGCTGTCCCCCTTTGACAATCTGATCATCGACCGCAAGCGGACGCGCCGGATGTTTGGCTTCGACTACACGATGGAGATTTACGTGCCCGCGGTAAAGCGGCGCTACGGGTACTATGCGATGCCCGTCCTTTATGGGGATCGCCTCGTGGCACGCGTCGACCCTGCCATGAACCGCGATACGGGGCGGCTTTCGATCCGTAGGGTCACCGTTGAGGCTGGTTGCGACGATACGCCGGTGGCCCGGGCCACTCGAGAAGCGATTGCCCAGCTCGCGACCTTCCTGAAAGCCGGCGCGATCGACTACGACGGCGTCGTGCCATCTCGGTGGCAGCGTACCTTGAGCGCTTGACCGGCAGAGCAAGGTGCCTCTGGCGGCAGCCGTTGTAGGGATGTGGAGCGAGGTGGGGAATCCACGCCTGTGCGTGCCCAGAAGGGGATGATGTTCGATCTCATCTGCCACGGATGCGGCGCCTGTGCGCAGCGCACCTGGGATCCCACCAAGGCGGTCAGCGCCACCATCTGCCCCGACTGCGACGCCTCGATGTCGGTGATTGGCATCGACTTCCCGGCCGGGCGCGAGGCAGTCGGTCTGAGCAAGGTGCTCGAGGTCATCCAGGGCGCCGGGATCGTGCCGATCGCGGTCGAGCGGCACGCGCGCGGCCATCTACAGGCCGAAGCGGCCTGACTACGCCGCACGCGCGCCCATTAGGCCTTAGAATGGCCGCGGATGACGGCGTTCTGGTTCTGGGTGATCGTCGCCATTGCCTTCGCGGTCGTCGAGGTCATGACGGTCGCGTTCTTTGCCGTCTTCATCACGATCGGCGCGCTGGGCGCCGCTGTGGCCGCGCTGCTCCACTTCAACCTTCTCGTTCAGGCCATCGTGCTGGGAGTGATCGGCGTCGCCGGCATCCTGATCGCGCGGCCGTTCCTTGTCGACCGGCTCCACATCGGCCGGCCGACCCTGCGCTCGGGGGCCGACAGCATGGTCGGTCAGCAGGCTGTCCTGCTGGAGCCTATCCTCGGCGTCGGGCAGCCCGGCCATGTCAAGATCGCTGGTGAGCTCTGGCCGGCCCTCACCGACGATGGCAGCCCCGTGCCGGCCAACACCCTCATCGTTGTCACCGCGCTGCGCAGCACCACGCTCATCGTCCGAGCCGCGCCGTCCACATCAACACCAACCGCCTGAGAAGAGGTGTAATTCATGTCCGCACCCTTGATCGTCGGCGCCATCATCGTGCTCCTGGCCATCGTCATCATCGCCCGCACCGTCAACATCGTCCAGCAGGGTTACGTCGGCATGGTCAAGCGCGTCGGCGAGTTTCACTCCGTGCGGCAGCCGGGTCTGACCTTTCTGGTCCCGCTCGTCGACTCGATGGTGCTGGTCGACATCCGGGAGACGCCTCGGACCGGCGACAAGCAAGACGTCATCACGCGCGACAACGTCACCGTCAGCGTCAACGCCACCATCTTCAGTCAGGTTGTCGACCCGAAGCTCGCCCTCTTCAGCGTCAGCAATTACTTCATTGCGATCGACCAGCTGTCGCGCACGACGCTGCGCGCGATCTTCGGCGGGATGAGCCTGGACGACGCGCTGAGTCAGCGCGAGCGGATCAACGCCCAGCTGCAAGCCCAGATGGAGTCGGTGACCGACAAGTGGGGGATCCGGATCAACCGAATCGAGATCGTCGACATCACGCCGCCGCAGATGATCCTCAACGCCCTCGCTCTCCAGAAGACGGCCGACCAGGAGAAGCGGGCTTTCATCCTCAAATCCGAGGGTCAGCAGCAATCCCAGATCAACATCGCTGACGGCCAGAAGCAGGGCCAGATCAAGACCGCGGAAGGCGACAAGCAGTCAGCCATCCTGCGCGCCGAGGGCCTCAGGCAGGCGACCATCCTCGAGGCGGAAGGCCGAGCACAGGCCATTGCCACCGTCTACAAGGCGATCAAGGACGCCGCTCCGGATCCAACGCTGGTCTCGATTCTGCAACTCGACACGCTCTCGAAGTTCGCCGCCAGCGAGAACGCCAAGCTCGTCGTGCCGGTCGAAACTGCCGGCTTGCTGGGCGCGGCCCAGGCCTTGCGCAGCGTGCTCGACGGCGTGCCAACGGCCGCAAAGTCATAGAGCGACCCAGCGCGACCGAGATCTCGATCGCGGTGCTCGATCCCGCCGAGCACGACCTGGTCCGGCCATTACTGCGCGAGCTGATGCTGGCCGAGCAACGTTATTACGACCATCCGCAGCTGACCGAGAACGAGATCGAGCACGACGTGGCGAACGCGCCCGCAGCCCGATTCACCGGCGAGAACGTCATCCTGGCGGCGCGCGCCGCGGACAAGGTCGTGGGTCTCTGCTGGTGCGTGTTCTTCAATCCCGGTACCGGCCTCGAGGCGGAAGTCGCCGAAGTCTACGTCGATCCCGGCTTCCGGGCACAGGGAATCGGCCGGAAGCTGCTCCAGCAGGCCGTGGAACTCTTTCGTCAGCGGAACGTCACCTTCGCCGCGGTCTGGACGCGCGAGAACAATCCCCAGGCCGTTCGGGTCTACGAGGAGGCAGGATTCCGGCGGACCGAGCAGTTGGTCCTTACGTGGCTTCCGCTGCCCGGTCGCTGAAACAGGCGAGCGTAGAATTGGGCTGAGTTCGATGGCGAGCGAACCTCAATACCTCCCACCCTCACCCGAACCGGC
>DASZJR010000042.1:0-10029 GCA_035947855.1 Candidatus Dormiibacterota bacterium
TGTGGAAAGGCGCGCGTGTATCAGCGCGCCCCGGTGTGGAAAGGCGCGCGTGGATCTCGTCACCGGCGGCGCAACGTGTACCAGTGCGAGCCAAACGGGTCGGTGCCTGGTGTCGCCTCGACCATCTCGAAGTCCGCAAACAGAGCCTGCACCTCATCGGGCGCGATGCCCTTCGGAAAAAACCGGCGGCGGGGCACATCCGGCTGGCGCCCGAACGCGTAGAGCAAAAAGGTCGCCCCGGAGCGAGCCATCCGGCTGACCTCGCGCTCATAGGCGGGTCGGGCGCGATCAGGCAAGGAATGAAAGCAGCCCTGGTCGAAGAGCAGATCGAACCCCGGCTCGATCGGGAGGTCGTGCAACCGCGTCACGTCGCCGACGAGGAAGGCAACGGACACTCCGGCTGATGCCGCCTTGGCGCGGGCGACGCGAATCGGCCGAGGAATGAAATCGACGCCTGTCACCTGCCAGCCCTTGCTCGCCATGTAGACGGACGTGGTTCCGGTGCCACAGCCGAGGTCGAGCGCGCGGCCCGGCGCCAACCGACGCGTGCCGTCGATCACGCCAACCAGCTCCGGCGGCGAGACGCCGCTGTCCCACGGGGTGAACCCCCGCCGGTACATCAGCCGGAAGAAGACGTTGGAGATCAGACTCACACCAGGGCCAGCTTAGGGCCGATCGGCGCTACGACGAGTTGGCGAAGCCGTAATCGAGCAGCGCGGCCGCCTCCTCAAAGATGCGAGGGGATGCCAGCAGGACCACCGCGAGATGGCGGCCGCCGCGCGTCGCCGTGGCAATGAGGCATCCCCCGGCATGACCGGTCCACCCGGTCTTGAGCCCAGTGGCGCCGGGGTATTTGCGAATCAGCTCGTTGAGGTTGTTCAGCGCGTAGGCGTGATGCGTGGCCGTCGCCGGCAGGGTCATCGTGGGCGTCGCCGCCATCGCCGCGACCTCCGGGAAGCTCCGCATCAACTCGGTCGTCGCCCTGGCGAGGTCGGCGGCTGACGTGTAGTGGCGGGGATCGTCGAGACCGATCGGGTTGACGAAGTGAGTGTCGACCATGCCGAGCCTGGCCGCCCGGGCGTTCATCAGCGCGATGAAGGTCGCTCGCGGCATGGCAGCCTCGGCCAGGGTGATGGCGGCGTCGTTTCCTGAATTTAGGAAGAGGCCGTAAAGGAGATCGCGCACGGTCAGTCGCTCGCCGGCGCGCAGTCCCATGCGCGTCGAATCCCACGGGAGCTGGTTGATCGACGGTGGGACCCCGACCATCTGCTCGAGCCGAAGGTGATCGAGGGCGACGAGTGCCGTGACGACCTTCGTCAGGCTGGCCGGGGCATGGCGACCGTGCGGATCGACCTGAAACAGGATCTTGCCGCTATCGACGTCGAGCAGGATGGCCGCGCGCGCCCTGATCACCGGCGGCGCAGGCGGCGCCGTTGGGGCGAGCTCGTAGAGCTCGACCGGGACCGACCCTGTGACCGGAAGGTGCGATTCGACTGGCATCAGGAGCGCGAGCAGCAACAGCCAGATGCGCATGTGCCGATCAAAGAACCACGCGCAGCCCTCTCGCACAAGGGCCGTGCGGACCAACGACAATGGCGCGGTCCGGGTTCAGGCGGCGCCTGCCGTGGCGCCGGCTGGCCGGTCGTCCGACTCGGTGGGTTCCTCGACCTCGTCGGCCGCGGCGGCAACCGCCTGCGGACGGCGCAGCATCAGCATCGCCACGAACCAGGCCATAGCGATCGCGATCAAGATGTCCCCCGCGCTGGCGATGCCGGGGAACGGGGGCGGCAGCGTGAAGCGATCGTCCAGCCAGGCGAAGTTCGTGTCGGAACCGGCAAGGATATAGGTCCTGGCGCGGCTGGTCACCGCCGAGAGCACATCATGCCCCTCCACCGGCATCCGTCCTCCATTCGCGGCCCGGACGACCTCGTTGCAGTAGGCGCCAAGGGCCCCGCAGGCGATCGGGTAGATGTGCCTCCAGACCGCCCAGATGCCGGCGACCAGCGCCAGGCCAAGCGGAAGCAGCCACGAGAGGGGGCCTGGGGCGACCTCGCTCAGCAACAGAAGAATGCCCGCGCCCACCAGCGGCAGGACCGGAATCGGCGCCGCCGGCGCCAGGACTCGGCTCGCTCGGCCGCCGAAGAGGAAGCCCACAAAGAACCCCGCGACCGTGACGAGCGCACCGTCGGCGACCTTCAGCGCCGCCGGCTCCAGTGCGGTCGTGCGCCAGGCAAGGGCGAGCACCGCGCCCGCCATCAGGAGCGTGATGCCGAGCCGGCGGTGGACGGCAAAGGCGCTCGGAAAATCGGTCTCGGTCAGCGTGGCCTGCAGGCAAGCGCTGAGAACCGGCCCCAGTGCGTAGTACACGACCATCAACGCGGCGGTCGCCGCCAGGAAATGGGGCGTATCACCAAAGCCCACCAGCCGGAACGTGACCGCGCCCAGGACCGCCGCAAGGATCCACTGCGCGGTCGCCGTCAGCTGCGTCGACCAGGTTTGCCCCTTCAGGAGACTTCCGAGCGGCGCGGCCATGAGAGCCACCAAAACGGAGATCTCGGGATGGCGCCGAAACACGATGATGGCCGCGAAGAGGGCGATCTTCGGCAGCTCGCCCCAATGGGCGTCCTCCTTGGAGCCGAGCAGGAAGTCGTCAACGATGCACATGCCGATGAAGCTGATCCAGGCCCAGGGCGCCTGGTACGGCTGTGCCGGCAGCACCCAGCCGGCGGTCGCGACGAGTAGGGACGACAGGCCCGCGACCCACAAGAGGACGCGGATCGATCGGGCGTTGACGCGACCATGCAGGAAACCCAAGGCTGGCGAGAGTGCAACGGCGAGAGCAGGGCCGCCTTTTGCGTGCTTTACGCTACGGGGCGATGTTCCGCCGCAAACCCGCCCTCCCGTCGCCCTCGAACCGCTGGCTCGTGATCGGGCTGGGCAATCCCGGCCGGGACTACGAGCGGTCCCGGCACAACGTGGGTTTTCTGGTCGTCGACGAACTGGCTCGAAGAAACAGCGCCAGGGTCGCGGACCGGGCCGCGAAGTCGCTCACCGGTCGCGTCCGCGCGGGCGACCGCGAGCTGGTGCTCGCCAAGCCGCAGACGATGATGAATCTTTCCGGGTCGGCGGGCAAAGCCCTACGGGCGAAGTACGGGGTGCCGCTGGAACGCACGCTGGTCGTCCACGACGAGCTCGACCTTCCCTTCGGCCGGATGCGCATCCGCAAGGGCGGCAGCTCCGCCGGCAACCACGGAATGGACTCGCTGATCGCATCCTTCGGCAGCAAGGACTTCATCCGTTTTCGAGTCGGAATCGGCCGCCCTCCTGGGGACGGCGCCGACTACGTCCTGAGTCCATTTACCGCTGCCGAGCAAGCGCAGCTCCCGGACGTGGTGTCGCGGGTCGCTGACGCCGTGCTCTTCACCATCGAGCACGGTCTCGAGCGGGCCATGACCGAGTTCAATCGCGTCTAGAGAGGAAGAAGACGAGGACGGCAAGGCCGGCCACCGCCGTGAGCGCCCCGCCGAGCCACACGGCCGCGGACGGGCCCAGGAAGTGGGCGACGACGGCGGCGAAGACGTTGCCAATCGGTGTGACTCCAATGAACAACACCGAGTAGAGGCTCACCATCCGGCCCTGCATCCGGTCTGGAGAGCGCACCTGCACGAAGGTGTTGGTGCCGATCGAGTAGACGGCGAACGACCAGCCGATCACGAGTAACAGCAGGACCGCCTGGGTAAAGTCGGGGACCACGACGAACAACAGCTCCATGGCGGCGAAGAGCAGCGCCCCCAGCACGATCCGGCGCGGCTCGAGCAAGACTCCACCGGCGAGCGTCATGGTCAGCGCGCCAATCAACGACCCCACGCCTTGCGCGGCAAACAGGTAGCCGAGCGTATCCGCGTTGGCGTGCAAGACGATGCGGGTGAACAGCGGCAGCACCAGGTTGAAGTTCGCACCGAAGGTTCCGGCGACGAAGAGCAGCGCGAAGAGCCCGGCAAGAGCGGGGGTGCGCGCGACGTAACGCAAGGCCTCGCCGATGAGCTGGAGCGCCGTTTGCGGGGGGCCGACCGTCAGCGGCCGGCGTCGAATGGTCAAGAGCGCCACGATCACGCCCAGGTAGGTGATGGCGTTGATCCAAAAGCACGCCGCCACGCCAAGCGTCGCGATCACGATGCCACCCAGCGCCGGGCCAACGATGCGGGCGAGGTTGAAGGCGATCGAGTTCAGAGCGACGGCACTGCCCAGTTCGCCGCGACCGACCATCTCGAGGACCGTCGCCTGGCGCGCGGGGAAGTAGAGCGCCTGGTTGATGCCCAACGCGGCGGCCAGCACCAGGACGATAGGCAGCGTGATGGTGTGCGTGCCGGTCAGCACCGCATAGAGCACGGCGCCGACCACCGAAGCGATCTGGGTCAGGAGCAGCACGTCCCGATGGGGAAAGCGATCGACGATGGTGCCGGCGTAGAGGCCGAAGAGCAACACCGGGCCATAGCTGAAGGCGCCAAAGAGCGCGAGCGCGACTGCCGAATCGTGCGAAAGCTGAAGGACGAGCCAGGCAGCCGCCACCGATTGCATCCAGGTGCCCACCACAGACACCGACTGCCCGACAAAGTAGCGGCGGAACTCGGGGTACTGGAGGGCGGAAACCTGCACGAGGGCGCGGCGGCGCGACTCGACGACAGGAGTAGTGGCGGGAATGATGGTCAGTTTACGTTTCGTGAGCCCGTCAGACCGCGGCCAGAGCCTGCATCAACTCGCTGAACTGCGTCGTGGCTTGCGACTGCGGGTGGTGGATGACGATCGGGAGCCGCCGTTTACTCGCGGCCGAAAACTCGTCGCGCTGGTAGAGGATCATCGCGGCCACCTCCATCTTCAACGCCGCTGCGGTCTCGGTGCGACTCAATTGCAGGCTGCCATGCGCGTTGCAGATGACCAGCCGGATGCGGTGGCTGAGAATGCCGGTTTCGCGTAACCGATCGAGGAATTGCCGGGTGAGCTCGACGCAGATGATTTCCGGCTCGACAACGACCAGGATGACGTCGGCCTCTCGTAAGAGCGGGGGCGCGAACGGCGAGGGCTGGTTCCCGAGGTCGACGACGATGGTCGCCGCCAACCCGCGCAGCGAGGTGGCGAAGCTGCTGATCGCCTCCGGTGGCACGTCGCGGTATGCCGAGTCTTGGCGCACGCCGGGCAGCAGCCGGAGTGGCACTTGCGGGTTGCGCATCAGGTAGTTGGAGAGGCGATGGGCACTGGCGGCGCCGTCGTTGAGGACCTCCCCCCAAGCCCAGCGGTGGGGGACCTCGATGTTGAGCATGCTGCCGAGGGTGCCAACCGGGACCGCCAGGTCAGCGAGAACGACGGTGTCCGCACCTTTGCCGCTGGCGTGCAGGGCGGCGAGGTTCATCGCGACGCTGCTCGTGCCAATCCCACCCTTGGCGCCGGCCACTACCGTGAGCCGGCCGCGCGCCTGCGATCCGCGTAGCCGGAGCCGCGCACCGCTCTCGAGCATTGCGTTGATGCGACTGACGAGCTCGCGCGACTCGACGGGCTTGACCAGGTAATCGTCAGCGCCGAGCTCGAGCGCCCGAACCTTCCCATCGAGCCCGTCAGCCGCGGAGAGGACGACGATCTGGACGTCGGCGCCCGCCGGGCCCTTTCGGATCCGCTCGCACACCATGAAGCCGTCGACCCCCGGCATCATCAGGTCGACGAGGACGAGGTCAGGACGCTCTTTCTCGACCAACGCCACGCCCTCGTTGCCGCCGGCAGCGACTTGCACGTCGAAGCCGGCCGTGCCCAGCAGCGTCTGCAGGTAGGCGCGGTTGGGGGCCTCGTCGTCGATGACCGCGATGCGCGATGTCACGAGGGTGCAACTACGGCGCGCTCCGGGAATTTCATGCCGGCCCTAGATGGCCAGCCCGACGTACTCCAGGTCGCGCCAGATCTGGCCGTCTCGAACGTCGACAACGCTGACCGAAGGCTGGCGAACCTTCCCCATGGGCCCCGTGTAGGTCCATTCGCCAATAACGACCACGGTGTCACCTTCCGTCACGAGCCGCTCGACCTCAAACATCACGTCGGGCGTACGCGCCACCGCCTGGCGGCTCAGGAGCACGAAGGCCTCCCGGCCGAGGATGGGCTCGGGCACCCCGGGCGTTCGATGCACGACGTCGGGATGCAGCCGGTGAGCAAAGCCGTCCCAGTCGCGCGCGCGAAGCGCATCGAGGGCCGCCGTCACGACGGCCGTGGCCGGGGTCACGACAGGTGGAACAGATGGCGCGCAAAGAGGAGAGCGCCGACCAGAGCCGCACCGCCCGCCGCGACCAGCACCGCCGCCGCCGCCACGTCCTTGGCGCGACCGATCATCGGATGGTGCTCGGGCCAGGCGTAGTCGATCAGCACTTCGAGCGTCGTGTTGAACAGTTCGGCAGCGATCACGACTGCGAAGCACAGCACCAATCCGACGAATTCGATGGCGGTGAAGCGAAAGAGGAGCGCCGCGACCAGAACCAAGAACGCGATCAGCAGGTGCACTCGCAAGTTCGCCTGCGACGAGAGCGCCCAGGCAAACCCGCGCCCCGCATGGCGGAAGCTGTAGATCGTGCGCCGCAGGTCGACGCGGCGGGCTCGGCTGGGGCTACCAATCCGTTCCGCCTCGAACTCGGCGTCGGAGTGCGGCGTCATGGCGCTTTGGACAGGATCCGGTTAGTCAGCGCGGTCATGGCCGCCTCCTCCGCCGGCTCGGCGTGATCGTAGCCCAGCAAATGCAGGAAGCCGTGCACCGCAAGTAGGCGCACTTCGTCATCGAGCGGATGATGGGCCTGCCGCGCCTGGCGTCGCGCCAGCGGCACAGAGATCACGATGTCGCCCAGCCAGTCTTCGGTGCCGGGTGGCGGCTGAAAGCGCCCGTCCGTCGGCTGCTCGCGGGCGGCGAAAGCGAGCACGTCGGTCGGCTCGTCGAGCCCCCGATAACGGCTGTTGTACTCGCGTAGACGCTGGTCGCTGGTGAGCGTCACCACCGTCACGGTCTGATCCGGCACCTTCATGGTCCGCGCCGCCGTCTGCAGCACCACCTTCAGCCCATCCAGATCCACTCCCGAGGTAATGGACGCGGCACCCAAGCGGCTCATCTGGATGAGCACGGCAGTATCGTACCCGGGCCGGGGCGGTTACGCCGTGGGCTTGGGGGACTTCGGGTCGGTCCGCCCGGCGAGGTAGCGGAGCCCGATCAAGCCGGCCGCCAGCAGCACCCAGACCAGCAGGATCCAGTCCTGCGGGACCGATGACCGGCGGCCGAGGTCGGCCGCCAGCGCGTCAGCCAGGATGAACATGCCGATCAGGAGCAGGCCGGTGCCCTCCATCCGGGTGCGGGTCTTGCCAGGGTCGGGATTGCGGCGCAGGAATTTCGGCACCTTGCCAAAACCGATCATCGAAATGGCAGGGATGATCACGGCAGCCGCCGCGACATAGGCAAGCACGATGACCGAGCCCGAAAGGAGCACTACCTGAATATCGCAGCGGCAGCTGGAAGTTTGCACCTGCACCTGACAGCGGCCGACACCAGCTTTGCCGCCGGCGGGCCGGCTAGGAGGGGCTCGGGCGCGGACGCGTCGCCGGTCGCGGTAACGGAATCGTCTTGTCCTCGGTGTCGAGGGTCCCATCGTGCCCGCCGCCTGTCGTGTCGACGGCGGCTCCGGCGACCGCCGTTTCGGCCACCGCGGCCGGATACTCGATCCGGGCGTGGTAGATGCTGACGACCATGTTGGCCATCGCCTCCTCCACCAGGCGGAGGTCGCGGAAGGACAGATCGCACTCATCGAGCTGGCCGTCGCGGACGAACCCCTGGAGCATGCGGTGCACGTGATCGCGGATCCCTTCCGTGCTCCGATCCTTCAGGGTTCGGGCTGACGCCTCGACGGTGTCCGCGATCATGACGATGGCCGCCTCTTTCGAGCGCGGACGAGGGCCGGGGTAGCGGAAGTCGTCCTCGCGGACATCGAGCCCCTGCTCGAGCGCCTGCCGATAGAAATAGCGCTTCACGGTCGTCCCCTGATGCTGTTGGACGATTTCGCGGACCGTGGTTGGAAAGTGATACTGCTTGAGCAGCTCGACGCCTTCCGTTACATGCGCGTTCAGGATGTCCGAGCTGGTCGTAGGCGACAGGTTTTCGTGGATGTTGCCGATGTCTGCCTGGTTCTCGACAAAGAAGTGCGGCCGCCGGATCTTGCCGATGTCGTGGAAATAACAGCCGACCCGCGCCAGCACCGGGTTGGCGCCGACCGCCTCCGCCGCGGCCTCGGCCAGGTTGGCGGCCACGATCGAGTGGTTGTACGTGCCTGGGGCGCTGACCATCAAGCGCTTCAAGAGCGGATTGTTCGGCGTCATCAGCTCGAGCAGCTTCATCGGGGTGATGACGCGGGTGATCTCGCCGAGCCAGGTGAGCAGGCCGGCCGCGATCAGGGCCGAGACCAGCCCGTTGATCAGCGCCAGCCCACCGATCGTGAGAATCTCGTCGAGCGATTGGTGCCGCTCGATCAACGAGAGCGACACCAGCGTCACGAACTGGGCACCGGCGACCAGGATGCCGGCCGTGACCCACTGCCCAAGGCGCTCGAGCCGGTGGACATAGATCGAGCCGATCGCTCCGCCCAGGAAGCCGACAAGCGTGAGTGGCAGTACGTTATCGGCGACGATGCCGGTCAGCAAACCGACAGCCATGGCGACGATGATGCCCAGCCCCGTATCCATCAAGGCGGCAACCAGGAGGGGCACGGCCGCCATGGGCACGAGGTATTGCGTGTTGGGGTTGATCGGAACAACTAGTTTGGCGACGAGCAGCAGGACCAACATCAAGCCCCCGAGAGTGGCGAGCTGTCGCGGGTCGCGGAGGATTGCCGGCCGGAATTGCATCAGGTAGCCGAGGGCGACGGCGAACAGGATGATGACCAGCATGAAGACCGCCAGGATGCGTGCCCAATCCGTCTTGGGCGCCAGCAGGCCGACCGCCTGGGCTTCCTCGAGCTGAAATGGGGTCACCAGGTCGCCGTAGCGGATGATGGTTTGTCCCTGGGCGACAGTCACAAAGACCGCGGGCACCGCGTCGCTCGCCTGCTGTCGCTTGAGCGAGGTCTCCGTCGGAAGGTAATTGACTTTCAAATTGGCCCGAATGAGGGTGGCCACCACCGAAGCCCCTGTCGCATCCAGGTGGAGGGCCGCCGCACGCGTCTGCGCCGTGTCCGAAGCGCTCTTCAGCGTATCGGCCTTGATGCCGTTGCTCTCGAGTTGTTGCAAGATGTCGCCCGCACTCTTGAAGACCGTCGCCACCGTGCCCTCGTCCGCCTGGAGAAGATATTGGCGCTGGGCATCGCTGAGCTGCGGCTCCAGCAGGCTCAGCTGCGCCGAACGGTCGGGCCCAGAGGAAGACGAACGGCGCAGGTCGGCAACTTTGGTCGCGAGTGAGTCGATCGCCTGGCGTTGCTGGATGCTGACCGAGCCATCGAACTGGTCAGGCACCTGGGCCGCGGCAGCGGCGCGCGCTTCATCCCGTCGGGTCTGGCTCTCATAGCGCACCGACCGTTGCGAGACGACGTCCTGGCTGGAGACCTCACCAGCGTGCAGGTTGAGCCGGTTCGGCAGGAAGTTCTGGGCGACCACGAGGGCCGTCGCCAGCGCCAGGATGAGGGTGATGGCGGCAGGACGAAGGTAGGGCGGCCAGCGCCTGCCCGCGCCGATATGCCCCAACCGAAGGTCGCGTGCGAAGAGCCGCCCGCGCCGCCGGAGTTGGTCGATCGCCGATGAGCTGCGCTGTCTCATCTCTTCAGCAGGGATCGTCTCCCCTCAGGGCGGGCCGATTAGGTCGTGCGAGCCCGCCGCTTACGCGCCGCAGCGATCTTCTTCTTGCGCTTTACGCTGGGCTTTTCGTAGTGCTCACGCCGCCGAACCTCGGAGAGAACACCGTTCTGCTTGATCTTCTTATTGAAGCGGCGTAGGGCGCTCTCGAAGGTCTCGTTCTCGCGGACCTTGATC
>DASZJR010000043.1:0-2443 GCA_035947855.1 Candidatus Dormiibacterota bacterium
AGGCCTTGCCCATCACACTCCAGCTCGTGGTGACGAGCGACTGAGGCTCACTCGACCATCACGGTGATGGCGTGGACGGCATTGCCGTCGTCGGGCTGCACCCGCCCCTCGCGGTCGGCTAGAACTCCCGCAGGTGCTCCCGCAGCGTCGTGCCCGTGTACTCGGTGCGCACGGCGCCTCGCTGCTGGAGCAGCGGGATGACCTTGTCGACGAAGGGCCCGACGTAGCCCGGCCAGATGCCCTGCCGGATGGCGAAGCCGTCGCCCCCCACCGCGTCGATGGTACGCGCCAGCTCGTCGGCGACGCGCTCCGGCGTGCCGATGTAGGGTTTGGAGTCGATGCTGACCTTGCGGGTGGCGATGTCCCGCAGCGTCGGCGTCCGCCCGGACATGTAGAAGCGATCGAGCTGGCTGCGGATGCCCTGGATGGCTCGGGTCTGGAGCGCGGCGGGCAGCGGCTTGTCGAGGTCGTAGGTCGACAGGTCCATCTGGAGCATGGTCGACAGCGACGCCAGCCCGGCCTCCACCGGCGCATGGGCGTACAGCTCGTCGGCGCGCCCCTGGGCCGCCTCGTCGGTATCGCCGATGATCGGCTTGGTGAGGAAGAAGACCTTGCACTCGTCCGGGTCGCGCCCCTGCTTCTTCACCCGGGCCTTGAACGCATCGTAGTACTGCTTCATCTCGTCCACCGTCTCCCGCGACACGATGACCGCCTCGGCGTGGCGGGCCGCGAAGTCCTGCCCCCGGTCCGAGGCGCCCGCCTGGATGATGACGGGACGCCCCTGCGGCGACGGGGTGGCGTTGAGGGGGCCGCGCGAGCGGTAGTACGTGCCCTCGAAGTCGATCGCCCGCACCTTCGCGGGATCGGCGAAGGTGTCGGTCCGCTGGTCCATGACGACCGCGTCCGGATCCCAGCTCGACCAGAGCCGATAGCACAGCTCCATGTACTCGTCGGCCCGGTCGTAGCGCTGGTCGTGGTCGAGCAGCTCCTCGTAGCCGAAGTTCAGGGCCTCCTCGATCTTGTAGGACGTCACCACGTTCCACGCGATGCGTCCCCGGCTGAGGTGGTCGAGGGTCGTCATGAGACGGGCGAGCAGGAACGGCGGGTAGAACGTCGTCGACAGCGTGGCCGCGAGACCGATGCGGCGCGTCGCCGCGGCCATGATGGCGACCAGGGGACCCGGATCGTGAAAGGGCGCGTGCTCGGCGTAGCGTAGATAGGCGTCCATCCGTCCCTGGTAGGTCCCCGGCACGGCGAGGCTGTCTCCGAGCATGATCAGGTCGAACTTGGCGCGCTCGAGCGCCACCGCCATCTCCTGCCACAGCTCCGGCCGCGTCCAGTCGTAGCCGGCCGTCCGGGCACCCGCCCAGCCGTCGAGGCCGAACCCCGCGTGCGGGCTGAACGCGCAGAACCACATCAGGTGCATTCTCGTCATCGCCGGGCTCGCTCTCCGCCTTCCTCAGATCGAAATCGGTCCGCCACCTGCAGCGCAAACTACCATCCCGGCATCTCCTGATTCAACCGGCGTTGGAGCAGACCCGTCAGATACACTTCGGCCATGGCGACTCTTCGCCCGCTGGTCCCGGCCGATCTCGCCGACGCGCAATCGGTTCTTCTGCAATCGTGCCACTACGACCGGGCGAGCACGGTGGCGGCAGAGAAGCTGTTTGGTGCCGCCAGCGGCGACCCGTGGCGGCACACGCTCGGCGCCTATGAGCGCCAGACCCTGGTCGGGGTGGTGGTCGTGTCCGGACGCTGGCTTCGCCTGCTCGCGGTGTTGCCAAGCAAGCGACAACAAGGGATTGGCCAGGCGCTGCTCGACGCCGCGGAAACCGCCGCGCGCGCCGCCGGCGAACAGACGCTCCGCACCCTCGATCAGCCCGGAAACTATCTCGCGCCCGGTATCCACGCCCAGAATGCGGATGCCCTCGCCTGGCTCGAAAAACGCGGCTACGTCCGAGTCGCCGACAACACCAACCTGATCACCGATGTCGCCGCCAGCGACCGGGTGACCGCGCTGGCGTTCGAGCAACGTCGGCGTAAGGTCGGCTCCGACTATCACATCTTTGCGGCCAGCCCCGACGATCTGCCGTCGTTGTGCCCGGCGATCGCGTCGGCCTTTAGCGCCGGCTGGGCCTTCGAGGTCGCGAACGCGGTCACACGTCCGCCCGGGGCCGCGCACGTGGCGCGCGCTCTCAACGGCGAATGGGCTGCGTTCGCCGCTCACGATGGCAACAACGGCGGCCTCGGCTGGTTCGGGCCGATCGGTACGTTCCCCGCGCATCGCAATCGCGGGCTGGGCGCAGCCTTGCTTCTCGCCTCCCTGCTCGACATCGCGCGCGCCGGACACGAGCACGCGACCATCGCTTGGATCGGTCCGCGCGAGTTTTACGAAAAGACGACCGGCGTCATCGGAGAAACCCGCTTCGTCGTCTTCGAGAAG
>DASZJR010000044.1:0-3049 GCA_035947855.1 Candidatus Dormiibacterota bacterium
CCCCGGCTCCCGGCGTCGCCGGTCGAGAACTCGCTCGAGGCGCGTGCGTTCGTCTTCTCCGGCTTCTGCGTTGCGGCGCTCGCGATCGTGCTCTACGGGCAGGACTACATCGTGCCCGCGGCCGGCGTCGCGGCGACTGGCATAGGCCACGTCATCAGCTACCGGGGGCGTTTGCGAAAACGCAAGATTCTCGGCCAGGCGCTGCTGGCATCCCTCGTGTTTGCCGGGCTTGCCTACTTCATCGCCGACTCGGTGTTCGCGCTCTTTGGAGGAGTGCTGCCGCAGGCGAACTTCGCCATCGCCCTGGTCGCTGTGACGAGCTTCGACCTGAAGACGCGGCGCAACTGCTACTCGAGCCTCTGGATCAGCCTCGCGATCCTTTACCTGGCCGCCGTCTATGCCTGGGACTATCCCTTCGGAATCCTCATCGCGCTCTGGGCGATCTGCCTTGCCGGTTTCTGGATGGCTTCGCACCTGCGCCGCATGGAAGCTCGCGTGAGCGCTCCACCGGCCGGGCTCGCGGCGGTCGTCCTCGGCGCGCTTGCCCTGGGGTTGGCCGGGTTCGTGCTGATTCCTCAGCCGGCTTCTTTCGCGCCGACGCCGCTGGTTGTCTCCCTACCGAACTTCGTCAGCTTCCAGGGGGAGCTGGAGAACCCCGCCCTGCCGCTGGTCCAGCTGAGCGGCGACCCTTCGGGCGCGACGAGCAGCGTCGACCTCCATTTTCGTGGCCGGCTGGGCGACTCGCCCGTCATGTATGTCCGCACCGCAGCGCCGGCCTACTGGCGTGGGCTCGTTTTCGACACCTACCGGTCAGGGGTCTGGACCACCTCAGCGCGCGGCTTTCGCATGATGCAACCGTTCATTCCGCCACGTCTGCTCCCGCCGGCGCCCCCCAATAACCTCGGCACCTTCGTTCAGGTCTTCCGGGTCCTCCGCCCGCTGCCAGGCGTGATCAGCGCCGCGTATCCGATTGAGAGCCTGTACGCGCCTGTCACGTCGCTGCGCGAGGACGCATACGGGACATTCTTCACACCGGATCTTTTGCGGCCGGGTCAGACCTACTCGGTCGTGTCCTACCTGCCCAACCTCACTGCCAAGGAGCTCGAGGCCGACGTGGCGTTGAGCCTTACAGACGGCGTCGGTCAGTCGTACCTCGACTCTTCCGCGCTTTCACAGCGGGCGCGTGACCTCGCGCAGACGGCGGTCAGCGGACACGCCAGCACCGAGTTCGATGAGGTCATGGCGCTCACGAACTACCTGCAGGCGAATTTCCGCTACTCGCAGCAGCTGGGCCACGTACCCGCCGGGCGCGACCCGGTGGACTGGTTCCTGTTCGACGTCAAGATCGGATACTGCGAGCAGTTCGCGACCGCCGAAACGTTGATGCTGCGCAGCCTCGGCATCCCCGCCCGGTTGGCGACCGGGTACTCGACCGGCTCGTACGACCCGGTGCTGGACCAGTCCGTCGTGCGCGAACGCGACGCTCACGCTTGGGTCGAGGTGTGGTTCCCCGGTCACGGATGGGTGCCGGTCGACCCGTCGCCAGGTTTCTCGGCGCTGGCGGCGACGCAGTTCCCGTCGCACTGGGCCGCCGGCGGCATCGCGCGACTCATCCCTCACCTCGAGATCGGCGCGCCGCTCGGCGCGATCGGGTCGCTCGGTTTGGTCGCGGCGATTCCGCCGGCGCTCGTGATCGCGCTGCTCGTCGTTTTCGCGTGGGCCTGGCTGCGCACGCGGCGCTGGCCGCGGTCAACGAAAGCGCCGCCGGGCGAGTCAGAGCTGCTCCGTCTGTACGAGCGAATCCAGGGCAAGCTGGACCGCCGGCGCGCGCCCCCGGAGACACCACTCGAATACGCGCGGGCTTTTCCCCCTCCCCCGCAAGGGGGAGGGTCGGGGAGAGGGGTGGTGCCCCTGGTATCGGTGCTGGAGGAAGTTACGTCGGCGGTGAACGAAGGCGCCTATGCGGGCCGCTGGCCCGACTCTGCGCGGGTGCGGGAGCTCAAAGCTCGCCTATCCTCACGCCGTGTCTGAGCCACTCGCCGGCATTGAGCGCCTCCGCCCGCTCCTATACGGTTTCAGGTCCACCCAGGTCATCTACGTGTTCGCGAAGCTCGGGTTGGCGGATTTCCTCGCGGTTTCCCCTCTTACCGCTGCGGAGCTTGCCTCCAGAGTGGGCGCAAATCAGGTAGCACTGGGCCGGGTCTTGCGCCTGGCCGCGTACTACGGGCTGGTCAGCGAAGTGCCTGACCAGCGCTTCGAGCTCACCGCTCTTGGGCGGGTGCTGTCCGTCGCTGTCGAGGGATCCATGAAGGCTCCGGCCATCATGCTTGGCGAAGGGCATTACGGCGCCTGGGGGGCGCTGCTCCACACGGTCATGACGGGTGAGCCCGCCTTCGACCACGTGTACGGCGCGCCTTTCTTCGACTACATGGCCATGCACCCGGAGGTCCAGGCCACATTCGATGCCGCTATGGCCGCGGCGAACGATGTTCTTCTGGGCGCCATGGTCGACGGCTACGATTTTTCGTCGGCGGACCTTGTGGTTGACGTTGGTGGTGGCAACGGTTCGCTCTCCGCGATCGTCCTGAGAAGGCACCCAACCATCGAAGCCATCATCTACGACCAGCCCCAGGTGCTGGAGGCAGCCAACCGTTACCTGACCGAAGCCGGGGTCCGATCGCGCTGCCGCCTGGTGCCGGGAAACTTCTTCGACTCGATTCCCGAAGGAGGCGACGTCTACCTGCTTTCGAACATCGTCCACGACTGGGACGACGAGCGGGCCACGCGCATTCTCCGGAACTGCCGCTCATCGATGCAGGCGGCCGCCGCGGTGTTGCTGCTGGAGACCGTCCTGCCGGAGCACGGGCACGCGTCCGCCGCGGCGATGGCCGACGTGAACATGATGGTTCTGCTCGCCGGTCGCGAGCGCACGAAAGAGCAGTACCGAAAGTTGCTCGAGGCGGCGGATCTTCGCATGACGCGTGTCATCCCGATCTCGGAAAGGGAGAGCCTGATCGAGGCCAGGACTCGTTAGGCGCCAGGGCGGGCG
>DASZJR010000045.1:0-33085 GCA_035947855.1 Candidatus Dormiibacterota bacterium
GGACGGGCGCTCACGGGCATGATCCAGACCGATGCGCCGATCAACCCCGGGAACTCCGGCGGCGCGCTGCTCGACGGCAAGGGCCAGTTGATCGGCATCAACGATTCGATCCAGAGCCCGGTGGAAGGCAACGTCGGCGTCGGCTTCGCCATCCCCATCAACCGGGCCTCGAGCCTCCTACCATCGCTCGAAAAGGGCGTGGCCATCCAGCATCCGTGGCTGGGCATCAGCGGTCAGACCCTGACGGCGAGCACCGCCGGTCAGCTTGGTCTGAGCGAAACGTCAGGCGTACTGGTCATTCAGGTCGTGCCGGGCGGGCCTTCCGCAGCGGCCGGGCTGCAGGCAGATGGGCAGCCCTCGGCCAATGACGATGTGATCACCGCCATCGATGGTCATCCGATCACGACCATCGAGCAACTCACCCAGTACCTCGATACCAAGAAGGTCGGTGATCACGTCACCCTCTCGGTGACTCGCAATGGGCAGCATATTTCCGTAGGAGTCACGCTGGGGAATTTCCAGGCGCAGCCGTCAGCGACTCCGTAAGGGGCATCCAAATGATCCAGACAACGCCGGTTAGGGCAGTCTGATGCGGCAGGCACCGACGCTCAAACCACTGCCGCAGATTCGGCGGGGCTTCTGGCTGTCGGGAACGCGCGCCTGGCTGGCCGGCCTCGGCCTGGTCGCAGTTCTCCTGGTTGGCCTGATCGCCCGCGACACCGTGTTCGCGCAGCCGGCTGCCGTGCCGCTCCGCACTGCAACCGCCGACCGCGGGACCGTCACGAATGTCGTCAGCGGTACCGGCTCGCTTCTTCCGGCCGGCCGGATGAACGTCAGCTTCAAACAAACCGGGATCTTGACGGAAGTCGACGTCAAGGTCGGCGATAAGGTGACGACCGGCCAGGTGCTGGCGCGGATCGACTCGACGGCGCAGCAGGCCGCGCTCGCGTCGGCGCAGGCATCGCTCGCGTCCGCCCAGGCCAATCTGCAGACGACGCAGTCGCCGCTGACCGGTGCGCAGGTTGCACAGCTCCAGCATCAGGTCAGCAATGCGCAGCAGAACTACAACGACACGGTCGCGTCCGTGAATGCGACCAACCAATCCGACGCCGCGACCGTCGCGAGCGATCAGGCCAAGGTGAACGCGGAATGTCCGAACGGTGCGCAATGCAGCCAGCTGCAAGCCCAGCTCGCCAGCGACAAGACCAAGCAAAACATGGACGCCATCAGCGGCCAGTCACGCATCAACTCGGCGGCGCAGCAGATCACCTCAGCCCGTGACAACCTGGCGGTTCAGACTCAGGTCAAACCCAATGCGCTGGCGTCCAGCTCGGCGCAGGTCGCGTCCGCCCAGGCCCAGGTCCAGGCTGCCCAGCTGGCCGTGAACCAGACCACCCTGGCGGCCCCGACCTCCGGCGTGGTGATCAGCATCAACGGCGTGCCCGGCGAAACCGCGGGAGGCGGCACCGCGCAATCACCGGGATCCCTCGCGCCACAGCCGTCCTCAGGCGCGTCGGGTGGCGGATCCGGCTTCATGGTCATCGACGACAACAGCAATTTCGTCGCCGTGATGCCATTCGCTGAGACCGATGCGGCCCGGCTGGCCGCCAATCAACCCGTCGCCTTCACCTTCGACGCCATCCCGAGCCTGACCATCTCAGGCCATGTGTTGGCCATCAGTCCGAGCGCGACGGTGGTCTCGAACGTCGTCAATTACTACGTCAGCTTCGTCCTGAACCGCACCGATCCGCGGCTGCGCGAGGGGATGACGGCCAATGCGTCGGTCACCGTGGCCCAGGCGGATAACGCCGTGCGCGTGCCCAACGCCGCCGTTCACACCACCGGCGGAACGACGATGGTCACCCTCCTCTCGAAAGGCCAGCAAGTACCGACCGAGGTCATCACTGGCGTCGTCGGCGACACCTACACCGAGATCAAGGCCGGCCTCAATGAGGGCGATACCGTGGTGCTGCCAGCCATCCGCACGACGACCGGGACCACCAGCAGTGGCGGAAACCTGATCCGAGGCGGTGGCGGCTTCGGCGGCGGAGGCGCCGTCAGGGGCGGCGGAGGGTGATCACCCTCGAGGGGATCACAAAGCTCTACCTGACCGGCGAGGTGGAGGTCGCCGCCCTGAAGGGCGTTTCGCTTCATATCCTGGAGGGCGAGTTCATCGCCATCATGGGCCCCTCGGGTTCGGGCAAGAGCACCTTGATGAACGTCATCGGCTGCCTCGACCAGCCATCCTCCGGCCGCTACATCCTCGACGGCTACGACGTCTCGGCGCTGACCGACGATCAGCTGGCCTGGATTCGTAATCGGAAGATCGGCTTCGTCTTCCAGTCCTACAACCTGATTCCGCGGGCGAGTGCCGTGCACAACGTCGAGATGCCGCTCATCTACGCCGGCGACAGCCAGCAGCGCCGCGAACGGGCCATGGCGGCGCTCGAATCGGTCGGGCTGCTGGAACGCGCCGGCCACCTGCCAAGCGAGCTCTCAGGAGGGCAGCAGCAGCGGGTCGCCATCGCGCGCGCCCTCGTGACAGACCCGGCGATCCTGCTTGCCGACGAGCCGACCGGGAACCTCGACAGCGAGTCGAGCCTCGAAATCATGAAGTTGCTGCGCGACCTCAACCAGCAGGGCCGCACCATCGTGCTCATCACGCACGAACCCGACATCGCCGCGTTTGCGCAGCGCGTCGTCCGGCTGCGCGACGGTGTGATCGTCAGCGATGAGCGCCCAGCCGAAGTGACGGAGATGGCGCGATGAGCATCCTCGAGGGCCTGCGGCTGGCGGTTAATGGGTTGTTGTCGAACCGTCTGCGGTCCGCGCTCACTATGCTCGGCATCCTGATCGGCGTGTCGGCGGTGATCCTGCTCGTCGGCGTCGGCAACGGCGCCTCCGTCGCCGTCCAACAGCAAATCCAATCCCTCGGCTCCAACTTGCTCACTGTCTTCCCGTCGAACGCGAGAGGCGCGGGCGGCGTCCAGCAGGGCTTCGGCACTGGGACGAGCCTGACGTTGGACGATGCCAAGGCGATTGCGAACCGGCAAACATCGCCGGACGTGGTGACGGCCATCCCGAGCGCGGGCGGCCGGGCACAGCTCACTTACGGCAATCAGAACTGGAACAGCAGCCTGACGGGCACGACGCAGGACTTCCCCTCGGTGCGGAACTACGAGGTGGCGAGCGGCACGTTCTTCAGCTCGGCTGAGGTCGACGCCGCGAGCAAGGTGGCGGTGATCGGACCAACGGTTGTCACGAACCTTTTCGGGGGCGCCGACCCGATCGGCCAGGTGATGAAGATCAACCGACAGAACTTCCGCATCATCGGGGTCTTCGCCACCAAGGGTTCATCGGGCGGCTTCAATAACCAGGACGACGTGGTCGTCGTGCCGATCACGTCGGCATGGAGCTACCTGCTGGGCGGGCGCGGTAAGAATGTCCAGCAGATCTACGTCGAGGCCACCAGCGCGCAGGCGACGACGGCGGCCAACACCGAGGTCACCCAGGTCTTGTTGGACCGGCATCACATTTCGGACCCGACCCTCGCCGACTTCCAGATTCTGAGCCAGCAGGACGTGCTCAACAGCGCCTCGCAGACGACCGGCGTCCTCACCCTGATGCTGGGCGCGATCGCGGGCATCTCCCTGGTCGTCGGCGGCATCGGAATCATGAACATCATGCTCGTCACGGTCACCGAGCGGACGCGCGAGATCGGCATCCGAAAGGCGATCGGCGCACGGCGTCAGGACATCCTGCTGCAGTTCCTGATCGAGTCGATGTTCCTCTCTGGATTGGGCGGCGCGCTCGGGATCTTGATCGGCTTCGGCCTCGCACGGGTCCTGCCGCTGGTGGTCTCGACGTTGCCGACACCGGTCATCTCCACGCCGTCGGTCTTCATGGCGTTCGGCATCTCCGTCGGTATCGGTCTCTTCTTCGGTCTCTATCCCGCAAACCGGGCGGCAAGGCTGCGTCCGATCGAAGCCTTGCGCTACGAGTGAATCCCCAGGAGGTCAGGCAATGATCAAGCTCCCCATCGCGGCGCTCGTCGTCATCGTTGGCTTACTCGGCGGTTTCTACGGCGGCTACAAAGTCGGAGGTGGCGGCACCACGGCCAACGCCGCCGCGGCCACGACAGGCACGCGGACCGGCGGCACCGGTTTCGGCGGCCGCGGGGCGGCGGCTGTCTGCCCCAGCCCTGGCGCGACCCCGGCCGCGAGCGCCTCCGGAGCGGCGGCCCGGCGTGGGGCAACCGGGACGATCGCCAACCTCACGGCGAATAGCTTCACGATCCATGACGCCCGGTGCAACACCGACGTCAAGGTCACCTTCGATCCCAGCGTGATCGTGCGCAAGACCGTGGTTGGTCAAGCCTCTGACCTGCAGGAGACCGAGACGATCACCGTGACCGGGACGCGCCAGGCGGACGGCAGCATCAAGGCCAACAGCATCAACATCGTCCCGGCCGGGTCGGGGGTTGGCGGCTTCGGCGGCGGCGCGGCCACCGGTGGCTGACGCGGGCTAAACGGTTGGAATGGATCGGCTGACCTGGCTGCTGCTCGCGCTGGTCCTGCTGCTGGGCGGGTTGTACTTGCATGTGCACCTCGCGGGTGACTGGCTCGCCTTCCTGGTGGCCGGCGTCGGCGCGGGTATCGGCATCGCGCTGGCGGGCAGCGTCATCCACGACGCCTTCAGCAACCAGCACGAGCAATCTTGACTCCTCAAGCAGAAAAGATCAGAGGGGAGGCCGCGGCCTCCCCTCTGACGATACGGAGAGCGACTACGCCCTGTAGGTAACGCGCGAGAAGCGCGACGCGAAGTTCTTGCCGGCGCCGCGACGAAGCGCGGCGATGACCGCGAGTGCGACGAGGACGATCAGCATCAGCATCAGCAGGCCAAAGAGGAAAACGAGGCCACCGGTCGACGCGAAGAAGCTCAACAGGCCGCCAAAGAGCCCCGTGCCGCTCGAGGCCGCCGGCTTTCCAGCATCGGAGGCCCAGGCAAAGTGAGCCGTCGACCGCGAGCTCTCGTCCGGCACCGATCCGGACGAACTGGCCAGCGAGGTCTGGCCCCCGTCGGCCGTCGTGCCGGCGGCTGTCGCGCCGGAGCCCGTGCCGGTGCCGGTGCCGGTCCTACCGGCTGAGCCGGACCCAGCGGATCCGCTACCGCCCGAACCCGTTCCATTCGGGTTGGTCGGCACGCAGAACAGCGTGTTGGTCGTCTGACCGGCGGGGTCGGTCGGATGCGGGTTCATCGTCTGCGGGAAACAGGTCGGCGAGACGCCGGGCGTGTCCGCGAGTGCCGGCGCCGCCGATTGAAGCGCCGCGATCGCCACCATCGGGACCGCCCCCAGGGCGGCTACGGATGCCATCAGCTTGCGCATTACGACACCTCCAAAAGGGAATAGCTCGACCCTAGCCGCCTGGCGGTCGCCTTTCGCCCCCCGGGCGCACCGCCGGCGACCCCTACAGTTGGACTGGCGGTGCAGGTTGTTGGCAAGACTACCTAGCAAGGGTTGCAAAAGGGGGTCGTTCTCCTATCAGGCCGTAAGGCGGAGCGCAACAAACGGCCGACCATGTTCAGGCACCCGTCCCTCCGACGGCGGATCGTTCTCCCCTTCATCGTGCTCGTCGTTTTCGTCGGTGCGGTTGGCATCGCCGTCATCAGCGCGCAGGTGGGCGGCTCGGTCGAGGGGGCGGTCGACAACGGCCTGGTCCGCAGCTCCCTGCGCAGCAACGACCGGCTCGCCGCTGTGGAAAACGATAGGTTGCAGCAGCTCCGAGCCGCGACCAACACCACCGGCATCGACTCGGTTGTGGCGCGCGGCGACGGTGCCGCGGCCGGGCGGCTGCTCGGTCCGATCGTGGGCAACGCGCAGCCCGAGCACCTCGTGCTCCGCGTCCTCGACAAGAGCGGGCGCCAACTGGTCGGACTCAGCCGAAACAGTGCGACGGTCGAGAGCCTGTCCGACGGCGCGGTCTACACCTTGCAGGCCGCCGTCCAGCACGCGCTGCGGGGAGAGCGGGACGCGCTTGGTGACAAGTACATCTTCGTGGCGAGTGAGACCCCACCGATGCTCTACTGGGTCGCACCCATCTGGACCGAAACCGAAACGCCGGCCGTCACCGGCGCCGTGTTGCTCGGCCAGTCCTTGACCGAGATCGCGCAGACGATCACGGGTTCTAGCTCGCTCGCGGTCGGGTTTTATCGGTCGTCGGGTACGGTACTGGCCAGCTCTGTTGCCGGCAGCCCGTCGCTGTCCAGCGACGTCAGGCACGAGGTGACGCCCGACACTCCCGTGCGGGTCGCGACGCAGTGGGGTGGGCGGCCGTACCGGCTGCTGGTCAACGACTGGACGATGCGTGGTACCCAGGTCGGCTATCTCGCGGTAGCGGTGCCTGCCGACGACCTCTCCGGCTCGCTCAACGCCATCCGCCTGGTGCTGGTGGCATTGTTCGGGGCGATTGCGCTTGGCACGATTCTGATCGGTCTCGCGCTCGCCGACCGGATCACCCGGCCGATCGACCAGCTGGTCGCCTCGATGCGGGTGGTCTCGGCCGGTGACTACAGCCGCCGGGTCCAGGTCGAGTCCCCCGATGAGATCGGCTACCTGGCAACGACCTTCAACGAGATGACGGCGGCCTTGCAAGAGCAGATCCGGGCGCGCGACGAGGCCTACTTCCGCAACCTCGAAGCGCTCGCCCGCGCCATCGACGCCCGCGATCCCTACACCTTCGAACACTCGGCGCGGGTCGCCGCCATCAGCCTCGAGCTGGCGAAGGGCATGAACCTCGCGGAGGCCGACCTCGTCGTGCTGCGGCGCGCCGGGCTGCTGCATGACGTGGGCAAAATCGGCGTATCCGACAAGATCCTGGCCAAAACGGGTCCGCTCAACGACGAAGAGTGGGCCGCCATCCGGCGCCATCCGGTGATCGGCTATGAGATGTTGAAGGACGTTCCCTTTCTCCAACCCAGCCTCGACCCCATCCGGCATCACCACGAACGATGGGACGGAGAAGGCTATCCCGACGGATTAGAAGGTGCGTCGATCTCGCAGCTCGCGCGCATTGTCACACTGGCCGATGCCTTCGACGCGATGACGTCCGACCGGCCGTATCGCAAGGGATTTTCGTTCGAGTTCGCCGCCCGCACCATGATCAGTGAGGCCGGCCGCCAGTTCGATCCAGCGGTCGTTGACGCGTTCAAGGCCAGGCAAGCCGCGATCTTCGCCCGCCTGGAAGAGATGGGCAAGAAGCCGTCGCCGCACGCATCGGACATCCGGCTCGATCCGGTCGCATGAAACGGACCGTTCGCTGGGCGCAATGGATGGTAGTCGCGACCGCCATCGTGCTGCTCTTCTGGGTCGCCGCCAACGTCGGCGGCTGGTCACCGGACGTGCGGCGGCTCACCAGCAGCGTCCATGGACCACTCGTCGGCGACTATCGTGCCGAGAGCCCCCAGACGCTCGCCCCGGTATCCGCGGCGATCACGAAAGATGCATCGCAGGACCAGGCTGGCGCCGGCCACACGCGGCCCCAGCCCGGGGCGACGCCGTCCGGTGGGCCCACCCCCGGCGCCTCGGGCCCCAGCCCGACCGCCACCGGGTCAGGTATCTTACCGACGCTGCCGGTCCCGACACCGACGGTCCCGGTGACGCCTACGCTACCGGTGCCTACGCCGCCGGTGCCCACGCCGCCACCGACCCCGACTCTGCCCACGCCACCGCCCCTGCCGTAGCCCGTCGTCTCAACCGCAGTGGGCGAGCCGCCCACTCCTCAGCGATCTCCTGCAGGATGGTGCCCGAGAGCCGCAGTAGCGCTTGCGGGTGCGGGAAGATCCCGACCAGCTGGCAGGATTGCCGCAGCTCACTCTGCAACGACGTGAGCCCGGTCACCGAGGTCATGAGGCGGCGATGCGCTCGTGCGGCCTGGTAATAGTCGATAGGCTCGGCGAGCGGTGCCTCCAATGCCGCTACCAGCTCCGGGTAGGCCGTTCCGAAGCGGCGGCGAACGCCGGCGAGCGCCGCGATCGCGCTTGGTGCATCCGGCTCGGCGAAGGCCGCCCGCAGGCTGGCCTCAACGGCCGGACGGCCGTCCCTGGGGACAGTATGGAGCGCTTCGGCGATGAAGCTCTCACGGCAGCGCTGCCAGGGGACGCCCGGAAAGGCGGCGGCGAGCGACGGGAGCAGGCCGCGCAGCCGGTCGGAGGTCACCAGGCGCAAGCCAGTGAGCCCGCGGTCTTTCAGATCGCCGAGGAAGATCTCCCAAAAGGTCGTGACTGACTCGGACGGCCGGATCGCAAAGCCGACCACGTCGCGATTCCCGGATTCGTCGATGCCGATGGCGACGACGATCTGGCAGGTCTGCACTTGACCGGCTTCGCGGACCAGCGCCGGCGTTTCGACCAGCGTCAGGTAGGGATAAGCCTCCCGGAGCTTTCGATGACGAAAGGTCTCGACGCGAAGGTCCCAATCGCTCGCCCGGGCCTCGACCACGGCCGGGTCGGTCCCGGGGACGCCCACACTCTCCGCCAGGGCATCGATGGTGCGCGTGCTCGCGCCGGTCAGGTACGTCTGCTGGATCACGGAGAGCAGCGCGTGTTCAACCGGGCGGCGCGGTGCGAGCAGGCGGCGTAGGTAGCTGCCGCGGTAGGCGACGGGCAGGAGCGCGATGGGGGGCACCGGTCGCCGGGTTGCGTGCAGACGTGGCGACGGCGGCCCGTCGGCCTGGTTGGTCGACGTCAAGAGACGGAGCGTCGGTGGCGACCCCGAGCGCCGACGGGCCTGGACCGGGGACAGCACGGATGCGGCGAGCGTAGCGAACCTGGGCGACATTTGATTGCCTCCTGCGTCGGAAATTTGTCAGCGGCGGATGGCGCGGCCAGCGGAAGGGTTGGGTCGGGCGCCACGGCGAGGATCGCTGGCGACCACGAGCGGCCGTCCGGCCGGAGTCATCCGGCTTTGCGGGGGTGGGAGCGTGCCCGATGTGATCATGGCCACAGCGTACGGAGGTCCAGGCGCGATGTCGCGATGCACTGGTGGCGCCCTCCGTACCTGCAGCTGCAGGTGGCTCCCTCCCGTGGGGCAGTTGGTGGGGCCGCTAGGCGGCGTCGAGCAGGGCGTAGCGGGCGGCGCAGGCGAGCGCTTCCAGCTTGGAGTGGGCGTCCAGTTTTTCCAGGATGTTCTGGACGTGACCGCGAACCGTGGTGAAGCCGATCCCGAGATCCGCCGCAATCGCCCGGTTGTCGAGGCCCTCCGCCATCAAGGCGAGGACCTCTTTCTCGCGGGGGGTAAGACTGTCGAGCAGGCGACGACGTTCGTGGTCGTCACGGGCCATCTCGTGCGATCGCGCCAGCAGTCTCGCGAGTTGCCCGGCGGGAATCAGCATTTCCCCCTGCGCCGCGCGGCGAACGGCCTCGACGACGTCGACGGTGGCACGGGACTTGGGCAGATAGGCGCAAGCGCCGGCGCGAACCGCGGCGATCATCGCGGCCTCGCTCTCGTCGGCGCTGAGGAAGACGATCGCCGCCCGCGGTTGCTGGTCGCGAATGCGACCCGCGATGTCCGCCCCGGCGCCGTCCGGCAGATGGGAGTCCATGACGACGACGGCGGGCTGCTCCTCGGCGGCCAATCGGACCGCGTCTACCGCGGTCGTGGCGGTGCCGACCACCTGGATGTCGCCGGTCGCGTTGAGCATGGCGGCGAGCCCCTCCGCAACCAGGACATGGTCCTCGACGAGCAGCACGCTGATCGTTGGCTGATCAGGCCGCACGCGACACACCATCCTTGTTGTCCGGGATCCAGAACTCGACGAGGCAGCCCTTACCCTCCGACGACGCGACACGAAACCATCCGCCGGCCATCTCGGCACGCTCGCGCATGGAGACCATGCCCAGGTGACCGGTTGCCGGCCGGCTGCGCTCCTCTTCGAAGCCCACGCCGTCGTCCGCGATCCGGGTCAAGATGCCATCGTCCACAGCCGACACTGCACATTCGACGCGGCTGGCCCGGGCATGCTTGCGGACGTTGGCCAGCGCCTCCTGCGCGATGCGGTAGGCGATGACCTGCGTCTCGGACGCCGGGCGGCGCTCCATCGCGGTCTCCAGCTCGACGTCGATGGCGTTCTCGCTTTTCATCACGTCCAGATACTCGCGCAGCGCCGCGGGAAGCCCGCCTTCATCGAGCGCGGCCGGGCGCAGTTCGAAGAGCAGGTGGCGGAGCCGGTCCGTGGACGCCTGGACGCTCTGCTCCAGAAGCTGTAGCTGCTCGACCTGGACGGCATCGCGGAGCGCGTTCCGAAGCGTCGACAAGCGAAGGCTGACGGCAAACATGGACTGGATCGTGTCGTCATGGATGTCGCGTGCGATCGCTCGCCGTTCCTCCTCCTGGGCATCGACGAGCCGGTGGAGCAGCGCTTGCCGATTCTGGTCCACCTGTTTCAGCGTCTCGACGGTCTGGCGCAGGGTCTCCTCGATGAGCCGCCGCTCGGTCACGTCGACGGCGACGACGATGGCCCCCACCGTGTTTCCGGCGGTGTCGCGAAAGGGCGCGAGACTGAACGAGAACGACCGTTCGGCCTGGATCAGCTCTGCCTGTCCATCGATCCCCGAGAGCGCACCGCGGATGCCCTCGACCACCCCGGGGTGGTCCCTGAAGAGATCGGAGGCCGGCCAGCCTAGCGCCTCGCCCGGCTTCTTCCCGAGAGGATCCGGACCAACGCCTGCGGAAAAGGTGATCGCGCCTTCCCGGTCGATCGCAAACAGCACGATCGGCGCGCTGTCGATGATGGCGCGCAAGCGGGCCTCGCTCTCGCGGAGGTGAACTTGAACCTGGAGTCGCTGCTCCAGCTCGTGACGGAACATCGCCTGCTTGCGGGCGAGCTCGGCGTTCGTGGCCGCGGCGCCTCGGGCGCGGGCGCGGCGCATCGACCAGGCCGCCCCCGCTATCAGCGCCACCAAGATCAGCGCGAGCGGCAGCTCCAAGCCCGCAGGAGATCGGTGGCCCATCAGCCAGGGCAACCCGATGACGAGGGCCAGCAGGCCCGCCACGCCGACCACCCCCGGCCCCGAGAAGAGGCGGCGAATGACCGCGTCGACCGCTCCGGCTCCCATCCCGGTATAACGCGCCGTCAGGGTTGGCCGGGTGGCGGCCACGTCACGGCCGGGTTACGGCCGGCGGTGGTGAGGCAGCGCGCGAGGTTGTGGAGGGGGGACTTTGCTTCCTCGACTTATCGCTACGACCTTCACCAACCGCCGACCAGGGTAGTTGCTCCGGGCTGCTTGCGTCCCCTGCTTGGATTCGACACTGCCCGCGGGAAGGCCCGCGCAGCTGTCGGCGGAGAGGTCAACCCGAGCGTTTGCATCGACGAGGATATCGCCGGCGCGGATCGACGTCATCCGGCACTCGGAGGAGAGCGAAATCCAGCAGTTGTAGGGCGCGGGACCCGAGATTGCGCGGAACCGCCCGGGCACTCTCCGTACCCCGCCGGTCGCGGCCTGGTTCCTTCCCCGGCGACTCAGGCGGGGTTGCCGGCTCCCGTCGCGCGCTCGGGCTCGCCGGCGGGCTCGCGCACGGGATCGAGCCGGTAGCCGGCGCCGCGTACGGTGACGATCTCGAATCCCAGCTTCCCGAAGCGGCCCAGCTTCTCCCGCAGCCAGCGGATGTGGACGTCGACCGTCTTGCGGTCGCCCAGGTAGTTGTAGCCCCAGACCTGCTCGAGCAGGATTTCACGCGTAAAGACCCGGCCCGGGCGGCGCACCAGGTAGGCGAGCAATTCCCACTCCTTGGGCGTCAGCTTAAGCTCGTTGTCGTCGACCATCGCCCGCCGTCCCGCCCGGTCGATGCGCAAGCGGCCGAGCCGGTCCTCCTCGACCTCGGGACGAACGTCGTGCTGCTCGCTGCGGCGAAGTACCGCGGTCATCCGGGCAAAGAGTTCACGCAGCGAGAACGGCTTTGTGATGTAGTCATCGGCGCCCAGCTGCAACCCGATCACCTTGTCGACTTCGCTCTCCTTGGCGGTCAGCATGATGATCGGCACATTGCCCTCCTGGCGGAGGATGCGGCAAACTTCGAGCCCGTTCAGCTCGGGCAGCATCAGGTCCAAGAGGATGAGGTCGGGACGCGAGCTACGCGCCTTGGCCACCCCGTCCGCGCCGTCCTGCGCGACGGTCACCGCGTATCCCTCTTTCTTGAGGTTGAAGGTCAGCGTGTCGCGGATGGTCGCGTCGTCCTCGACGACAAGGACGCGCTTGGGCACCTAACTCAGCTCCACGATCCGTCCCGTGTGGAGGAAGACGACATCTTCGGCGATGTTGGTCACTCGGTCGGCAATCCGCTCCAGATCCTTCGCGAGGAAGAGCAAGATGGCCGCGCGCTGCACGTTGGCCGGATCCTGGACCATGAAGCTGACCAACTCGTCCCAGATCTTGTGATAGAGCGCGTCGACCTCGTCGTCGCGCTCGGCGATGGCGCGCGCCCGATCCTGGTCGGCCTCGATGACGGCGCCCAGGATGTCATGCACCTGTGATTCGGTGAGCTCGGCCATCTTCGGCAGGTCGATGTAGGGCTTGAGCTGGGGCAGGTCGTTGAGGCGGAGCGCCGCCCGCGCAATGCCGACGGCATGGTCGCCCATCCGCTCCAGCTCCAACACCATGTGCTGAAAGCTGACGATCAGGCGCAGGTCGCGGGCCACCGGCTGCTGGGTGGCCATGATCATGAAGGCCCGCTCCCGCAGTTGCCGATGGAGCTCGTTGACCTCCTGGTCGCGGGCGATCACTTCCCGGGCGAGCGCGTTGTTGCGATCGACCAGGGCGCGCATCGACTCGGCGATCGCCTGCTCGACCATGCTGCCCATGCGGACGACGCCCGATTTCAGCTCGGCAAGCTCGTGATCGAAAAGGGTCCGGGTAGTGGCCACGATGCTGGTTCTTACCCGAACCGGCCGGTAATGTAATCCTCGGTGCGGCCGTCCTTAGGGCGGTTGAAGATATCGTCAGTCGGGCCGAACTCGATCACCTCTCCCGCCCGTTTCGGGTTCATCAGCATGAACGCCGTGAAGTCGGACACGCGAGAGGCCTGCTGCATGTTGTGCGTCACGATCACGATCGTATACCGCTTCTTGAGTTCTTGCATGAGTTCTTCGATACGAAGTGTGGCGATCGGATCGAGCGCCGACGCCGGCTCATCCATCAGGATCACCTCGGGCCTGACCGCCAGCGCGCGCGCCAGGCAAAGCCGCTGCTGCTGGCCGCCCGAGAGGTTGAGGGCCGAGCGGCGCAGCCGGTCCTTGACCTCGTCCCACAAACCCGTGTCCTTCAGGCTCTCCTCGACGATCTGGCTGGTCTGCTCTTTCGACCAGCCGAGGATGTGGGGGCCGTAGGCGACGTTGTCATAGATCGACTTGGGGAAGGGGTTCGCCCGCTGAAAGAGCATGCCCACCTGGCGACGCAGGTTGATGACATCGGTATCCGGCGAGAGCACGTTGTGGCCGTCGAGCAGCACCTCGCCGCTGGCTCGGGTACCGGGGACGAGGTCATGCATCCTGTTGAAAACGCGCAGGAACGTCGTCTTGCCGCAGCCGGACGGGCCGATCAGCGCCGTGATCTTGCGCGCCTGGACCGCCAGCGAGGCGTCGTGGAGCGCCTGGAAATCGCCATACCAGAAGTTGACGTGGCGGGCGTCGAGCTTGATCTCGGCGTCCGTATCCCGCACGGCAGGCGGCGCGATCTCAGTTTGCATCGTGGTGGTTGCGATCATTCTCCCACTGGCGGGCCTTAGCGCTGAATCCGCCGCACGTAGATCCGCGCCGCGATGTTGGTGGCGGCGACGAGTGCGACAAGGAGCAGCGCGGCGGCCCAGGCTTGCTGCTGCAGGTTGGGGTAGGGGACGAGCGCATTCCGGAAGATGGTGAGCGACAGCGCGCCCATGGGTTGCAGGGGGTTCGTCTGGATGATGTCGTTACCGAACGCCGTGAAGAGGAGCGGCGCCGTCTCTCCGGCGGCCCGCGCCATCGCCAACAGCGCCCCGGTGACGATGCCACCCAGGGCCGCGGGAACGACGATTTCCAGCGTCACCCGCCAGCGTGGTGCCCCAAGCGCGAGGCCGGCCTCTCGCAGGGAGTTGGGGACGAGCACGAGCGCGGTTTCGGTGGCCCGCAGGATCACGGGCAACATGAGCACCGCCAGCGCAATCGAGGCCGAGAGCGCCGAAAAGTGATGGGTCGTGAGCACCACGACGGTGTAGCCGAAGATACCGAAGGCAATCGACGGCAGGCCGGTGAAGACGTCGCTGATGAAACGGACGGTGTCCCCGATCTGGTTGCGCCCGTATTCGGAGAGGAAGATGCCGATCAAGGCGCCGAGGGGAACCGCGAGCAGCGAGCCGATGCCGACGATCTCGAGTGTTCCGATGATCGCGTTGAGCACCCCGCCGCCGGGAACGCCCTGCGGGTAGGGCGGATCGGTGAAGAAGCCGGGGCTGAGCATCCCGGGTAGGCCGTTGATCAGGACGAACAGCAACAGGACCAGGACCGGGATGGCCGCCACGCTCACGCACAGCACAATGAGCCCACCGACAACCCGATCCACCATGGCACGGACCAGCGGGTGACTCATGCGGCCGTGGCCTCCGAGGTGAAGCGCCAGACCAACAAGCGGGCCAGAACGTTCACCGCAATCGTGATCAGGACCAGGACAACGCCCAGATAAAAGAGCGCACCGAGGTAGACATTGCCAACCGCTTCGGTGAATTCGTTGGCAATCACACTGGGCAGCGTGTAGCCCGACGCGAACAGGGATCCCGTGATCTGCGGTCGATTGCCGATCACCATGGTGACCGCGATCGTTTCTCCCAACGCACGCCCCAGGGAGAGCAGAACGGCGCCGGTGATCCCCACGCGCGCGTAGGGCAGGATGACCGACCAGATCGTTTCGGCGTTGGTCGCGCCCAGAGCCAGGCTGGCCTCCCGGAGCGCCCGCGGGACGGCCCGGATGACGTCGCGCGAGAGCGCGATCATGATGGGGAGCACCATGATGGCCAGCACCACCCCGGCGGTGAGGAACCCGTAGCCGCTGGCGCTACCCTGGAACAGCGGCAGGAATCCCAGCGTGTGGTTGAGGAATGGATCGACGCTGTCGCGCATCAACGGCGTCAGAACGAAGAAGGCCCACAACCCGACGACGACGCTGGGAATCCCCGCCAGCAGCTCGATGGCGAAGGAGAGCGGGCCCCGCAGGAAACGCAGACGGGAGTCCTCGGCGAGGAAGAGGGCAGCCCCCAATCCGATCGGGAACGCAATCACCAGCGCGATCGCCGAGGTGACCAGGGTGCCATAGATCGCGGGCAGGGCGCCGAACTGGGTTCGCACCGGATCCCAGGTTCGGCTGATGAAGAAGCCGAGCCCGAATTCGGTGATGGCCGGGAGCGCGGGGATGAAGAGGGCAATGACGAAGACGATGGCGATCAGCAGGATGAGGGCCGCCGCGCCGTAGGCAATCACCTCGAAGACGCGGTCGCCGGCAATGAGCCGCCGCTGGCGGCCCGCGGCGACCAGCGGCGGCGGGGCTACCCGCTCGGCGGTCCCCTTGCTCATTCGCTCGTAATCTACGAAACGCTGAGGAGGGCGCTCCCTCCGAAGGTAACGCCTTTCAGCGTGGTGAGATCGTACGACGCCATACTGCTGGGCAGCGCGGCGTAGTGGAGATTGACCGCGTACTGCTGCCCGTCGGCGGTCGTCAGCCAGTAGAGGTAATCCACCAGGGCGGTGCCCTTGGTCTTCTCGGCCTGGTCCTTGTACACGATGATCCAGCTGTAGCCGCTGATCGGGGCACTGTCCTTGCCGGCCGCGTTGACGATGGAAAAGTTGCTCGGCGTTGTGCCGGCGAACGCGTTGGCAGCGGCGGTCGCGCCGGCCGCGCTCGGGATGACGAAGGTGCCGTCGTGGTTCTTCAGAGCGGCCTGCTTCATCTTGGTCTGCAGGACGTAGGCGAGCTCGACGTAGCCGATGGCACCGGGCGTCTGGGTGACTCTGGTGGCGACGCCGGCATTCCCCTGGGCGCCGTCGCCGACGGGCCAGCTGATGGATTTCCCGGGTCCACCGGTCTTGGCCTTCCAGTCGGGGCTGACATTGGAGAGGTAGTCGGTGAAGATGTAGGTGGTGCCGCTGCCGTCCGAGCGGTGGACGACGCGGATGTCCTGGTTCGGCAGATTGACGCCGCTGTTGTCGGCCGCCAGCGCCGAGTCATTCCATTTGGTGATCTTGCCGAGGAAGATGCCGGCAATGGTGTCGGGCGTCAGCTTCAGCGCGCCGTCCGCGACACCATCCAGGTTGTAGGCCATCGAGACGGTGCCGAGGGTACTGGCGATCTGCACGACTTTGTCGCTGCCGCCCATGGCCGCCGCCTCCGACGCCTTCAGCGGGACGTCGCTGGCGCCGAAGTCCACGATCTTTTTCGTCAGCTGGTTGATGCCGCCACCCGACCCGACCCCCTGGTAGTTGACAGTGACCTGGCTGAACTTCTTGTTGTAGGCAAAGCGAGCGGCATCATAGAAGGGCTGCGGGAACGTGGCACCGGCGCCGGTGAGTTGCGCGGCCGGGGGCGTGGGAACGACAACCGCGGGGGCGCCTGTTGACGGATTCGTCGCGCCCGAGCTGCCGCCGCACGCGGCGAGCAGGAGCGAAACGCCCAACGAGAGGGCGATGAGAACGCGTTTCATGCTGGCGATGTTTCCTCCTTCCGAAGAACGATGAATTTGTGCCAATCGGATCCGTTCTCATCGTAGCCACGGGGCGTAATCGGCCGGTGCCCGCCGGGTTAAGGGGAGGTTAACGGCAGTCGCGGGAGCCGCACCCGAACGACCGTTCCCTCCCCCGGGGTGCTTTCGGCCGCAATGGTGCCGCCCTGGAGCTCGATCAAATGGCGGGCGATCGACAGGCCGAGGCCGCTGCCGGGTTGACCGCCGCGAGCCCGGTCCACCTTGTAGAAGCGCTCGAAGATCCGCGGGAGATCCCTGGGTGGAATGCCGGAACCGGTGTCCCGGACCGCGATCTCGACCTCGGCGTGACGGGCGCTGGCGGTTACGACCACCTCACCGGAACGCGTGAACTTCAGCGCATTGTCCACGATGTTCTGCAGGGCCTGGTCGGTCTTGCCCCGGTCGCCCAGAACCTGGAGGCCGGCCTCTCCCGGCTCGGCCCGCAGCGCAAGACCGGCCGCCGACGCCCGTGGCTGGTAGCGTTCCACGAGCTCGGTGACGACTTCGCCAGCACCAAACGGCGCCCGCTCCACCTCGATCCCCTCGGCGTCCAGCGCCGCCAGTTGGGTCAGGTTCAGCAGGATCGCCTGCAGCCGATGGGATTCCTGGGTGACCCGATCGATGAACACGCGCGCATCGCCTTGCGCCGGCAATTGACCGGACAGCGTCTGCGCCGCGAGATCGAGCCCCGCTAGGGGTGTGCGGATCTCGTGCGAGAGGTTGGCCACGAACTGCTGCCGGACGGTTTCCAGGTAGCGCAGGCGGGTCATGTCCAGCATCAACAGTGCCACCTGGTCGTGGGCGAGCGGAATCGCACGTACCTGCAGGCTTCGAGATGACACGGGTAGCTCGATCTCGATCGTCAGTTCCTCTCCGGAGCTGCGGGCACGATCGGCCAGCGCGTCGAGGCGGTGATCGCGGATCACCTCCAGGAGAGGACGTCCGATCGGTTGCTCGATCATGGGCAACATCCGGCGGGCGGCAACGTTCAGCCAGCGGACCTTTCGATCACTATCGACCAGGACCGTCCCCTCGGCGAGGCGGTCGAGGATTGCCGCTGCCTGGTCCACTTCCCCGACCATTCCGAGCGGGAATCTAGCAGATGCACGGCGGGCGCCATCAAAAGTAAGAGCCGCTCCTTCAGGGGGAGAGCCTGGGAGCGGCCCGGAAAGGGAAACCAGTGACTTCGTCGAGTGCCAAGACTAGACGCGCCGCGTAAAGGGACGGGTTGCCTCACATTAAGAAATCCAGCCCGAAGCTTCGGCGCTTCTTTAATCGGGCGATAACCGGGGGTTAACGATCGGCGCCCATCATGACGCCTCGAGGAAGGCGGTGGATATCGCATGCCCGTTGGCGGTGGAGGCGCAACGACCGGCGGGTGTGCGCGCCCTGAATGGCCAGCGGGTCAAGATCCGGGCCGCCGGGGTCTCGTTCTTTTATGGCCGCTTCCGCGCGCTGAATGATGTCAGCCTGACGATCGCCGAAAACAAGATCACCGCGATGATCGGCCCCTCGGGCTGCGGAAAGAGCACCCTGCTGCAGATCTTCAACCGGATGTACGATCTCACGCCCGGCACCCGGGTGAAAGGCTCCGTGAAGATCGGCGACGAGGAGATCACGACCACGACCCACCTGCAGGAGCTTCGGCGCCGCGTCGGCATGGTGTTCCAGCGGGCGAATCCGTTCCCGATGTCGATCTACGACAACGTCGCCTATGGGCCGAAGCTCATGGGTTGGAGCCAGCCGGAGGTTCAGTCGGCCGTCGAAGAGAGTCTTCGGTTCACCGGACTCTGGGACGATGTCGCCCATCGATTGCACCGGTCGGCGCATTTACTATCCGGCGGCCAGCAGCAGCGCCTCTGCATAGCGCGCTGTATCGCGATTACGCCGGAGGTGATCCTGATGGACGAACCGTGCTCGGCCCTCGATCCCATCTCGACGCTGCGCGTCGAGGAGCTCATCAAGGATCTGGCGCAGCGCTACACCATCGTGATCGTGACCCACAATATGCAGCAGGCCAGGCGGTTGGCGGACTTCACCGCCTTCATGCTGATCGAACCGTTCCATCGCTACGGGGAGCTGGTCGAATACGCCCCCACGGCGGAACTCTTCTCAGACCCCGCGGACGCGCGCACCGCGGACTACGTGAGCGGAAAGTTCGGCTAAGCGGGCGGCGGGAGGTATTTCGCGCCGGTGATCGTGCCGTCCTTCTCGTCGAGCACCCAGGTCGAGCCCTTCTCCATGGTCGCGCGAGCTCGCTGAAGAAGCCCCCGAGCGATGAGGCCCTCGAGGAGTTCTTCCATGACGTCGCCGTGGGTGCAGAGCACGATGTTGCGCCCGCGGAACTTCTGCACCAGGCGTACCACGCTCTCGCCGCCTGCCCCCTCTTCCAACTCCTTGACGGGCTCAACCGGCAGCTGGCGCCTGCCGCCTAGAGGCTCGACCGTTTGCACGCATCGAAGGTAGCCACTGGAAAGGATCCTGTCGATCGGCTCGCGGTCGAGCAGGTTGGCGAGGCCTTCCGCTTGGCGCTGGCCCGACTTGGTCAGGGGCCGCATCCGGTCGTCGCCGGTCCATTCCCCACGGTCGCCCGCCTTCGCGTGGCGAACCACGTATGCGGCGCCCATGGGTTCGCGCTAGGCGGTCGCTTCGAGGTCGAAGGCGCGTAACAGGGCGCGGTCGCGACGATAGCTCAGCAGGTCGACGGCCTCGTCCACCGTGACCCAGCGAACTTCATCGACCTCGGTTCCGGCGCGGAAGCGGCCGCCGACCACGTCCATCAACCAGTAGCACGCGACTTTGTCCCGACCCTTATGGTCGGCGTAGGCGGTGCAGCCGAGCGGCGCGACCAGCTTGCAACGGAGACCGGTTTCTTCCTCGACTTCGCGGAGCGCGGTCTCCTCCAGGGTTTCGCCGCGGTCCACCTTCCCCTTGGGGAACGACCAGTCGTCGTAACCGGGACGATGCACGATGGCGACCCGCATCGCGCCCCGCGACCCATTCCGGCGAATCACGCCTCCCGCGGCCCGGACCAGCTTGGCCTCATCGACGCTCAGGATCTTTGCCGCCATGGACACCCCTTGTGCAATGTGTTGCTGCGACGATGGCTTGGTCGACGCGGCTCTGGCTATATCATCCACCTTCTGAGCCGCTTGCGGTCAAGTTTTTTCCAGACATTGTGCCACGCGGCTCGGTCGTGTGCCGCTGTCTCGCGCTCCAGCGCCGTGAGCTCACCCGCCACAAAGGCCCGTGGGCCCTTGCCTGCCTCGCGCAACCATTGCTGCGCGGTCACGCTGTCCTGGTGGTCGCCCAGGACGTCCTGCAGCGCGGCCGCGGCTTCGGCGCTCCGCGCGGCGACCTTTCCGGCGATCGGCTCAGCAGCCTCCGCCGCATAGCGCACGCGCTTCGCCAGGATCCGAATGCGATGCAATGCCAGATCATCGGGTTGATCGGGAAGTCCGGCGATGCCCTTGCGCAGCTGCTTCCAGTCGCGCCCGGCCAACGCCGGGATCACAACCGCGGCGCGTTGCTGCGCTTCTGGGGTCAGGGCCGGCGCACGGGAGGCCTCGACCAGCCGCTCGATCAAGTCGATATAGCGATCCGCCCGCATGTCGAGCACCAACCGGGCGCGTGCCTCCTCGCTCTCCGCCTGGAGCTCGGCCGCGAGGTCGGCAACCGTTGGGGCGTCGTCCTCGGCGAGCGAGACGGTTCGGGTGCGAACCCGCTGCGCCATGACCTGCCGGTCGCGCACGCTGCCAAGGCCACCGCCAAGCCAGCGAAGGTCTTCGCGCAGCGCGTTGGCCCATTCGGTGTCGAGCAGGGTGCGAAAAGTCCGCAGCTGCGAGCGCAACCGTCGGGTGGCGACACGGGCGCGGTGCACGTCCTCCAGGTCATCTCCCAGGCGCACGCCCGGGTCGTGGCGCATCAGGCTCGCGACCGATACCGCGATGCTGTGGCGCACCAGCTCGCCGGCAGTCGACGCCGATGTCAGCGCCAGCGGGTCCACTTCCGGAACGGCGGTGGCGCGCGCCCCCAGCGCCCGCACCAGCTTGGAGGCCTGGTCTTCGTCGGCCGCGCCGGCGCCACGCAGGCGGGCCAGGATCGGGTCGAGCAGCCGCTCGGCCGACTGGTCCTTCAGCTCGACTTCCACCTCGCGGAAGCGGCTCTGCACGCGTAGGCCCTGGATCACCGAGACGTCGTCGTCGACCACCTCGGCCAGCAACGTCCCCTCGCGATTCTTGAGCTGCACCCGCCGCCGCAGGGTCGAGAGGCTGGCCACGGGCACGAGGGTGGCGCGCCGGACGTAGGCGATGACGAGCGCGACGGCGGCGTCGGGCGGCTGGCTGGAATCGCCGGGGAACTCGAGCTCGCGGCGGGTAAGGGCAGGTCCCGCACTCGTCGAGGGCAGCTTCAGCGTCCAGCCCTCGCCCTGCCGGATCCGCAGATTTGCGCCCCAGCGGGCCAACCGGAGGTCCGGCGTGTCGTAGTAGACGGTCTCCAGGCGTCGCTCATCGATCGGACTTGTCTCTACAGCGGCGGCGAGGTCCTCGAGGTCCGGAAGTGCAAAGGCCGGCGGGACGGCGAGCTTGACCTCGCGCTCAAGCATCCGGCGCGGATCCGTTGCCGTTGGTCGACGCCGCCCGTGCTTCGGCGAGCTGCTCGAAGACCTGCTGGGCGTTGACGCCTCTGTCGGTCGGGTGCTTCGACCAGGAACCGTCGGCGTGAAGTGTCCAGGTGAGCACGTCATCCTCGAGCTCGACATCGAGGATCTGGGCGAGCCGCTGCTGCAACGCCGGGTCGAGGACGGGCACCATCGCCTCCACCCGCCGATCGAGGTTGCGCGGCATCAGGTCCGACGAACCGAGGTAGAACTCGGCCGCGTCCCCGTCGGGACCGAATCGAAAGATCCGCGAGTGCTCGAGGAATCGCCCGACCAGCGAGCGGACGCGGATGCGGTCGGAAAGGCCGGGCACGCTGGGTCGAAGGCTGCAGAGACCGCGGACGATCAGGTCGATCTCGGTGCCGGACTGTGATGCGGCATAGAGCGCTTCCACGATCTCCGGATCAACCAGGCTGTTGACCTTGAGAACGATGCGGCCGCCGCCGGGCCGCGCCCCTTCACGACGAATCAGACGAATGATGTTGGAGCGCAATCCAACCGGTGCGACCAAGAGGCGTCCAAAGCGTCGCTGCCGGCTGTAGCCGGTCAGAAAGTTGAAGAGCTCCGAGACATCGGCCCCCAGCTCGGGATCCGCGGACAACAGGCCCACGTCTTCGTAGATCTGCGCGGTCTTGGGGTTGTAGTTGCCGGTGCCAACGTGCACGTAACGCCGGATCTGGTCTGCCTCACGGCGGACGACCAACGCGACTTTGGCGTGGGTCTTGAGCCCGACAACGCCGTACACGACGTGCACGCCAACCTGCTCCAGCGCCTGGGCCCAGGCGATGTTCGCCTGTTCGTCGCCGCGCGCCTTGAGCTCCACCAGCGCAACGACTTGCTTGCCGCTCTCGGCCGCTCGGATCAGCGCGCGGACGATGGGGCTCACAGGACCCGAGGTCCGGTAGAGCGTTTGCTTGATCGCCAGGACGTCCGGATCCTTGGCCGCCTGGTCGATGAAGGCCTCGGCCGAGGTCGCAAACGAGTCGTAAGGGTGATGGACAAGGATGTCGCCGCCCTTGAGGGCCTCGAAGATGTCAGCCTGCTCGACGCCCTGGCCCTGCAGACGCCGCTGCGTGACCGGTGTCCACGGCTCGTCCTTAAGGCCCGGACGGTCCAGCGCGTAAATCGCCCAAAGGCTGCTCAGGTCGAGCAGGCCGTCGACGCGGTAGACATCGGTCGGCTCTAGCTCGAGCTCGCGGACGAGCAGATCGAGGACTTCGCCGGACATCGCCGCGTCGACCTCGAGTCGTACCACCTGCGCGCGGCGCTGCTGACGGCGTAACTCGCTCTGGATGGCTGCCAGCAGGTCGGCGGCTTCTTCGTCGACGAGGTCGAGGTCCGCGTCGCGCGTGACGCGGAACGGATGCTGGCTCACGATCTCCATTCCCGGGAAGAGCACGTCCAGGTGCGCGGCAATCACCTGCTCGAGTGGGACAAAACGCGCGCCATCGGGCAACGGAATGAAGCGGGGCAGCAGCGGTGGGACCTTGACGCGGGCGAAGCGCATCTGGTGACGCACCGGGTCGCGGACCATCACCGCCAGGTTGAGCGAGAGGTGCGAGATATAGGGGAAAGGGTGCGCCGGATCGACTGCGAGCGGCGTCAGCACGGGGAAGATGCGGGCGCGAAATTCGGCGGCGAGGAAATCGCGATCGGCCTCCTCGAGCTCCGCCACCGTGGCGATGGAGACGCCGTGCTCGTCGAGCGCAGGGGCCACCCGATGGGTGAAAAGATTGGTGCTGCGCTCCAGCAGGCTGCTTGCCCGCTGGTGGATCGCGCGCAGCTGCTCGCCCGTGGTCATCCCGTCGGGAGAGGTCTGCGGCAGAGCGGCGTGCACCTGCTCCTTGAGGCCGGCGACCCGGACCTGGAAGAACTGGTCGACATTCTCACCGAGGATCGCGAGGAAGCGCACCCGCTCGAGCAGGGGCAGCGACTCGTCCTCGGCGATGGCGAGCACCCGCTCGTCGAAGTCGAGCTGGGACAGCTCGCGGTTGATGTAATGCGATTGGGCGGGCGGCTGGGTCGAGACCGCCGGGACTGGCGACTCCTCAAGGATGCCGGTTTCTTGAACTGTGAGTGGCGAAGCAGGCGAAATCTGCCCGGACAGTGATGTCGGAAGGGCCTGGGCAGCCGAGGACGCTACGGACTGGAGCGGTGCATCCCCCACGCGACAAGTATAGGGAGGGCAGATTAAGGGACGGGTAGCCTCTCAGAGCCTACTGGCGGCTATTGGCTTGGCTCGCTCCAGAAGCCAGTCCAAAGCCGCTTCCCCGGCGCCGAGGACGGAGATGTGTCCCTCCTCCGGGCGCAGCCAGAGGTCCGCCGAGGGAACGCGACCCGCGAGCCATTTGCCGTGCGACCTCGGCGCGACCCGATCCTGACCCCCCTGCACGATCAGCACGGGAACGCTAACTTGCGCGGGGTCAAAGCCCCAAGGGGCGACGTACGCCAGGTCGTCGTCTACCATGCCGCCCAGGCCGCCCTCGAGGGCGCGCCCGCTGATGACGCCCAGCCAGTGCCAGGCACCCCTCAGAGCGGCGTGATCCGCCGGGGTGAAGAGTTCCGGGTCGAACTCGCTGGACGTCAGGTAAGCCATCAGCGCGGCGCGTCCCGCTGCGGCCGCGTGCAGCTCCGCGGCACCGGCGGGCGCCATGCCGGCGAACCAATCCAGTCCCTGCGCACCGAAGGGCGCCAGTCCGGAGACGGACACCGCGGCGATGACGCGGCCCGACAGGAGCGCGCCGCATGCCAGTGCGTGCGCCGCGCCACCGGAATGCCCCATCACCGCGAATCGCCCGATGTCCAAGGCATCGGCGATAGCGGAAATGTCGGCGGCCACCGAGGCGACATCGCGGCCTTGGTGAGCGGTTGACCCGCCGTATCCGGGCCGGTCATAGGACACCCAGCGGATGCCGCGCTCGGCGGCGGCAGGCAGCAGCGGCTCGGGCGGCTCACCAAGGTTTGGCGTGCCATGGTGCCAGAAAATGGCAAGGCCTGCGCCAGCGATATCCGTGCCGGTGTCGTAAATGTGGAGCCGGCGACCGTCGCTCAGCTCGAGGTCGCGTTGGTTCACCGCAATTATCAGGACCGCCTGAACTCCTGCACCGCCCACATGTTGCCGTCAGGGTCCTCAAAGAAGACGTAGCGGGAACCCGGAGACCCTTCGGGTCCCAGCTGTTGCACCGCGCTAACTGGGACGCCGCGCCCGGCGAGCGCCTCGCGCGCAGCATCGATGTCCTGGACAACCAGCTGGACGCCTTTGACCGAACCGGGTTTGCCGAGCGGCAGCCCTTCGCCGATCACAACCGAACATGCGGAGCCGGGGGGAGTCATCTGCACGACACGCATGCCCTCTGTCGGGCGAACATCATGGTCCAGATGGAAGCCGACCTTCTCCGTGTAGAAGGTTTTGGCGTTCTCGATGTCGGAGACGGGGATGGGTACGACCTCGAGCTTCATCTCGATGCTTTTGGCGGCTTCGATTTGCGTTGGCATCCTTTCGACCCCCTACCTTCGGTTGAAGACAATCAGCGGGAGACGAGACTCGAACTCGCGACATCGACCTTGGGAAGGTCGCGCTCTACCAACTGAGCTACTCCCGCTCGGCAAGCCGGATTTTAGCATCGCCCTTCCGCAGCTCCTGGCACATCGGCCAGATGACCGAAATCAGTTCCGCCATCCGCGAAGCGGTCCGCTTGATCTGGGCGGCGTCGAAGACCTCGATCGCATATGTCTCGTACAGCCGCACCCAGCCGCGGTCCCAGGGCTCCAGGTCGAGCTGCTGGCCCAGCCGGGCCTTGATCATCAGTAACTGCCCCGCCAGACCGTTTGCGATCCGGTCGTTGATCGCCGGCTCGGCTTCCAGGTGAAGCCCCAACTCGAGCCGGCCGTTGTTCGCGTGCCACCAGGCTTCGAAGTGCAGTCGTGGGTCATCGAAAAACCACTGGGCCTGGCTGGAGCGGGCACGATGGCGAACCCCCCGCATCTGGACCGGGAGCGCCGCCTCGACCCGCGGGAGCAGCGCTCGGAAAAACCCCGCCGTCCGGACGAACCGCCGTTCGCGCCGCGCGGACTGGCGACGGACCGTCGGAGGAGCCGGCACCGTTGCCTAGCGAGCCGCCGCCGGACTGCCTACGTCACCGCCCCCGACGGCGGTCTTTACCAATGCGCTGTATCGGTCGGCCAGCGCCCTCGCCTTCTCGGAATCCTCCATGCTGACGATGATGTGGTAGCGGGGCATGTCGGGATCCGGCAGTACCAACACCCATCCGCCGTCGACGAAGACCTTAATGCCATCGGCCAGGTCGACCGGCTCGTCCCGGTGGAGTTCCACCATGGTCCGCATCACCCGGCCCTTGGCGTCCCAGGGCACCGTTTCGAGGCGATGCTCGTAGGCGGCATGGGGGATCTCCTGACGGATCGCCGACACCGGCCGCCGATCCGCGGCCAGCAGCTCCAGCAGCTTGACGAGCGTGAAGATCGCGTCGAATCCCAACAGATGGTCGGGGAAGGCGTACCCGCCATTCGCGTCGGAGGCGAGCCGCGCCTGGTGCTGTTGCGCCGCCCGCAGGAGCGCCGAGGGCTCACCCTTGCCCGGGACAAAGTGCGAACCGGCCAGCTGACGCACCAGGGCGGCAATCGTCTGGGGCACGGTCGCCGGGGCCACGAGAACGCCCGGCTTGGATTTCAGCGCCAGCATGGCGAGCACTCCCAGCGCCTCGTGATGGTCGAGCAAGCCGCCCTGCTCATCGATGAGGAAGATGCGCTCCGACCCGTAGTCGATGTAGGCGCCAAGATTGCAGCCGAGCGTCCGGGTGATCAGGGCCGACTGCCGGCGCGCCTCGTCGAAGGCTTCGTTGGTCTTGGACTGATAGGTCTCATCGAACCCGGCGTTGAGCGGGATCGCTTCGATGTTCAACTCCTTGAACAGGCGGGGCAGCACCAACGACGCACTCCCGTGGTCGAAGTCGACCAGCACTTTGAAGTGCCCCTGCCGCACTGCCTCGACATCGATCAATCCGATCAAGCCGTCGATGTACGAATCGATGGCGTCCTGCGGGTAGGTGATGTCGCCCATCTCGTAGAAATGCACTCGCCGGATATCCTCCCGGAAGAACACGTTCTCCAGCTTGCGCTCCGCCTTCTTGTCGAGCACCACGCCGTTGGCGTCGAACATCCGGATGTCGGCCGACCGGCTGTCGAGCGGCGACATCTGGATATGGACGGCTCCGGCGATCCGATGGTCGCGCGCATAGTACTGGATCACCGGGATGGGCAGCTCGCTCAGGTCGATGATCGAGGCGCCCGACGATATCATCCCGGCGACCATGGCGCGCTTGATCATGCGTGAGGGACGCTGGCCGTCACGGGCGGCGGCGATCGCGGCGCCCTTGGGAAAGAGGGCGGCGAAGGACGCGCCCAGGCGCGCACAGTACTCCGGGGTGAGCTCGATGTTGACCAGTCCGACCAGCCCGTAAGAGCTGAAGAGCCCGCGCTTGTAGTGACCGGCCCAGATGATGCTCTCGTGTACCGTCGAGCCCGGCTCGATCTCCTTGTCGGGCCAGATCTTGACCCCCGCATCGATCGTGGACCCCTCGCCGACGACGACGTCGTCACCGATCACGGCTCCTTCCTCGAGGAGGCAGCTGTTCTTGATGGTGACGTGGCGGCAGACAATCGCCTGGCGCAGCCGCGAGTTTTCACCGATATAGGAATAGGTCCAGATGATGGAGTTGCTGATTTTGGTGTTCTCGTCGATCACCGAGAAGTTCCCGACGCAGACCGGTCCATTGATGAAGACACCTGCCTTGAGCTTGCAGTCGTTGCCGATGTAGGCCGGGCCGTTGATCTTGACGTCGTAGCCAATTTCGACGTTCTCACCGATCCAGACGTTGCCGTAGCGGCGCTCGCCGGGAATCTCGACATCGACGCGTCCCTCGAGCGCATCCCAGTTCGCCTGGTAGTACGTCTGGATGTTGCCGATGTCGCACCAGTAGCGGGACGCGAGGAACCCGTAGAGGGGCATGGCGTTGGCCAGCATCTTGGGGAAGACGTCGCTACTCCAGTCGACGACTGTCGCCGGCGGGAGCAGGTCGAGGACTTTGGGCTCGATCACGTAGATCCCGGTATTGACCTGGTCTGAGAAGACCTCACCCCAGGAGGGTTTCTCGAGGAAGCGCTTGATCGTTCCGTCCGGGTTGGTGATGACCACGCCGAACTCCAGCGGGTTCGCCACCGCGGTCAGCACGATAGTCGCCGCCGCGCCCTTTTCCTTGTGGTACCGCATCACCTCACCCAGGTCGATGTCGGTCAGCGCGTCGCCGCTGATTACGATGAACGGCTCATCGAGAAACTCCTGCGCATTCTTGACGCTGCCGGCGGTCCCCAACGGGCTGTCTTCCACGACATAGGTGATGTCGACGCCGAAGTCCGAGCCGTCTCCGAAGTAATCGCGGATCGCGGAGCCGAGATATTGCAAGGTGACCACGACGTCGGTGATGCCGTGGGTGCGCAACAGCCGCAGGATGTGCTCCATCACCGGCTTGCCGACCACCGGCACCAGCGGCTTGGGGATCCCGCTGGTCAGCGGCCGGAGCCGCGAGCCCTCGCCACCGGCCATCACCACCGCCTTCATGCCGGCTGCCCCACCATCTTGCCGATGCGATCCCGCAAGAAGGCTGCCGAGTCCTCGGGCTTGACGACGTTGATCCACATCCCGGTGCCCAGCTCGAAGCCGGCCGCGGTGCTGAGTTTCGGGATTAGCTCGAGGTGCCAGTGATAGGCGTCCGAGGCATCGGCCTTGAAGGGCGCACTGTGGATGAAGTAGTTGAAGGGCGGGTCATTGAGGCCCTCCTGGAGGGACTTGAGGGTCAGCTGCAGCGCCTCCGCGAACCCCGGCTTCTCCGCCATCGGGTCGAGCTCGCCGAATGACGCCGCGTGCCGGCGCGGGATGATCCAGGTCTCGAAGGGCGTGCGCGCCGCGTAGGGCGCAAAGACGACGAAGGCCTCGTTCTCGAAGATCAGGCGCGTTCCGGCGCGTCGCTCATCATCGAGGGTGCGGCAGAAGACGCAGGCGGCGTTCGCCTCATGGAAGCGGCGTGCGCCGTCCAGTTCGACGTCGACGCTCGGCGGCAGCAGCCCGGTCGCGTAAAGCTGCGAGTGCGGATGCTCGAGCGAGGCGCCGGCCGGACGGCCGTGGTTGTAAAGGATCAAGGCGTGCTCGAGCCCTGGGTTACGTGCGTGTTCCTGGTAGCGGTCGAGGTACGACTGGACGATCTCCTCCACCTGCCGCCGCGGCAGCATGGGGGTAGGCGCGCGGTGATCGGGACTGCTGATCAGCACCTCGCAGGCGCCAATGGCATCGCGCTGCCAGAAGCGACCCTCTCGGTGCTCCTGCCCGTCCGCTTCGGGCCGGAAGGCGGCGTAGAGATTTGGCACCACCCGAACCGACCAGCCCTCGCCGTTGGCCGGCAAGCCCGTAGCGCGATAGGCGAGGACCTCCGGCGGCGTCATCGACTCGTGCCCGGGACAGAAGGGGCAAACGTCGCGGGCGGCGACCGATTCCTTGGTGGCCTGCGTGAACGAATCCGGGCGGCGGGCGCGTTCGGTCGCCACCGCCACCCACCGCCCTGTGATCAAGTCCTGCCGTATTTGGGGCAACCCGCACGCTCCTGAGGGGGACAACGCCGTTGAGACGAGAGAGTTTTCATTATCGATGGTCGCCTACGCGACCCGCTCGCCACCCTTGAAGACGGCCCACACCCGCCAGAGCGCGCGCGGATCGCTGAGAGGATCGCCGTGCACCAGGACGAGGTCGGCGGGATCACCGGGCCGGAGCCGGCCCGCATGGTCGACATCCAGCAGCTCGCCACCCCGCCAGGTCACGGCGGCCAACGCCTCATGCGGCGCGAGTCCCGCCTCGACCAGCTGCTCGACCTCCCAGGCGAGGTGGCCCGCGCGCACGGAGCCGCCGCCGAAATCCGAGCCGGCCGCGATGCGGACCCCGGCCCGGTGCGCGGCCCTGATGGCCGCAAACGCCCCTTCGCGCCTTGCCGCCAGCCGTCGCTTGCCCTCGTCACTGGTGAACCGCTCGATCCGGGTGGTCCGCTCGAAGGTGGCCCAGCTTGCCAGCACCGAGAGCGTGGAGACGAGCGCGACGTTGTTCGCCCGCATGGTGGCCGCGATCACATCATCGAGCTCCATGCCGTGCTCGATCGAATCCACGCCGGCCTCGGCGCCGACACGCGCGGCATCGAGGATGGTGGCGTGCGCGGTGATCTTCCGGCCTCGGCCGTGCACGGCTTCGCATGCCTTTCGAACGTCATCGACCGTGAATGGACAGCGGTCGGAGCGATCCGGCGGATCGAGCATGATCTTGACGAAGTCGGTTCCCGAGTCGAGCTGCGCGAGCGCCGCCGCCCGCAGCCCGTCGCCGTCCTCGACGGGCACGGTCATCGGCAGATAGCCGTCGGTCGCGATCCAGGTCCCGGCGATCCGGATATACGGCGCTCCAGCCTGCCCGGCCAGCTCCTGGCGAACCTGCAGGCTGACCGCGCGGCCGTCGGGACCAGCTGGCGAACCGACGTCGCGGGCCCAGAGGATGCCGGCCTGCACCAGGCGATCCGCGTTCCGCCGCGCGACCTCGCGGAGGCGCTCGGGCGGGTCCGAGCCGCGCTCGATCCAGTGGCTGCCCCCGGGCATCGTCAGGTGACTGTGGGCATCCACGAGGGCCGGCACGATCGTGGCGCCGCCACCATCGAGCACCTCGGCATCGCCGGGATCCGAATCCCCCAGCGACACCGACGCGATTCGGCCGTTCTCGATCATGAGACTGACGCCGACCTGCAGGGTTGCCGAGTGGCCGTCGGCCAGGCACGCGTCCCGAATCAGCAGGCGTGTGGTCATGCCGTCACCGGCGCCGGCTGTTCCTTGAGCCGGATCACGGGACCAAGGAAAATCCAGAGCGCGGCCAACAGCGAGACGATGCCGCCCAGCACAATCGTCTGGACGAGGCCGATCGAGGTTCCCAGGATCCCGCCGACGAACGCCCCGATCGGGATCGTGCCCCAGACGATCGTTCGCATCGTGGCGTTCATCCGCCCCTGGACCCGGTCCGGGGTGATCGCCTGTCGCAGGCTCACCTGGCTGATGTTGTAGATCGGGCTGGACAGGAATCCGAGAAAGACGAGTGCACCGAGCACCGGCACCGGCGGGGCGACCAGCGCGACCGGGGTCGCCAGCAGGGCGAGTCCGCCTACGATGATCGACACGCCCAGGGTTGGTCCGATGCCCAGCGTGCGAGCGACCCAGGCCGCCAGGAACGCGCCCACCAAGCCACCGATGCTCCCGACGGCGAAGATGATGCCGACCGCGGCGGCGGAGAGGTGCAGCTGGCGATAGGCAAACACCAGGAAGACGGCGCCGAAAACCATGTTCGAGCCGAGGTTCGATGTCGCGGTGCAACCGGCGATCCGCCACAACAGCGGGTTCTTGAAAACCACCTCGATCCCCTCCTTCATTTCGGGAATGAAGCCGCTGGTACCGCTCGCCGTGCTCGGCTTCGGCTGGGGCTCGGGGGTCTTGATCAAGCTCAGGGCCAGCGCGGAAACGAGAAACGACAGCGCATCGACGGCCACCGCCTTCGCGCCCCCGATCCACTGGATCAGGAAACCCGCGACGGCGGGCCCCGCGACCTGCGCGGTGGAGCGGCTGATCTCGAGCTTCGTGTTGCCCTCCAGCAAGTTCGGGCGGTCCACCAGCACCGGCAGGTAAGACTGGTAGGAGACGTCGAAGAAGACCGTGCAAACGCCGGTGACGAGCGCGACGACGTAGAGCTGTTCCAGGGTCAAGAGGTTGAGCAGGTAGGCAACCGGGATCGACCCAATGGCCAGCATGCGGCCGAGGTCGCAGGCGATCATGATCGGGCGGCGCCGAAGGCGATCGGCGTAGACGCCGGCGACCAGGCCCAGGGTGGGAAAGGCGAGGAACTCGAGTGCCGACAGTACCCCAACCTGGAATGGCCCGGCGTGCAGGATCAAGATCGCCACGGTGGGAACCGCCAGAAACGTCACCTGGCTGCCGAACTGGCTGACCGTTTCGCCGGTCCAGAGTTTGAGGAAGTCCCGGTGCCGCCAGAGCTTGCCCTTCAGCATCGGTTGATTATCGCGTCGACACGGTTCGGCCGGCTCTCATACCCCGCCCGGCCGGAAGCCGGCCCCAGGCCGCCCGGATGACGGGTTGTCACTGGGGCTGATAAACTCGAATCGATCTCAGGGTGTCCGCTTTCATCGACGCCTCCCCCTTAAGCCAGCACTCGCCCGACCAAGGAGCCGCTTCGTTGCGCAGCCGTGAAGCCGCTCCGCGCCGGGGACAGGGGCGCGCCCGTGGCTGACCTGCTTCGCGTGGTCAATCTCGAAACTCATTTCCGTACTCGGGATGGGATCGTGCGAGCGGTCGACGGCATCTCGTTTTCCATTCCACAGGGCACGACGATGGGGCTGGTCGGCGAGTCGGGCTGCGGCAAGAGCGTGACGGCCCTGAGCATCATGCGCCTGCTCGACTACCCCGGCGAGATCGCGGGCGGACGCGTCATCTTCGAGGGCAAGGACCTGACCGAGCTGGAGATGGACGAGATGCGGAAGATCCGCGGTTCCGACATCGCGATGATCTTCCAGGAGCCCATGACCTCGCTCAACCCGGTCTATACCGTGGGCGACCAGATCGCGGAAGCCGTGCAGCTGCACATGAAGCTCTCCCGCGCTGACGCCTGGAAGCGTGCCATCGAGATGCTCGACCTGGTGCGAATCCCCTCCCCCGAGCGCCGGGTCAAAGACTACCCCCACCACATGTCGGGTGGCATGCGCCAACGCGTCATGATCGCCATGGCGCTCTCCTGTGATCCCAAGCTGCTGATCGCGGACGAACCCACGACGGCGCTCGACGTCACCATCCAGGCCCAGATCCTCGACCTCATGCGGGACCTGCAGTCCCGCCTGAAGACCTCGATTCTGCTGATCACCCACGACCTGGGCGTCGTGGCCGAGATGTGCAAGGAAGTCGCCGTCATGTACGCCGGTCAGATCGTCGAGCAGACCAACGTCCAGACGCTGTTCGAGTCGCCGCAGATGCCCTACACCGAGGGGCTGATGAAATCCATCCCCCGGCTGGGGATGAGCCAGGACGCCAAGCTCGCCGTCATTCGTGGGACGGTACCCAATCCGCTGCGCTGGCCGGCCGGTTGCCGGTTTGCCCCCCGCTGCGACTATCGCTTCGACAAGTGTGCCACGCAACCGCCGCTGTTCGAGCTGGGTGATCAGAAGGTGGCCTGCTGGCTGGTCGAGTCGGGCCGGCGAAAGGTCTCGACCATGATCCAGCCGATCGCAGCCAAGTCGTCTGCGCCCCGGTCCGATGCGGGACGAGCCAGCGGGTCGACCGCCGAGGCCTGATCGCTCATGGAAACAGCCGGCGCCCCACTCGTCCTACCCGGCGACAGCACACCCCGTCCGGTGCTCGTGTCTCCCGCCGGGGAGGCTCTGCTGCGGGTGCGAGGGTTGCGCACCTACTTTCCTGTCCGCCGCGGCTTGCTGCAGCGCACCATCGGTCACATCAAGGCGGTCGACGGCGTCGACCTGGACGTCAAGCAGGGCGAGACCCTGGGGTTAGTGGGCGAGTCG
>DASZJR010000046.1:0-4028 GCA_035947855.1 Candidatus Dormiibacterota bacterium
GTCAGGGCGCAACCCGACGAACCGATCGTGTCCACCGGGTCGCTGCCGAGCGCGTCGCGTGACCACTGGTGTGAGCGTTGGCTGAAGGTGGGGACCGACGGCGCGGCGACGGCGGAGAGCCCGGCGGCCGACCATGTCGCAAGTGCCAGCAAGCTTGCCCCCAGCGCGCGGCGCCACCCCCACTTCACGGGGCCAATCTTAAGGTCGAGGCCGGGTCAAGTCCAGTGGTTGCGGTGTCGGCTTGGCCTTACCAGCGTGGATTGTTACCGCCTGGTGACAGCGCCGTCAGCGAAGCAGGCTGGCGAGGTCGCCCTCGAAGCCGGCGAGCGCCAGCCGGGCGTCGAGCACGTCATCGGTGCTGATCGGCGCGCCGAGCTCATCGACCGGCTCGTCCCGAACCTCGATCACCGGGGCGGTCGCCGCCTCGGCCGCGATCGCGACCGCGATCACCCGTACGTCCTGGCAGTGCGCGCAGGTGACCTTCACCAGGGACTGGTCGTCCTGATGCGCCACCATCTCGAGCTGGCAGTCGACCAGGCTCTCCCCGCACTTGGGGCACTGAAACCGGCCCGCTTGCCGGCGAAGGATATCTAGCATGTCCACGGCATTTTCCTACCCGCGATTCCCGGGCAACAAACGAGCAAAGCTGATACCGCCAGGACAGTCTAAGGCACTAATGGCTGAGCCTCAGTTGATGCCATGACGATCGTTTGCGAGGGCGCCGACGCGGGACGATACTCGCCACCGGCATGCGCCTTCCCGTCTACCTGGGCGCGGGCGCCATCACTACCGGAATGCTGCTTCTCGGAGGCCTGGCCGCTACCGAACTAAACCCGGTGCCGGTCGTCAACGTGGATGCCATAGAGCTCGACGGGGCCTCCATCCTGTCGATGCCGCTGCCCGAGGTATCGCCGCGGCCTCACCTCGTCGTGAGGGTGAGCCACCCGCTGCGGCCGGGTGACTGGCAGCTCTCGATGGACGGCCGGCCGGTCGCATTCGCCGCCGCGCCGGCGGCGACCGAGCTGCGCGTCGCTCTTCCCGGTCCGCTCGCCTTGGGCAGCCGGCACACCGTCCAGCTGACGGCGGGGGCGATGCATGTGCGAGCGGGGTTCCAGGTCGTCCCGCCATTGGCTGCCCAGTTGTCGATGCACCTCTATCACTTGAAGGCCGACGCGCCCGCCAGTATCGCGGCGACCGTCCGATTCTCGCGGGCGGTGGCGGACCGCATCCAGGCCCAGAGCCACGTACGGATGACGGGACATCCCACGATCACCTGGCGCGATGCGCAGACCGTCGACCTCGTCTCCACCGGCTTCGGGTTGGGTGACCACGCCGTCGTCTCAGTTGACGCGGGTATCGAGGCGGCTGATGGGACCTGGAGCCGCACGGCCGAGAGCAGCGAAATCTCCGTCCCATCGACCTTGACGCGCGTGCTGCCCGGCCGGATGGTCCAGATGTACTACGTGAACACCGATGATGGCCGCGCTGCCTTCTTCGCCCACGCGCAGCAGATCGACGTACTGAGCCCCGGCTGGTACGACGCGAATGCCGACGGGAGCATCACGGGCTACGCGCGACGCGACATTATTGAGGCGGCGCATGCCGCCGGTGTCGCGATCATTCCGCTGGTAGTCAACAAAGATGTCGACCCCGACGTCGGCCACGCGATCCTGGCCGACCCGGGTCGGCGCGCCGCCCTGGCGGCCAACCTGGTCAACGAGGCGAAGACCTATGGATACGCCGGCTTCCAGCTGGACTTCGAGCAGATTCCCTGGACGGACCGCGACCTTTTGACCGCACTCGTGCAGGACTGCGCCGACGCCTTTCGGCCGGCCGGCCTCAACCTATCGATCGCGGTCATTCCGCGGCTGCCGGGCGACGCGAGCGCCAGCGGAACGCTCCTCGACTATTTCCACCAGTGGTCCGGCGCCTACGATTTCGCGGCGCTCGCGAAGTCCGCGGACTTCTTATCCTTCATGACCTACGACGAGCACAACGGGGTCACGCCGCCCGGGGCGGTTTCGGGCACGCCCTGGATCCGTCAGGCGCTCGAGTTCTCCCTACAGGGTGTCCCACCGGAGAAGGCGACGCTTGGGCTACCGACCTACTACCACGATTGGACCGGCGTCGGGCGATTGACCTCGAGCTCATATGCCGACGCGATGATCCTCGCCCAGGCGCATGGGGCGACGCCGGCATTCGACCCGATCGAGGAAGAGATGCACTTCAGCTACAGCGCCTGGGGCGTGCACCACGAGCTCTGGATCCAGAGCCCGGACACGCTCCGGCTCAAGCTGGCGCTGATGTACGAGTACGCATTGAAGGGGATCAGCGTTTGGCGGCTGGGCTTCGAAGACGCTTCGTTCTGGAACCTGATCCCGCCGCGGCGATAGGAGAGGCCTGCTCGGACTGGCCGAGCGGCGGAAACAGCAGCTCGTAGAGACGTTGCTGACGGCGTCGCGCGGCCTCGTAGCGCGCATGCACGCTGGCGCGCGGCCGGAAGCTGCGGCCGCGTCCCGGCCGGGTCGACCACAGTTTCGGCAGTTTGCCCAGCGCGTGGAGCACGAGCAGGGCGGCCCCGCGGCTCGAGGCTTCCGGCTCCGGCGACGTCGTCACCCTGAGATTCAACGTGTCGGCGAGCATCTGGCTCCACGCCGGCGAGTGGATCAACTGCCCGCCGGTGGCAATCACCGATTCCGGGCGAGGCACCACCCTTCGCATCGCCGCGGCGACCGCGACCAATTGGTAGGTGATCGCCTCCATCGACGCGCGCAACATCTGTGTTGGCTGGGTGCCCAGCGAGAGCCCGGCGATCACCGCGCGCGCATCGCCGCGCCAGTTCGGGCTCCGTTCACCGGCCCAGAAGGGAAGGACCGTCAGTCCATGGCTGTCAGGGGGGAGCGCGCCGGCCGCGCGCTCGAATTTTTTCTTGGGCTTGAGGCCGAGGGTGTCGGTGAACCAGCGGACCACGTTGCCGCCCTCGCTTAGCGCGCCGCCGAGCACGTAGCGGTGGCGGTCGACCCGGTAGACGAAAACGCCCCAGGGGACGGTGACGCGCTTGCGATCGAGCAGCACGCGCAGGGCGCTCGAGGTTCCAATCGTGGCGCACGCCCAGCGGGGACTGACGCAGCCCGCGCCGATGTTCGCCAGCGCGCCGTCGCCAAGCGGTAGATACCAGGGCACGTCACGCAGCTCGGGCCAGCGTTTGGTGAAGCTCGGCCGCAGCGAACGAGCCGGCTGATCCCAATCGCTCAGCGGCGAGAGATGGTCCGTCGTGATCCCGGCCAGTCGCAGCGCGTCCTCGTCCCACTGGCAGCGATTGACGTCGAGCAGCCCGGTGCCCGACGCGATCGAGTGGCTGACACGAACGTCGGCGTGGAACTCCTGGAAGAGGTATTCGCCCAGCGAGATCCAGCGCGCGGTGCGACCGACGGCCGCGCGGCGGGTGGCGCGTAGCCAGCGGAGCTTGGCCGGCCAGTAGCTGGCGTGAAAGAAGCACCCCGTCCGTGCGTGGTACGCGCGCTCATCGAAGTGGGCGCGCATGCCCCGGGTTGCCTGCGCGCTGCGCGTATCGGCCCAGGTGAGCAGCTCGGTGGTCGGTCGACCTGCGCGATCGACACCCATCAAGCTGTGCCAGTAACAGGAGATACCAACCGCGAGGATGGTGACTTTCTCTTTACGCGCCGCTTTCAGCGCGCCGTCGATGCTCTGGGCGATCAGCTTGACCAGAGCGTCCGGGTCAGAGGACACCTCGCCCGCGTCGGTGGTCCGGACCTTGTACGGCAGGTCTGACATCGTCGCGTCGACCATCGCACCGCGGGCGTCGTAGACGACCGCACGGACCGAGGATGTGCCGAGGTCGAGCGCCAGAACGCCGTCGCTGGAATGGGCCTTGGGCATAGCTGAATTGTGATCGACCCTCTGCTAGACTGTCCCAGCCTAAGCCGACCGCTGGGGCGTGGCCAAGTGGTAAGGCGCCTGACTCTGGATCAGGTAAACCTAGGTTCGAATCCTAGCGCCCCAGCCAT
>DASZJR010000047.1:0-4935 GCA_035947855.1 Candidatus Dormiibacterota bacterium
CGACGTCCCGCACCTGCTCTCGATCCGGGACCGGTTCGGCCGCGTCGACCGGCGACGCCTGAGGCCCGGCGCGCGCTGCGAACCGGAGCCGGCCTGGCTCAGCCATCCGGTCGACATCATGATCCCGGCGGCGATCGGGAATGCGATCCGCGCCGACAATCAGGCGGGGATCAACTGCCGCCTGCTGGTCGAAGCCGCCAACAACCCGGTGACGGCCGATGCTGAGGCGCAACTGGAACGTCGCGGCATCACGATCCTGCCGGACTTCGTCGCCAACGCCGCCGCCGCGTTTCTGTTCTGCGGCCTGCTGGAAAAACGCCTCGAGCCAAACCTCGATTCGATCTTCACGGTCACCAGCCGCCAGCTCCGCAGCACCACGCGCGAGCTCCTCGAGCGGGCAAGGCGCGAGGGCGTCTCGAACCGTCGTGCCGCCGAGGAGATCGCCGAAGCGCGCCTTCGGGCGCATCGCCACTAGAGCGACGTTCTTTTAGTGCTGGTGGCGCTGCGCGTGGCGGCGCATCATGCAATCGTCCATGACCACGTCGAGACCGCTGTCGCGCGCCCGCGCAGCGGCGTCCTCGTCGACGACACCGTCCTGCAGCCAGACCGCGCTCGCCTTGATGGCGATAGCGTCGTCAACGATCGGTCCGACGAACTCCGACCGGCGAAAAATGTCGACCACGTCGACGGCGTCCGGGATCTGCCGCAGACTCGCGTAGGCGCGCTCGCCGAGCACTTCGTCGACGTTGGGATTCACCGGGATGATGCGATAGCCTGCCCGCTGCAGGTAGCGCGCGACGCCGTGGCTCGGGCGCCGCGTGTCCGGACTGAGGCCGACCACGGCGATCGTTCGGGCCGACGCCAGGATCTTGTCGGCAACATCGGTCAGCCGCCGGTCCACTGGCCTCCACTCTACAGGCGAAACTCGAGCAACCCTCGCCTAGAATTCGAACCGTGGCAGCCCCGGCCCAGATCTCGCCGATCCCGACGCAAATCGTGGACGCCTTCCGAGTAGTGGCGCCGGCGGTCGAGACGTTTGCCCGCGAGCACGACCTCCTGATCGAGCGCTACCGCCGGGGAAAGCCCAGCTGGGAGCTTCGCTTTGCGCGCCGTTTGGGTGGCGACGCCGTCCTCACCATTAGCTACCGGGAACGCACCGGCCATGTCCTCGATGTCAGCGCGACCTGGTGGCTCGACGACCGCGCGGCGCTGACGCGGCGCCTGCGGTCGGAGAAGATCGGCGTCTACGACCGGCGTGCGCCGTCGGCCGCCCTGGTGCAGCAGCTCGAAACGGGGCTGGCGACCGTCGACGGCTGGACGCTGTCCGATTTGGGTCCGCCGCGTGGTCCCTACCCGAATACAACAGGGACAATCTCGCCGCCCTTTCCACGCCGGGGGCGGCTGATGCGATGAGTGACCCCGGCGACGATCGCGCCGCCGAGGACGAGCTCCGGCTCGCGTTCGGCCGGGCGATCGGGTTCACGCTGGCCGCACTGTTGCTGCTGGTCGGCGGCGCTGTCCTGCTGATCCTGATCGCGGCCGCGTTCTTCCGCTTCGCCTTCGGCGGCTAGCTCTCTCATGCCCTGGTGGTATCACGTCGTCGAGAGCAAGCACGAGCTGCAAAACCCGACCAGCGCCGAAAAGATCCGCCTACTCGGCCAACGGATGGGACTCGGACCGCGATCCCACGTGCTGGACATGGGTTCAGGGCGGGGTGGCCCGGCACTCATCCTGGCCGAGGCGTTCCACTGTCGCATCACGTGCGTCGAGCGGTCGGACGAGTTCGTCGCGACCGCGCGGGAGCGGATCGTACGGGCCGGGTTCGAACAGCTGATCGACATCGTGCACCAGGACGGCCGGGAGTTTCGGATCGAGCCCGATCGCTACCACGCCGCGCTGTGCCTTGGCGCGAGCTTCATCTGGGACGGCCTCCCTGGCGCGCTCAACGCGCTCACACCGGGAGTCAAGGCAGGCGGCTTCGTCGCGGTGGGGGAACCCTACTGGCGGCGATGGCCGCTCCCGGGCGCCTTCACGCCCGACCCGGACGAACGCTTCGAGCCCCTCCTCGAGAGCGTCGCGCGGATCGAAGCCCAGGGCCTCCCGGTGATCAGCCTGATCGCGGCCTCGGAGGATGACTGGGACCGCTACGAGACCCTCCACTGGGACGCCATCGAGGAATGGCTCTCCACCCACCCGGACGATCCGGATTCGCCGGCGTTCCGCGAACGGGCCACGCGCCACCGTGAGCGCTACCTCCGCTGGGAACGCGAACTGGTCGGCTGGGCGATCTTCGCGTGTCGAAAGCCCTTAGCAGCTAGCCGGCTCAGTCGCTGACGCGCACGAGTGCCCGGGCCGTCGACAACGGCGGCGGATCCACAGCGTCGGGATGAAGGATGCCCGCCATGATCTCCACGCTCTCGACCAGTCGGGGACCGGGACGGCTGAAGAAGGCGTTGCCGTCGACCACCCAGGTCTCCGCGCGGAGCGCATCGAATCGGCCGCGCGCTGCCTCGACCTCGCGTAGGCTGCGGTCGAGGGAGAAGCCGCACGCCATGACGACCACGACTTCGGGATCGGCCTCGATCACCTCCTCCCAACGGACCGGATGCGCGGGTCGGCGCGCAACCCCCAGCCGCTCGTCGCCGCCCGCGATGGTGACGAGCTCCGGCGTCCAGTGACCACAGGTGAACGGTGGGTCGACCCACTCGAGGCAGACCACTCGTGGCGCACGCCGTCCGGCGACACGCTGCTCGACTCTCGCCACGCGCCGGCGAAGGGCATCGCAGACGTCATCCGCGGCAGCAGGCCGGCCGACCAGGCGGCCGACGAAGAGGATGTTCTGGAAGACGTCCTCGAGGCTCTCCGGCTCGAGCGACACGAGCTGGGGCGACGACTCCAGCCGGCGAGCGGCCCGCTCCACGATTGAGTAGGAGACGGCGCAGACCTCGCACAATTCCTGCGTCAGGATCAAGTCCGGGTGGAGCGCCGCCAGCAGGTCGGCGTCGAGCGCGTAGATGCTGCTCCCCTGGTGGACGAGCTCTCGAATGTGGCGATCCACCTCCAGGCCGGTGCTCGCCGCTGATAGGACGCTTCTCGTCAGCGCCGGCTTGGTCCGGACCGACTCCGGGAAATCGCACTCGTGCGTAACCGCCACCAGCTCGTCCTCGAGGCCGAGCGAACAGACGATTTCGGTGGCGCTGGGCAGCAACGAGGCGATCCGCATTCAGCGATCGGCGGGGACGAAGGGATTCAGCAGCATCTCTTCTTCGATCGTCGTGCTGGGCCCGTGCCCAGGGTAGACGACGGTCTTCGGTGGCAGGCGGTAGAGCACATTGCGGATGCTGAAAACGATCTTCTGCGTATCGCCGCCCGGCAGGTCGGTCCTGCCGATACCTCGCTGAAACAGGGTGTCGCCTGCAAAGCAGTCCAACCCGAAGAGAAAGCAGACCGAACCCTGCGTGTGGCCCGGCGTGTGCAGGACTCGCAAGCTGATGTCCTGGAACGTCAGCGTCGCATCATGGGCGAGCCTGGTGTCAATGGAAAATCGCGCAAAGCCGGCGGGCACAAAGGGCATTTGAGCGAAGCGCTCCCAGTCGAGGATGGCGAGATCGTCCGGATGCATGGCGATCGGCGCACCGGTTTCCTGATGCAAGGCGGGCACACCGCCGACGTGGTCGATATGCCCGTGGGTCACAAGGATCTGCTCCAGCGTGAGTCCCTCCTGACCGAGCCGCTCCAGAACGCGGTCGACCTGCAGCCCGGGATCGACGGCGAGCGCCGAGGTGGTGTCGCGACGCCGGATCAGATAGCAGTTCTCACCGAAAAGATCGTCAGGAAAGACGGAGACCGCGAGCTTTTCTCGAAGGGCTTCGGCCGGGGTCATCCGACGCCGATCTCCCAGGAGGCCGACGTCAGCACCTCCGGTTCGGTCTCGGTGACGAGCACCATTTCCTCGAGACGAACGCCACCCCAGTCGGGGATGTAGATGCCGGGCTCGTTGGTGATGACCATGCCGGCACGCAAGGCGGTGTGGTCGCTGGGCGATAGGAAGGGGCGCTCGTGCACCTGCAATCCGATGCCGTGGCCCAGGCCGTGGCCGAAGGCGTGCGCCTCACCGGCCAGCACCTCGTGGGCCCGGCGATCGATGGCGTCCGCGGTCACACCCGGTTTCATGAGGGCCATCGACGCGAGCTGGGCCTGGCGCACCGCCTCGATCACGCGGGCTTGCTCGGTGCTCGGCTCACCGATCACGATCGTCCGGGTGGTATCGCTGTGGTAGCCGGCGGCGGTCGCGCCGAAGTCGACCACCACCATGTCGCCGCGCTCGAGCACCCGGTCGGAGGCGCGGCCGTGCGGCAGCGCACCCCGTTCCCCGGCGGCCACGATCGTCTCGAAGGCTGCACCGTCGGCCCCCAGCTCGCGGAAGGTCTGCTCGAGCAGGAACGCGACATCCCGTTCGCGCAACCCCGGGCGAATGGCGGAGCGAATCCGATCGAAGGCGCGGCCGGCGATCGAGGCGACCGCGCGGAGCAGCGCGACCTCCTCGACACTCTTGATGATGCGGAGCTCTTCCACCAGCCCGCTCGTGGGGATCAGTGTCACCTCCGGTGGCAGGGCTGCCGCGAGTCGCTGATGTTGATCAACCGTGGTCTGCTGCGACTCGAAGCCGACGCGGCGCAGGCCCAGAGCCTTGAGCCGCTCGGAGACCAACGCCCAGAGGCTGTGTGAAGGGCCCGACCGCACGAGGCTGAATCCAGGCGCCTCGGCTTCCATCTGCAGCCAGTAGCGGCTGTCGCCCAGGATTTCTGCCGAGCCCGTGCCGATCACCAGGTACCCCAGGCTACCGCTGAACCCGGAGAGATAGCGGATATTCTCAGGGCCGGTGACGACCAGTCCGTCGAGCTCGAGATCGACCAATCGACCTCGCAGCGCCGC
>DASZJR010000048.1:0-1827 GCA_035947855.1 Candidatus Dormiibacterota bacterium
ACCAAGATCTCCGGCGGTTTTCGGGTTGAGGGCGCGGGCTCCACGCTTCGGGCCGTCGGCATGCACTTCACCGCCGACCTCAAGGCGTTGCAGAGCCAGGACCAGTACGCGAACTACAAGGTCTACCAGCGGGACTTCTTCATTCGGACGATCTACTTGCAGACGGATCAGTTTCCAAACGCCGATTTCAGCGCGGCTTCGGTGACCATTCCGCCCGGCATCGACTCGGGCCCGGTGTCAATCACCGTCGCCGGCAACCTCAAAGTCCATGGCGTGACCAAAGCGGTCACGACACAATTCCAGGCTCAGCGCAACGCGACCGGCGTCGAGGTTGCCGGCTCGATCAACGTCGACATGCGCGACTACGGTGTCGAGGTGCCGAGCATTTCGTTCACAACCGCCCAGCCCGGAGTCGTTATCGAGTACCACCTGCTCTTCGTCCGCGCCTAGCTGCCGGCTGCGTCAATAAGAAGTTCGCGCCGGAGGCTTGCTGGCTCCTTTCCGCAAATCTGAGAAAGCGGAGGCGACGCGCGCCGCCACCCGCGCGTTGTTGACCACCAGGTCGACGTTCAGGTCGAGCGATCGCCCGCGGGACAGCTCGGCGATGCGCGCCAGCAGGCGCGGGGTCAGCTCCGGGCCGCTCACGTCTGCCAGCTCGCGGATTGCGCGCTGCACGAGCTCCTCCGCGCTCTCGAGCTCGACCGGCGGCGGTATCGCCACCACCACACCCCGGCTTCCGGTCGCCCAGCAGGCCTGCAGCACGCGCGCGGTTTCGTCGGGCGTGTCGACCCGGGAGCTCACCGGATGGCCGCTGCCCCTGGAGTAAAACGCCGGAAATTCGTCGGTGCCGTAGACCAGCACAGGAACAGCGAGGCTTTCCAGCCGTTCGAGGGTGAGCCGCAGATCCAGGATGATCTTGGCACCTGCGCAGAAGACCGCTACGGGCGTGCGGCTCAGCTCGATCAGGTCCGACGACTCGTCTTCGGGATGCCCGCGATGCACGCCGCCGATGCCGCCGGTGGCGAAGAAACGGACGCCGGCCATGACGGCCGCCCGCATTGTGGCCGCGACCGTGGTCGCGCCCACAGCGCCCCGGGCCAGCGCCCAGCCAAGATCGCGCGAGCTCACCTTGACCGCGCCGTTGGCGATGCGCTCCAGGTCGGCATCGGTCACCCCGACGTGCACCCGACCGTCGAGCACAGCGACGGTGGCGGGAATTGCCCCCTCCTGGCGAATCGCCGCTTCGCTTTCCCGCGCCGCGCGAAGGTTGTGCGGTTGGGGCAGTCCCTGGCCGACGATCGACGTCTCCAGCGCGACCACCGGAAAGCCGTGGGCCAGCGCGTCGGCGACTTCGTTGGAGACGCGCAGGAGCTCGCTCAAGTGCCGACGCTGGGCCGGGCGCCGACGTGGGTGACTGCACCAGCAGCCACCGCCACGGCATGTCGGGCGGCCTCGATGGGATTCGCGCCGCGCAGGTATGCGGAGCAGAAAGCGGCGGCAAGGGCATCTCCCGCGCCGGTGGCGTCGATCTCGTCGACGGCCGGCGACGGAATGAATTCCCCGAGCACCGTGCATCCGGATGCGCCAAGCTTCACGACTGGTATCGCAGCCAGCCTCTCCAACCGGATGCCGAGCGCCTCGGCTTCTGCGCGGGTCGCGAACAGCAAATCTGGAGCCAGGTCTTTCAGGACGTGGGCCATGCGGGCGGCCCCGTACTCGTGGATCCCGGCTGCAGAGGAAAGGTCGATGGCGAGGAGGCCGCCGCCGCGACGTACGAAGGCGATGGCGGCTCGCGCGGCCTCGGCCAGCGGATCTTCGAACAGCGAA
>DASZJR010000049.1:0-3112 GCA_035947855.1 Candidatus Dormiibacterota bacterium
CGGGTCACCACCTGACAGGTGGGCTTCGGCCGGACGAGGCGGGGTATCATTGCTCCTCTGCCCGAGCGGGAGTAGCTCACTTGGTAGAGCGCGACCTTGCCAAGGTCGAGGTAGCGGGTTCGAAGCCCGTCTCCCGCTCCACTCGCTTCCTCGCTCCACTCGCTTCCTCGCTTCGCTCGGCAGCTCGCTGCGCGGGAGACGGGCCCGTCTTATCTGAAGTCGGGCGTCGGATGGCGGCGCCCGTTGCGCTCCACTCGCTTCCTCGCTCTGGTCGCCGAACTTGGCGCTGGGAGGCACGGAGCAGCCTGAAGCACGCGCGCTGGTATCTGCGCTTTGGTGTAGCGTGGCCGCGTCATGGCCGAGGTCGTGCTCTTTCATCACGCGCAGGGACAGACGGCTGGATTCTTTGCATTTGCCGACGAGCTCCGCGCGGCGGGACACACCGTCGACACACCAGATCTCTATGAGGGGCGGACTTTCCCCACGCTCGACGAGGGCGTTGCCTACGCCAAGCAGGTCGGCTTCGACACGCTCGGCGAGCGCGGCCGATTAGCCGCTGAGAGCTTGCCGAACGGAGTCGTCTATGCCGGCTTCTCGCTTGGGGTCATGCCGGCGCAGATGCTGGCTCAAACACGCCCCGGCGCCAGGGGGGCTTTGCTATTTCACGCCGCTTTCCCGACCTCGGAGTTCGGCGTCCCCTGGCCGCTGCGGGTCCCGCTGCAGATCCACATGATGGAAGCTGACGAGTGGGTGCAGGAAGGAGACCTCGACGCCGCCCGCGAGCTGGACAAAACGATCGAGGGCGCGGAGCTGTTCGTATACCCCGGCGATCGCCACCTGTTCGCTGACAACAGCCTCCCCGACTACGACGAAAAAGCCGCGGCACTGCTCACGCAACGCGTGCTCGCATTCTTGAAGGACGTCGGGTAGACCGGCAGCACTGTCGATTCGACTGACGGTTTCATGCGCGGGGCGTCAAGCCAGACGATAGGTGAATTCGACCGGCTAATTAGTACTCGGGGCGGTGGGCCTGTCTCGCACTCCACTCTGTTCCTCGCTCCGGTCGGAACATCGTTCCGCGGGAGCGGGCGCCGGATCGCGGCGCCCGTTGCGCTCCAGCCCTGCCCGAGTGCTCGAGGAGCCCGGATCCTCGAGAGCCGAGTGTTTCGGGCCTGATCAGGTGCCTTCGCGTTGGGGCGCCGTCATCGTCTCGAAGTCGGCCCGTCCGCGCAGGCTCGCCAGCGCCGCCTCGTCGCGCAGCATCGGTCCCAGCATCGGGCGCAGAGCGACCGCCCGGCCCAACGCCTCCATCGCCTCGTCGGGCCGGGCGCGCAAAGCCAGGGCGAAGCCGCGGAAGGCGTGGGTGCCGGCGGGGAACCGGAAGTCCAGTTCGCTCAGCTCGTTCGCCACATCGGCAATCTCATCTGCCAGTCCGGCGGCCGTCTTTAGTCGGCCGCGCTCGAAATGGAAGTCGACCAGGTGACCGCACGGATGCGTGTAGCTGTTGCGGACAACCGCGGCGCCGACTGTCGCCGCTCCGTACCACTCCGGCGGATGGTCCAACTCGGCCTCGCTGCACGCCTGAAGGAAATCCAGGATCCCCTGGCAGCCGTGCCGCCAGCGCGCAACGAGCTCCCCGACCGGTAACTGTCGGTCCAAGGCGAGCTGGCGCTCGTTCACGGCGTCTAGGTCCTCGGATGGAGCTGGCGGACGGGCTCCCGCGAGGACGGAGCGCACATGATCGAGGAACAGGCTCCGCCACAACGAGAAGTGGGCGAGGTGGTCCGAGGCCAGCCACGCGCCGGCTGTCGGAACAGTGTCGGATTCGGTTACCCGCGCGAGCTCGTCTTCGTGGGCGAATTCCAGTCGCAGCAGCTGCTCAAGCCGTTTCCTCAGATTCACGGCACTACTATGAATCCCTCAGGGCGCGTTGACGAGAGTCGGTAAGCGAAATCGACCCGGTGATTCGGCTCCGCTGGCTCGAGGTGGACCGCTTAGCCGGACAGAGGGGCCGGCCGGCCGCGATAATCCGGGCCGTGAGGGAGATCGAGACCGACTATCTGGTCATCGGCGCGGGGGCGTCGGGGATGGCGTTCACCGATACGTTGATCGCGCAATCCGACGCGGACGTTGTGCTGGTCGACCGCCGCCACCGGCCGGGCGGGCATTGGCTCGACGCCTACCCGTTCGTACGGCTGCACCAGCCGTCCGCCAACTACGGGGTCGCGTCGCGCCCGCTGGGACGCGACCGCATCGACGAGTTCGGGTCGAACGCAGGTTTCTACGAACGATCGAGCGCGGCGGAGATCTGCGACCACTTCGGCCGGGCCCTCGACGAGGTCCTGCTGCCCTCCGGCCGCGTGCGCTTCCTGGGCCGGACTGATTACCGTGGAGAGGACGGCGGCCGCCATCACTTGGTCTCGCTCCTGACCGGGGCCGAGACCACCGTCCAGGTGCGAAAGAAGGTGGTCGACGCGACCTACGTCGAATCGTCGATCCCGTCGCGCCACCGTCCAGGGTTCGAGGTCGGCGCCGGGGTGCACATGATCCCGCCGAACGACCTGGTCGACCTCGATCGGCCCGTATCGGATGTCACCGTCATCGGTGCCGGCAAAACGGCGATGGACACATGCACGTGGCTGCTGGACGCCGGGGTCGACCCCGAGCGCGTCCGCTGGATCCGCCCGCGGGACGCCTGGTTGTTCGAGCGGACATACATGCAGCCGCTCGACCTGGTCGCCCAGTACATGCAGATGCAGGCGCACTGGGTCGAGGTGGCGGCGGAAGCGGAGGACGGCGGCGACTTCGCCCACCGCCTCGAGGAGCGGGGCGTCTTCCTCAGGATCGACCGCACCGTCGAGCCCGATCTGTTTCGCGGCGCGATCATCAGCCTCGATGAGCTGGAATCGCTGCGGACCATCCGGCGCGTGGTGCGTAAGGGCAAGGTGCGCCGCCTGGACCCGGACCGGGTCTGGCTGGACGGCGGCGAGGAGCCGGCCGCGCCGGACGAACTCTTCCTCGACTGCACCGCCGCGGGAGTGCGACCGGTGGCGTCCCGCCCGGTATTCGAGGCCGGGCGAGTTACGCTCGAGTACCTCACGGTCGGCGGAGT
>DASZJR010000050.1:0-21194 GCA_035947855.1 Candidatus Dormiibacterota bacterium
TTTGCCCGCCTGGCTCGCGGGCGGGATCTTCAGCTGGAGTTGTCCCCCAGTCAGTGACTGGATCGTGACCTCGTCGCCGAGCGAGGCCTGGTCGTCGAGCACCGGCAGCGGTGTGTAGAGGTCCCGGCCCTTGGCCGCGAAACGGTCATGCGGCAGGAGATGGACACGGAGATAGAGGTCGCCGGCTTCGGCGCCACGCTGCCCTTCTCCCTTCACCCGGATGCGCGAGCCCTCGATCACGCCCGCCGGAATCTTGACCTGGATCTGGCGGCGCGTCGCAAGCACCCCTGACCCGCCGCAGGTCGGACAGGTCACGCTCTCCATCACGGTTCGATTACCCACCTTGCGCCGCTCGGCGACGAAGCCCGAGCCGCCACAGGTGGGACAGGTCTCCGGCACCTCGGTTTGAATGGTGCGCTCGCCACCGCGCGCGGCCTCCTCGAGCGTGATCTCGAAGGGGTGCTCGATGTCCTCGCCCCGCTGGGTAACGGTCCGCCCTCGCGTCCCCTCGAAGCCGAAGCCGGAAAATCCGCCGCCCTCGCCGGAAAAGTAAGTGTTGAAGAAGTCGCTGAAATCGCCGAATCCTGCGGCCTGGCCGGCGCCCCGGCTCGGCTGCGACTGGTACTGACGAGCGAAGTCCTGCTCGCGTTCGATCCGCTCCCAATCGGCGCCGAGCTGATCGTACTTCGATCGCTTCTTGGGGTCGCTGAGCACCTCGTAGGCCTCGTTGATCAGCTTGAAGCGGTCGGTCGCCTTGGGGTCCTTGTTGACGTCAGGGTGGAACTGGCGGGCCAGCCGGCGGTAGGCGGACTTGATCTCCTTCTCGGTGGCCGTGCGGGTGACGCCGAGCGTCTGGTAGTAGTCCTTGTACTGGGGCGTAGCCATGGATTACTCTGTGATGCCCGAAACCGCCCGGCCTAAAACGGGCCTCAGGGGACGCTGCGGACTGCAGCGTACTCGCGGCAGTGCTGGACGAACTTGTCGACTAGCAGCGGGTTCTGCCCGAAATGCAGGTGCACGTAGCTGGCCAGCAGGTTGGGCCCCACGAACCCTTCGTAGCCGATGACGTCGCCCTCGGCGTTTTGCATCTGGTAGGCGGGTTTCAGGTCGCCGTTGTGACCCGTGATGCGGCTCCAGTGGAACTCGTGCCCCCGGAAGAACTGGCCGCGGGGTGACAGGATGTTGTCCTCGAGGGTGAGGAGCTGCCGGTACCCGAAGCGATGGATCTCGCCGTCCATCTCGACGTCGACCGGGATCACGCCCGCCATTTGATGCGTCGTCCCCGACTCCGTTCGGAGCGAACGCCCCAGGTACATCAGGCCCCCACACTCCGCGTACATCGGCACCTCGTTGCGATGGGCACGCTGGATCGACTCGGCCATGGAGTGGTTGTTGGCGAGCGGTGCGACAAAGATCTCGGGGAAGCCACCACCGAGGTAGACGCCGGCGATGTCCTGCGGCAGCTGCGCATCCTCCAGCGGACTGAACGGCACGACCTCGACGCCGTGCTCCTCGAGCAGCTCGAGATTTTCCGGATAGTAAAAGTTGAAGGCGTCGTCGTAGGCGACGGCGAGGCGCACAGACCGGCCGCCATCGGGCTTTCCCTGGAACACCTTCTTCGGCACAAGCGGCACCAGCTCCGCCTTGCTGGCGATCCGCAGCAGCAGATCAAGGTCGACGTCGCGCTCGATTGTCTCCGAGAGCACGCCGATCATCTGATCCCATTCCTTGTTCTCGGTGACCGGCAACAGACCACGCTGCCGCTGCGGAATGTCGAGCTGCGGCATCGCCCGCAACGCGCCCAGGACCGGCAGTTTCGCGTGATCCCAGATCGCGTCCTCAACGGTGCGCCGGTGGGCGTCCGAGCGAACGTTGTTCAGCAAGACCCCGGCGATCTTGGGCGACTCCACGTACGTCTTGAAGCCCAGTGCCAGGGCCGCGGCGCTCTCGGCCATCTCGTGGACATCGATCACCAGCACGACGGGCGCCTTGATGACGCGAGCGACGTCAGCCGAGCTTCCCTCGGTACTTCCGTCGCGGCCGTCGAACAGTCCGAGCATGCCCTCGACGATCGCCAGGTCGGCGCCGAGCGCACCCTGCGCGAGCACCTGGCGTAGCGCGCCCTCACCCAGCATCCAGGAGTCGAGATTGCGACAGGGCCGTCCGCTGACGTGCGCTAGGTAGGCGGCATCGATGTAATCAGGACCGACCTTGAAGGATTGGACCGTGAGCCCGCGTGACTTGAAGGCCGCAATCAGCCCGGCCGTGAGGATAGTCTTACCAACGTTGCTCGCGGTACCGGCGACCACCAGCCTTGGAGTGCGTACCTCGTCCAGCATCCTTGCCTCGCTATTGCTTGCTCAACAAGGTGCCTCTTCCCCAAAGCACCTGCCTGACGGCTACCGTAGCACAGCGGTTGCGCCGGAGTAAAGACAGGCTACAGCGCTTTACACGCCCGCGAGAACGAGCGCGGGCTGCACCGCCGGTCGGAGATCCCTGAGATGCAACCGGATTCGATCCAGGCCGTCCCAGCGATCGCACTGCAGGGCGTACACGACATCGATGCGCCGGCCGGTGGGGAGATGCGATGCCGCGGCCGCCTTGTCGAACGCGATCGCTTCCACGCTCGCCGTCCGATCGCGCAGCTGCACGCGAAGATGGCGGCGATCCAAGCCGAACGTCTCGGTCCGCACGACCTCGACCTCTTTGCTGAGAAGCAACGGCTCGCGATTACCGACCCCGAAGGGGGCGAGCATTTGGAGTTCGTGGTGCAGGCTTGGCTTGAGGTCGGCGAAGGCCGCCGTCGCCTCAATAGTGATCGGCCGCGAGAATGCATCGCCGTTCAAGCGACTCGTCGTGTATTGCTCGAGGCATTCCTTCAACTCCGCAAAGCGACTCTTGAGCACGGTGAGCCCGGCCGCCATCGCGTGCCCGCCAAATCGATGCAGGAGCGGCGCACAATCCTGAAGGCAATCCACCAGGTGAAAACTCTCGATACTCCGCGCCGATCCGCGCCATTCATCACCCTCGGTGTTGAAGATGAACGTCGGCCGGTAGAACTCTTCAACCAACCGGCTGGCCGCCAACCCAAGCACGCCAAGCGGCCAGTGGTCGGCGCCCATGACGATCACCGCCGCCCCGCTGTCGAGCTCGGCGACCTGCGTCCTCGCCTCGCGCACGATCTCCGCGGTCAGTTGCTGGCGCTGCGCGTTCTGCTCGTGAAGCCGCTGAGCGAATGGATCCGCTTCCTCCCGGCTCTCGGCCATCAACAACTGGAGGGCGAGCATCGCATCTTCCATTCGTCCGGCCGCGTTGATGCGCGGCCCGAGTTGGAAGGCGAGGTGCTCCGCGGTCACCGGCGCCGTGATGCCGGCGACGGCCAGCAATGCCGCGCACCCCGGACTGGGAGCCTCGCTCAGGCGGCGAAGGCCGGCGCGCACGATGGCACGGTTTTCCGCGCGTAGTGGCACGACATCGGCGACCGTTCCCAGCGCCACGGCGTCGAGAGACGCGCCAGGGTCGAGTCTTCCGGGAAAGACGCGCCGCTCGAGCGCGATGAGCAATTTGTAGGCGACCCCACAGGCGGCAAGCCCATCAAAGGGATAGGCGCAGTCGGGCTGCTTGGGATTGATGAGCGCGTCGACCGCGGGGCGCTGCGCGCCGACCTCATGGTGGTCGGTGACGATCAGCCGCATGCCCCGCGGCCTTCCCGCGGCGGCCTCGACCGAGTTCGTCCCGCAGTCGCAGGTGATGACAAGCCTCGCGCCGCGTGCGTGCAGCTCGTTGAGCGCCTCGAGATTCAGGCCGTAGCCTTCGGTAAAGCGGTTGGGGATGTAGGTGATGACGTCGGCGCCCACCGAGCGAAGCCCGCGGGCGAGGGTGACACAGGCCGTGACCCCATCAGCGTCGTAGTCTCCGTAGACGGCGATCCGCTCGCCGGCGGCGATCGTTTGCGCGATCAGATCACAGGCGACCGCCATGTCCTTCAGCAGGAAGGGATCCGGGGCCCCCTCGAGGTCCGTCTGCAGCCAGGGATCGAGCTGACTCTGGCGCACGACGCCGCGACCATGCAAGATCTGCCGGAATACCGGGGAGAAGGCCTCCAGTCCTGGCTGAGCCCGAAGTGGCTCGGGGAGTTTCCAGTTCCGGCGTTCCTTCTTCAATGCCGCCCGCAGTATCGCACCGCTTTGCGACAGCTGCGTGTCGAAGTTATCCACAGTGCTCGCACTCAGGCTGAGTGCCCTCAGTGGGTCGGGCGGCATTCCTCCAGCGCGCGCCCCGCGGACTCGACGTCACCGGGGCGGACCACCAGGACCCGGACGATCGGAAGATCGAGCCCCGTCGCCAGACGCTCGACCTGCGCTCGAGTCTCGCCGGGTCTGCCCGCGGCAGCGACGCGGGCGATGAATTCCGTGTTGGGCGCATCGCCCGTTGCCTCGATCCGACGCAACTCCTCGCCGAAACCCATCCGTTCGAAGTGGCGCCGGTAGGCTGGTACGTGAAGCGCGTAGCGCAATGCGGCAGCGGCCACCGTCCGGCGGGCCAGCTCGACATCAGGATCGACGGCAGTCCGGATGTACTCGATCACTCGAGGCAGCGGTCGACCGGCGGCGTTCGCGGCGGCAGCCAGCTGTTGGCGCGACCAGGCCACCTGCTCTGTGGTGCACCAGTTCAACGCGACCCCGTCGGCGACCTCCGCCGCCAGGCGCAGCATGCGTGGGCCGAGGGCCGCGAGATAGAGAGGCATTTCGGCCGGTAGGCGCTTTCGAAGGGCGAGTAGATACGGTCGCATCCCTTCCGCCGGATGGGGCATCTGCCCGCTGCCCACGCCCAGCGTGAATCGACCTCCGGTTTTTTCCCAGACACGGCGCGCGTGTTCCGCATAGAACTCGGGCGGCTGCCCCGATGCGGGAACGGCGGAAATCCCAACCGGCAGTCCACTTGCCGCATGCCAGCGCAGACAGCGATCGAACGCCGCCGCGTCGGCACGAGACGGCGTCCAGGCGGAGTCGTAACCGAGCTCGGCAGCCAACCGAACGAGCTGCGCCTCGTCGGCCTCGCCCAGGCCCTGGTCGGGATCGATGCTGAAGCCGACTCGCAAATCAGTCACCCGTCACCGATCGCCACGTCTAGGCTGCGGCGGGCTCCTGCACCACGACGGGTGGCACTCGCTCCTTCGTGTAGTTCAAGAGCAGGATCACGACAATCAGCAGGCCTGTGCCAATGAACTGTGGCGGATAGAGCGGCTGATTGAACCCATAGGGCGGCGGAGCCGACGCGATGAAGGTTGCCGTGACGGGGTAGGCGAGCTCGGCGATCGTCGCCAGCGTCGCCGGCGTGCTGCGCAGCGCCCGGTAATAGAGGAGAAGCGCAAGGAACCCGGGAATCAGCGCGATCCCCAGAAACGGCAGGATATCGGATGCCTGATAGTGCGCAAAGGCTGACCCGCCATACTGCAGCACGACGATGACGATGAGGACCGGAAGGGCCAGTGTGAACCGAAGCGCCGTGGTGGTGGTGAAGCTCAGCTTGCCCAGCACGAAGCGGCCGAGTACCGTCCCGCTGGCCCACAACGCTGCCGCGCCCAAGGCGTAAAGGCCGGCCTCGAGCCGGCCATGCTGCAAATCCGAGAAGGGCGCCGAGAGGTCCTGGGCGAAGACCACCATGTACACGCCGACGAGCGCCAGCAACGCGGTGGGCCAGAACCAGGCCCGGCGGCGCTCACCAAGGATCAGCCAGGCGAGCAGAATCGCAATCAACGGCTGAGTCTGCTGCAGCACGAACGTCTCGGCGAAGTGGCCGTACGAGAACGACGTCGTGAAGAGGAGCGTGGCGAGCGCCTGAGGGCCGACGGCGATCAGCCCGATCGCCAGCCAACCCCGTTTGTCCAGGCGGCGCAGCTCAGGGATGCCGCGAAGGAGAAACGTGAGCAGGAAAAGGCTGACGAGCGCATCTTCGATGACCACGATCTGCGCGGGCTTGAGATGGCCGATCAGCTGCGCGCGAAAGTAGGTGTCAGCACCCCACATCGTCGCGGCCACGGCGACGAGCACGACCGAGAAGCGGTCGATGAGACCAACGTGTCCGGCCGGCGCGGCGGCTTGTGATCTCGCGGTCGGGACGGCCATCGTCATTACTCCTTTGGCCGCCGGGGCAGAAATCGGGCGCACGGTAGGTGCGCTCCGAGGGCCTTCTTTCATCCCGACTGTACGGTCGGCCCCGGAGTGGGCGCTACGCCTTCACCGGGTCATGCGCCATAGGGCGCTCGCGGGCTATACCGCCGATCAGGGAATTACACCCCTGCCCCGAAGACCAAAACAAGAATAGCAGTCGGACGGTACTGTCGCCGCCGGACGATTCAGGAAATGCCGTCGGCCGGAGGTTGGACCGGCACCAGGTCCTGGCCAACCACGACCTTGACCCGCTGCACCTGGTTGTTGCAGACGCCGTGGGCATTCCACGGCGCGGTCAAGGGCTGAACATTTCTCGCCGCGTCCGTCGCGCGGCAGCAGAGTTCGTACTCACCAGCCCGATCGGCGCCCCAGGCATAGCGCCATGATTGCCAGCCGAAATCCCCGCCGTCCCCACCGAGCTCGGCATCCGCCCAGGATCCACCTCCGTCGGTGCTGACCTCAACGCGAACGATGCGTCCCCGGCCCGACCACGCCCGACCTTCGAGGATGCAGGTCCCCAGGCCGAGCTGGCGTGTTCGTGGCAAGAAATGCGGGATGCCTGGCGGCACCATCAGCGAGCGGGGCAGCATCCGCGTGACCGGCTCGCCCAGCTCGTCCCAGGTGCTGGTGACGTGATAGGCGGGCTCCTGTTGGTAACCGCGAAACGGCTGCGTCGCCACTGTGATCGACCGCAGCCACTTGACGTGGGTCATGCCGTACCAGCCCGGCACCACGAGACGCAGCGGGAAGCCGTGTTGCGGCGGGAGCGGTTGCCCGTTGATCGCATAAGCGAGGAAGACTTCCTCGCGGTTGGCGTCCGCCATGGTCAGGCTGCGCTCGTACTGCTGCTCGACGCCACCCTGGACACCCCGATCGATGCCGGTGAAGACCACCTCAACGGCGCCGTCGAGAGGTCCGGCCGCCTCCAGCAGCGACCGAAGCGGGGTGCCCGTCCACTCCGCGTTCCCCACCGCCTCGAAGAGCCATGGCTGGCTGACCGGACGGGGCGAGAGGTTGGCCCGGCCGTTGCCAGCACACTCCAGCGTCACCGCCCGGGTGACCGCCTGCCGGCGCTTGATATCGTCGAGCGTCAGGGTGAGCGGCTCGCGGACGTGGCCGCCGATCACAAGCTTCCACTGGGATGGGTCGACCCGCGGAATGTCGAAGTGGATCAGCAGGTAGTGCAGGCCAATCGGGGTGATCGGGTACTGGAGGGCCTCGAGCGGCAAGGAGTGGTTCCGGACACCGAGTTGCAGCTCATCGAGCGAGACCTCCGGGCTGGTCGACACCAGGTGGGTCGCCACCGGCTTGGCAACGGTGCTCATCCGAGTCAGGCCACGATAGCGCTTCGCGATGCCGCCGAGCAAGCTCAGTGCTTGAAGTGGCGTTCGCCGGTGAAGACCATCGCCACGCCGGCGTCGTCGGCGGCGGAAATTGCCTCGCTGTCCTTCACCGAACCGCCGGGCTGGACGATGGCGCGCACGCCCGCCCGGGCCGCCACCTCGACGCCGTCCGGGTAGGGGAAGAAGCCATCGCTGGCCAGCACCGAGCCGGCCGCCCGCGGTCCGGCGCGGTGGACGGCAAGCTCGACCGCCTCGACCCGGCTCATCTGCCCCGCGCCAATCCCGACCGCTGCCTCCTCGTGGACGAGCACGATGGCATTCGAGCGGACGTGCTTGACCACCGTCCACGCGAACTGCAGGTCCTGGAGCGTCGCGTCATCGGGCACCTTCGCCGTGACGACGCGCGCCTCGCCGAGCGTGCGACCGGTCAGATCGGCGGTTTGCACCAGGAAGCCGCCGGTGATCGGCCGCGCATCCAGGTCGAGGCGCGCCGACCCTGGCCCGGGTTGCAGGACACGGAGCTTGGGTCGTGACGTCATCGCCTGTCGAGCCGATTCGTCAAATGACGGCGCCACCACAACTTCGAAAAATGATCCGATTAGCGCAGTCGCGGCCGCGGTATCAACCGGCCGGTTGAAGGCGACGATCCCGCCGAACGCGGATCGGCGATCGCAGTTGAGCGCGCGATCGAACGCCTCCGCCGGGTCTTTGCCAATGGCGACGCCACAGGGGTTGGCGTGTTTGATGATGGCGACCGCGATGTCCGCAAAATCGGCAACGAGTGACCAGGCGGCGTGGGCATCGAGGAGGTTGTTGTAGGAGAGCTCGAGCCCCTGCCATTGCCTGGCACCCGCGATCCCACCGCCGGCCGCCGTCCGATAGAGCGCCGCCGATTGATGCGGGTTCTCGCCATAGCGGAGGTCGCGCACCTTGTGGCCGCCGAGGGTGAAGTCCTCAGGCAGCGTGGTCGGCACCTGAGCCCCGCGCAGGTGCTCGCCAATAGCCGCGTCATAGGCGGCCGTATGAGCAAACGCCACCGCCGCCAGGTGGCGCCGCAGCGATGGGGGTATGCCGGCCGGTCCCTTCAGGGCCTCGAGAACGGCCGGGTAATCGCTCGGCCGCACCACCGGAAGCACATGATCGTGGTTCTTGGCCGCCGCGCGCAGCAAGGTCACGCCGCCGATGTCGATCGACTCGATCGTTTCCGCGTGACCGGCGCCCGACGACACCGTCTCCACGAAGGGGTAGAGATTGACCACTACCAGATCGATGAGCTTCAGCTCGCGGTCGGCCAGCTCCTGCAGGTGGCGCGGCTCATCGCGGCGCGCCAGGATGCCGGCGTGCACATTGGGGTGCAGTGTCTTCACCCGCCCATCGAGCATCTCGGGGAATCCGGTCAACTCCTGGAGCGCGTGGACGGGGATGCTCGCCTCGCGTAGCACGCGCTCGGTGCCGCCGGTCGCGTACATCGTCACTCCGAGGCCGTCGAGGCCGCGCGCGAATTCGGTAAGTCCGGTCTTGTCCGAGACGCTCAGTAGGGCGTTCATACGCGGATTGGGAGCACCTGTCCGGCGATGCGTTTCACCACCGCGGGTAGCAGGCTGTGCTCCTCCGCCTGGATCCGCTCGCGCAGGCTCTCGACCGTGTCATCCGGCCGTACCTCGACCCGGCTTTGGGCGAGGATCGGCCCTTGATCGACGTCGTCGGTGACGACGTGGACCGTACAGCCGGTTTCGGCGACGCCACTCTCCAACGCCCGGGCCACGGCGTCCATGGTGCCGGCGAACTCGGGCAATAACGATGGATGGAGATTGATGATCCGCCCCGCGAACTGCCGGGTGAAGGCATGCTCCAGGATCGCGTCATAGCCGGCGCAGACGACCAGCTCCACGCCGTGCTGCTGGAGCACCTTCGCCATCGCGAGATCGCGCGCCCTCCGGTCCGGGAAGCGAGCCAGGCGAAACACCTCGCGCGAGATGCCGGCCCTTTTTGCGAGGTCGATTGCCGGGCATTCGCGATTGGCGCACACCATCACGACGCGCGCGGGATAGAGCGGGTCCTTCGCGGCTTCGATCAGTACCTGCAGGTTGCTGCCCCGGCCCGAGACCAGGACGCCAACCCGGAGCCGGCTCACTCTAGGATTTGGACACGCCGCTGCTCGGACGCCACGATATCGCCGACCACGAAGACCTCGCCCTCGAGAATCCGCAACGCGGTGGCCGCGCTGGCCTCGTCGACCACGACGATCATCCCGATCCCCATGTTGAAGGTTCGCCACATCTCTTCGTCCGGCGTGAAGGGTGCCAGATAGGAGAAGATTGCCGGCTCCGGCCAGGCTCCCCGCTGGATGCGGGCGCCCAGGCCCACCGGAAGGATGCGCGGCAGGTTGCCGACGATTCCCCCGCCGGTGATGTGCGCGAGCCCCTTGATGTCGACCACGTCGCGCAGCCGGCGGATGGGATCGAGATAGGCGCGATGGGGAGCGAGGAGGGCATCGAGCACAGTCTCTCCCGTGCCAGGGATCGTCTGCGTCAGCGCCCTGCTGGGAATCACGCGACGGGCCAGGCTGTAGCCATTGGTGTGGAGACCGGTCGAGGGCAGCGCGAGCAGCGCATCGCCTTCACGGATCGCACTGCCGTCGATGATCGCGTCACGCTCACAGACGCCGACCATGAAGCCGGCGATGTCGTAGGTGGCGGGCTGATACAGGCCCGGCATCTCCGCGGTCTCGCCACCGAGCAGCGCGCAGTTGACCTGGCGGCAGGCAGCTGCCATCCCGCCGACCAGCTCGGCCACGACTGGCGGATCCAGGATGCCGGTCGCCACGTAGTCCAGGAAGAAGAGGGGCTCGGCGCCCGCCGTCAGCACATCGTTGACGCAGTGGTTGACCAGGTCGGCGCCGATCTGCGCGTGACGCCCCGCGCCGGCCGCCAACACGACCTTGGTGCCGACCCCGTCGGTGCTCGCCACCAGGATGGGCTGCCGGTAGCGGCGCGTGTCGAGCGCGAAGAGGCCGCTGAAGGGGCCCACACCCGCGAGCACCTCGGGGCCCTGGGTCGATGCCGCCAGCGGGCGGATCAGCTCAACGGTTCGGTTGCCGGCATCGATGTCGACGCCCGCGTCGCGGTAGGTCGTCATCTCGGAACGGGCTCGAGCGCCAGCTTGTCCATCTCGAGCTGCACCGGAACCGGTACCGGGTAGTCGCCATCGAAGCAGGCCATACAGAAGCCGTGGACGTTCTTCACCGCCCGGAAGAGCCCGGCCTTGCTCAGGTATTTCAGCGAGTCGGCCCCGATCAGGCGTTCCACCTCTTCCACGCTCCGGCCGGAGGCGATCAGCTCCGAGCGGCTGGCGATGTCGATGCCCATGAAGCAGGGCCACTGGATCGGCGGGCTGCTGACGCGAAAATGGATGGACTTCGTCCCGGCCCGGCGCAATTCCTCCACGATCTTGCGGCTGGTGGTGCCGCGCACGATCGAGTCGTCGACCAGTACGACGCGCTTTCCGTCGAGGATCTGGCGGAGCGGATTGAACTTCAGCTTGATGCCAACGTTACGCAAGCGCTGATTGGGCTGAATGAAGGTGCGCGTGATATAGCGGCTCTTGATCAGGCCTTCGCTGTAGGGGATGCCGCTGGCCTCGGCGAAGCCGACGGCGGCGGGGGTGCCCGAGTCCGGGAGCGAGATGACGATATCGGCGTCGGCGGGCGCCTCGCGGGCCAGTTCGCGTCCCATGTTGCGACGCGCCTCGTAGAGCGACTGCCCCTGCAACTGCGAGTCGGGCCGCGCGAAGTAAATGAACTCGAACATGCACATCGCCTTGCGCGGCGACGGCATCAGCTGCACCGCGACCGGGTCACCGTGCCCCAGCACGACCGCCTCGCCCGGCTCGATTTCGCGCACGAACTCGGCGCCGACCGTGTCGAGCGCACACGTCTCGGAGGTGATGATCGCGCCGCCGTCGGGCAGGCGTCCGAGGCACAGCGGACGGATCCCGAGGGGATCACGGACGCCGACCAGCGCGTCTTTCGTCAGAAACAGTAGGCAATACGCACCCTGCAGGCGGGGCAGGGCGCGGCGCAAGACGGACACGATGTCGTCTCCACTCGTGTGTGCGACCAACTCCGCCAGGACTTCCGTATCACTCGAGGTCCTGAAGCGGACGCCGTGGTGGTCGAGGTCGTCGCGAAGCACCTGGGTGTTCGTGAGGTTGCCGTTGTGGGCGATGGCGATCGTCCCCAGCTGCGGGTGTTCGACCATGATCGGCTGCGCATTTTCGAGACGGTTCGAGCCGGTGGTCGAGTAACGGGTGTGGCCGAGCGCGAGGTGCCCGGTGAGACCCTCGAGCGAGGTCTGGTCGAACGCCTGAGCCACCAACCCCATGTCCTTGTGCATCCGCATGACGCGCCCGTCACTGGTCGCGATCCCTGCGCTCTCCTGCCCCCGATGCTGCAACGCGTAGAGGCCGAAGTAGGTCAGGTTGGCGACATCTTCGCCCGGCGCGTCAATGCCGAACAGGCCGCATTCTTCGTGCATCCGTTCGTCCGCCATCGGATGGCGCATCAGAACGCCGTCTCCCAGGCCTGTCGCAGGATCTCCAGCGAGATGCGGATGTCGGACCCCACGTGGAGATCGTCGCCACCAACCACGCCGATCGTCTGCAGGGGAACGTGATGCGTGGTCATCAGCTTCTGCAACTCCGGAACACGGCGAGGGGCAACGCTGACGACGATCCGTCCCTGCGACTCGCCGAAATAGGCGGCCTCGCGGCTGACCGGCCCGACGATCCCCGGGCAACGAAGCCCGCGACCGCCATAGAGGGCGCTTTCCGCCAGCGCGATCAGCAGGCCTCCGTCGGAAACATCGTGGGCGCAGCGTAGCACCCCCCTGCCGATGGAATCGAGCATTGCGGCTTGCAGACGACGCTCCGCCTCGAAGCTCACCGTGGGTGGCCGGCCCTCGAGCGGGGCACCCAGCAGTCGCCAATACTCACTGCCGGCAAGCTCCTCGCGCGTCTCGCCAAGCAGGAAGACGATGTCCCCATCTTCCTGGAATCCGGCCGGGCAGCGAAGGGACAGGTCATCGAGCAGGCCCACCATCCCGACCACCGGCGTCGGTGGGATGTTCCGTTCGCTGGTCTCGTTGTAGAGGCTGACGTTGCCGCTCACGATGGGGAGCTCCAGGGCGCGGCAGGCATCGGCCAGGCCACGGACGCTTTCCTGCAACTGGCCGAAGATCAGGGGCCGTTCCGGATTCCCAAAGTTCAGGCAGTTTGTGACCGCGATCGGGCGCGCGCCGGTGCAGACGATGTTGCGAGCCGCCTCGGCCACGGCGGCCTGCGTTCCCTCATAGGGGTCGAGGGCGACGTAGCGCGGATTGCCGTCGGTCGTCAAGGCCAACCCCTTGTTGGTTCCCGGCACGCGCAGCAGCGCGGCGTCGAAGCCCGGGCCGATCACCGTGTTGTCCTGCACCTGGTGGTCGTAGGTGCGGTAGATCGGGCGACGGCTGCGCAGGTTCGGGCTGGCGATCAGGTCGAGCAGGATCGCTTCCGGTTCCTCGATCGCGGGCATCACGGGCGCCGGTCGCTGCTCGGCAAAGGTGGCCGTCGGGGTGCGGAGCGGAACGCCGTCGATCAAGGCCTTGAGTGGCAGATCCGCGACCAGGGCGCCGCGCTCGCGCACCCGCATCCGCCCCGTCCCGGTAATCGTTCCGATGCGATCCGCGTGCAGCTCGAAGTGGTCGAAGACCTCGCGTGCCGAAGCCTCGGCGTCCGGCCGCACCACGATCAGCATTCGTTCCTGGGACTCGGACAGCATCACGTCGTAGGCCGACATGCCCTGCTCTCGGCGACTGACCCGGTCGATGTCGATATCGATCCCGCGACGGCCACGGTGCGCCAACTCGCTCGCCGCGCTCGTCAAGCCCGCCGCCCCCAGGTCCTGGATGGCGGTGACACCCTCCAGCTCGTTGAGTCGCAGGCAGGCTTCGCAGAGCAGCTTCTCGAGGAACGGGTTCCCGACCTGGACGGCGGGACGGCGCTCCGCGGATCGCTCGTTCATTTCCACCGAGGCGAAGGTCGCGCCATGAATCCCGTCGCGCCCGGTGTCGGCGCCGACGAGGAGCACGACGTCACCGGCGCGGTCGGCGCTGGCGCGCCGCAGCCGATCGTGGCGCACCAGGCCGACACACATGGCGTTGACAACAGGGTTGTCGGCATAGCCCTCGTCGAAGTAGAGTTCGCCGCCGACCGTCGGACAGCCGAAGCAGTTGCCGTACCCGCCAATGCCGCCGACCACCCCCGCAAACAGGTGGCGGCCGCGACCGGAATCAAGCGGACCGAACCGCAGCGCGTCGAGGAGCGCGATCGGACGCGCCCCCATCGCGAACACATCCCGAAGGATTCCGCCAACCCCGGTGGCCGCTCCCTGGTAAGGCTCGATGGCCGAGGGATGATTGTGCGACTCGATCTTGAAGACGACCGCCAGCCCGTCGCCGATGTCGACGGCGCCGGCGTTCTCACCGGGTCCCTGGAGCACGTGTGGCCCTTCGGTCGGCAGCTGGCGCAGCAACGCCTTCGACGTCTTGTAACCACAATGTTCGCTCCACAGCGCGCCGAACATCCCGACCTCGAGGTCGTTCGGATCACGGCCGATGGCGCGGACGATGGCGCGATATTCCTGCTCGTTGAGGGCGACAGCTTCCAGCTGCGCGCGATCAATGGCAACCGCCATCAGACCGCCACCCGGGTGAGCGCATGGATGGCCGAGCGAAACAGGACCAACCCATCCTCGCTGCCGAGCAGCGGCTCGCAGGCCCGTTCGGGATGCGGCATCAGACCCACGACGTTGCCGTGCGTGTTCGAGATGCCCGCGATGTTTCGCAGGGAGCCGTTGGGATTCGACGCCTCGCTCACGCGGCCGTCGGCTGCGCAGTAGCGAAACACCACCTGGCCGTTGCGCTCGAGCGCATCAAGCGTCTCCGCATCGGCGAAAAAGTTGCCCTCGCCGTGCGAGATCGGGATGCGCAACACCTGCCCGGGGCGACAGTCGAGCGTGAAGGCGGAGTTGCTCTGCTCGACGCGGAGGTGGACCCATTCGCACCGAAACTCGCAGGATGCGTTCCGCAGAAGCGCCCCTGGCAGCAGCCGGGCCTCCTGCAGGATCTGAAAGCCGTTGCAGATGCCCAGCACCAGGCCGCCGCGATTGGCGAAGTCGGTAACCGCTTCCATCACCGGGGCGAAACGGGCAATGGCCCCGCAGCGCAGGTAGTCGCCGTAGGAAAAGCCGCCGGGGAGGATGACCAGATCCAGGCCATCGACGGTTTGCTCGCGGTGATCGACAAAGCGCACCGGCTCCCGGAGCACGTCGAGAACCGCATGGGCACAGTCCCGGTCACTCCAGGTGCCGGGGAAGACCACGACCCCGGTCCTCAAGCGGGGCGTTCTCCCGCCGCGACCGGTTCGCCGATCGGCTGCAGCTCGATCCGGTAGTCCTCGATGACGGCGTTGGCGAGGAGCTGCCGCGCCATCTCGTCAAGCCGCGTTCGAGCCTGTCCGGCATCGGCCTCATCGAGCGTCAGCACCAGATACTTTCCGGCGCGAACCTCGGTCACCGACGCGAAACCGAGCGCCTGCAGCCCACCCCTGATGGTGAGGCCGGCCGGGTCGTTGACGACCGGCTTGAGCGTCACGAAGATCTCGGCTCGATATCTCATGCGCGCCCTCCCGCATAGGAAACCGAAAAGCGGCGCAGCGCTTCGAGATAACGGGCGCTGGTGCCGGCGACCACCTCGTCGGGAAGTGGTGGCGCCGGGGGTTGTTTGTTCCAGCCCAGCTGCTCCAGGTAATCGCGCAGGTATTGCTTGTCGAAGGAGGGCTGCGGACCGCCCGGGCGAAACTCCTCCAGGTCCCAGAAGCGCGAGGAATCCGGCGTCATCACCTCGTCGATCAGGATCACGTCCCCATCGTGCCAGCCAAACTCGAATTTCGTATCGGCAAGGATGAGGCCATGCTCGAGGGCCCGCTCGGATCCGAAGCGGTAGAGCAAGAGGCTCAGCCGTTCGAGGGTTTCCGCCAGCTCGCGGCCGGCCCGATTGGCCAGCTCGGCGCGTGAGATGTTCTCATCATGGCCGGTCAGCGCCTTGGTCGCCGGCGTGAAGATCGGCTCCGGCAGCCGGTCGCTCTCCTGGAGCCCTTCCGGCAGCGGTTCCCCGGCGATCGAGCCGGTGCGCTGGTAATCCTTCCAGCCGGAGCCCGAAATATAGCCGCGCACGACGCACTCGAACATGACGGGCTGCGCCATCACGACACGCATGCTGCGCTCTTCGAGGTCGGGCTGCGCCTCGAGCAACGCGCTCGGGATCGATTGATCCGCTGCCAGGTGATTGCGGGTAAGTCCGCTCGTGTCGAGAAACCAGGAAAGTGAGAGCTGGTTCAAGACTCGGCCCTTTTCGGGGATTGGGGTGGGCAGCACCACGTCGAATGCTGAGATCCGGTCCGACGACACCATCAAGAGCTCGCCATCGTTGAGGCGGTAGGTGTCGCGAACCTTGCCGCGCGAGTGCAGCGGCAGCGGCAATGCCGTCGTCATGATGGCGCTCATGTGTGTACCTCCACAGGGGCCGGCTCGAGGCCGAGCCGCTCGAATGTCACGTCCAGATGGCGCAGGTAAAAGGCCGGGTCGAAAAGTTCGGTCAGCTCGTCGGGAGTCAGACGCTCGCGAACCTCAGGGCTTTGTCCAACGATCGCCTTGAAGTCCTGCCCTCCGTCGAGCGCGCTGAGGGCCGCCCGTTGCACCACGCGGTAGGCATCCTGCCGCGACATTCCCTTCTGCACCAGGGCCAGCAGCACGCGTTGGGAGAACACCACACCGCCGCTGCGATAGAGGTTGGCGCGCATCCGCTCGCGGTCGATCGTGAGTCCTTCGAGGATCTCGGCCATCAGCTGCAGCATGTAATCGAGCAGCGTGCAGGCGTCGGGGAAGATGATCCGCTCCGCGGAGGAGTGGCTGATGTCGCGCTCGTGCCAGAGCGCCTGATTTTCCAACGAGGTCTGTGCGTAGCCACGCACCACGCGAGCCAGCCCGCAGATCCGCTCGCTGAGCACCGGGTTTCGCTTGTGGGGCATCGCCGAGGAGCCCTTCTGCTCGGCGCCGAAGGGTTCGCGCACCTCCGAGACCTCGCTTCGCTGCAGGTGGCGGATGTCGGTGGCGAATTTCTCCAATCCGCCGGCCAGCACCGCCAGCGTCGTCAGGTAGGCTGCGTGGCGGTCGCGGGCGATCACCTGGGTGGTGACCGGGGCCACTCTCAGCCCGAGTTTCTTCAGCGACGACTCCTCGACGCGCGGCTCGACGGTGGCGTGCGTGCCGACCGCGCCGGAGAGCTTGCCCACGCGGATCTCCTCGCGGGCGGTCACCAGGCGCTGCCGGTCGCGATCGAGCTCATCGAGCCAGCCCGCGAGGACGAAGCCGAAGCTGACCGGCTCGGCATGAATGCCGTGCGTGCGGCCGACCATCAGGGTTGCGCGCTCCTCCACCGCCCGCCGGCGGATGACCGACGATAGCCGGTCGACATCCTTCAGAAGGATGTCCGCCGCCTGCACCAGCTGCAGCGCGAGCGCCGTATCGAGGATGTCCGAGGAGGTCAGGCCCCGGTGGAGGTAGCGAGCGTCGTCGCCCAGCGAGTCGGCGAGGGAATCCAGGAAGGCGACCACGTCGTGCCCGACGCGGTCCTCCAGCCGGGCGATATGCTCGGGGTCGACGCGAGCCTGCCGGAGGCGGTCTAGCGCCGAACGCGGAATCTCGCCGAGGTCGGCCCAGCCCTCACAGACGGTGAGCTCGATCCGCAGCCATAGCTCGTACCGCTGCCTTGGAGAGAAGATCTCGCTCATCTCGGGGTGAGCGTACCGGGGGATCAAACGGCGGCTGGTCTCCTTGTGGGTGGCGGGCCGTCGGTGACGGGCTGATTATAACTGCCGCGGCTCGCTCGAAACGGATTCCGTAACCTCCCTCACCGCTGGCGAATTCATGTAGCGGGGAGTTGCTGGTAAATTGGCCCAACACGTAACCAAGAGGGGCGGCCTCCCGTTCAATCTGCAGCGGGCGCCCTGTGGGGTGCCCTGATGCCGGATTTTGAAGAGCGGGATCTCGTCGAACGCGCGAAGGAAGACCCCGATGCCTTCGGGGCTCTTTACGATCGCTACTTCCCGCAGATTTATCGCTTTGCGTATTCCAGAGTTCGAGATCAATCATTGGCAGAGGATGTGACGTCGGAGGTGTTTTTCAAGGCGCTGAGGAATATCAGCCGGTACACCTATTCCGGACATCCGTTCTCCTCGTGGCTCTACCAGATCACGTTGAACGCGGTCGCCGATCATTACCGCGGACAGCACGGTGAGGTGGAGCTCGAGGAAGGTGCCAGCCTGCCCAGCGGGGCGGAGAGCGTAGATGACGAGGTCGTGCGCCGCGATCGGAGCCGCCGCATCTGGTCGGCGATCGACGAGCTGCCCCGGCACCAGCGGACGGCAATGGTCCTCAAGTTCGGCGAGGACAAGAAGATCGATGAGATCGCTCACATCATGGGCAAGAGCGCTGGGGCCGTGAAGCTCCTCCTCCATCGCGCCGTCGAGAAGCTTCGCCGCGAGCTGCCCCCCGAATTCGAGGCTGGACTCACATGACGAACGATCCCGAGCTCGAGGAACTGTTCCAGGACCCGGCACACCGGGAGGTGGTCGACCTCCTGAAGAGGTCCCGGCCGGCCGCGGCGCCGCCGCTCGATCCGAACTTCCGGACCACGTTGCGCATCAAGCTCATGACGGAGGCCCGTCGCACCCTCCAGCCGCGAGGAGCCCAGCGCGGTTTCCCATTCAGCCTCCGGCCGAAGGTGCTGGTGCCGGCGATGGCCGCGGTGGCGGCCGGCTTCCTGGTCGTGCTCGGCATCCAGGTCTATCTCCAGCGCCAGCCCGAGTCGGCGATGGTCGCGGTCGACCTCTCGCGCATCCAGAACAAGTCGAACGTGGCCACTGGCGAGCCGATCGTGATCCCGTTCAGCGGACCGGTCGACAAGACCGCGGTCGAGAAGACCGTCGTCCTCGAGCCGGCCACCGCGGTCACCAAGCAGTGGGTTGGCCAGAACCTGGTGATTACCCCCGATCACCCACTCGCCCCCAACACCGCCTATACCGTCAGCCTGAAGGCCTCGCAAACCCCGAGCGCGCCCAAACAGCCGACCGTTCAACCGACGCCGACGGTCGCGCCGTCGCCGGTCGTCGTGCACTTCACCACCGTTCGGGCACCCATCGCTCCCGTCAACCCGCCGTCCTACCGGAGCGCAAACGTGAGTTATGGTCAGGAGAACCGGCTGGCGGACGCCGGCACCGTCTTCAACGGCGGCTGGACGCCGGCCAGCCAGCTGCTGGTCACGCGGCCGTCAGGCCAGCCCGGAATCGGATCGTCGAGCCCGTCGGCAACGGCCACTGTGTCCGGTCCGCCTTCGCCGAACGCGACCACTGACGTCTGGCTGATGAGCACGCAGGGCACCCCCATCCGGCTGCTCGTCCAGGGCGGCAGCTTCCCGGCGGCCGCCCCCTCAGGTGGCGTCTTCGCCGCCTGGCACCTGACCTCCAGCACCCAGGCAAGTCTCGGGATCTGGGACATGCAAGGGAACTTACAGGGGACGGTCGCGACACTCGACGGCGTGCCCGATCGCGCGCCGGTCTGGATCGGGAGTGATCGGATCGCCTACGTCAACCAGGGCCGCCTGGCGATCGTCGACACGCGCGGCGGGCAGGTCGATGCGCATGGGATCCGGATGCAGCACGGCAGCCTGGCGGGCTCGCCCGTGGGCACGCTGCTGGCGGTCGAGTCGGATACGTCCAGCGTGATCGACCTGGCGTCGGGATCGTCAAGCCCGTTGCCCACGGGTGCGACCAGCTTTGCCTGGTCCGCCAAGGGTGTCCTGGCCTTCGTCGTGCCACAACCGTCCGGCAGCCTGCTGTACACCGCGGCCGGTGGCAGGGACGCGCAGCGCATCGCGAGCAGCCCGGGCGGACAGACCTGGGCGGATTTGAGCTGGTCTCCGGACGACGCCTCGCTGATGCTGGCCAGCAAGCCGGCGGGGGCGAGCAGTTCCGCCTCGCGACTGATGCTGATCAACGCGGATGGCAGCGCGCTCAAGGCATTCGCCTCGGAGCAGGAAGATTCGAGCCCCCGCTGGTCATCCCACGGCGACCTCGTGCTCTTCACCCGCCAGGATGAGGCCGGCGGTCGGGCCTTCTGGACCGCGAGCACCGGGACATCGGAGGTCGACACCGCGCAGAAGCAGGCCCTCGCCGAAGTCGACAAGTTCATGCAGGCCCGCCTGCAGGGGGATAGCACGACGGCCCAGGATGGCCTCGATGCCGCCGGACTCAGCGCCTACCAGGGCGGCGCGTCCTCGCTGCTGCCCGCCCCGGGCACCAAGTTCGACCGGTACTATCCGGTCACCGTCCAGCAGACCGGCACGAATCCAAGCAAGTTCCTGGTGGGCGTGCGCATCTTCGTCTCCCGCTCCGGGTTGCAACGGAGCTTCTTCGAAGAGCAGCTCACCCTGGTCCTCAAGGATCAGCGCTACCTGGTCGATGCCGTCACCTCGACGCCGGCGGTGCTCCTGGGCCCCGGCCCCACGGTCCTGTCCTTCGACGTCGTGCCGACGTCGCCGGGCTACCAGGTTCGGGTCCGGTTCGACGCCGACCTGCGACCGGAGACGGTCACGACCGACACCATCCAGGTCAGGGACTCGGACGGCAAACGGGTCGCCAGCACGATCGTATTCGACGCGGACAATCACATGGCGATCCTGACGCTGTCGCTACGCCCGGGCAGTAGCTACCAACTGGTGGTCCTGACCGGCGTCACCGACATCAACGGCGGCACCCTGGCCCAGGAGTACCACGCCCAGGTGATCAGCCGCTAGGCTACGCGCCGGCCTCGACTTCCTATTCCGACAAGTCGCGGACATTCCCGGCGTTTCTCTAGCACCATGTTCCGTTCGGCCGGCGTCCTGTTGCTGGTGACAACGCTTATCAGTGGCTGCACGACGTTCGACAGCAAGCCCACCCCTAGCCCGGATGCCATGCCGAACAGTCCGCTCGACTTGCCAAGCGTCGCCGCCGATTTAACCCTTTCTGGCCCGGTGAACGGTCATCTAAGTAGTGTGCGGCTCTTCGACTGCAAGGTGTACCCGGCTGGCACCGCGGAGTCCTTCCGCTCGAGCGTGCTATTTCAGATTGGGGAACAGTGGTATCGACTTACTGTCCTCACCAGTGGTGATCCGGTGCTGCGATTCGTAACCCCCAGCCCGAAGGCGCCAAACGTGCCCGGAAGGTATCGGGGCGTCGCCCTCCTCGACGAACAATTCGTCGGTCCGGGAGGCATGGCACTCGGCGACCACGCGTGGGGCGGCAACTACAACGCAGTCATCACGATCGGGTCTAATCCAAAAACGGTGAGCCTTGCAACCGTTAAAGATCCGGCCAAGCCATCGCGTGACCCTGTCGTCGTCGTCGACGGCGTCGACCTCGAGGCGCGTGATCCGAATTACACGGCCCCCGGGCCGACGCCAGCGCCTCCTGAGCAAACGGTCCACCTCAAAGGCACGTGGAGTTGCGAGCCCGGGACGTCGGTGGCTAGCTCTCGGCCCTCATA
>DASZJR010000051.1:0-5533 GCA_035947855.1 Candidatus Dormiibacterota bacterium
TAGCCGGTGAGCTCCCGGGCCGGGACGAGGCGCTGTTCGGGCCCCATCAGCGGCAGGTAGAGGCTGATCAGCAGGGCGGCCAGCCCGATCCCGAAGGCGGCCAACACGATCGGGATCCCGGGATCCTTGTTCAGGGTCAGGTCCGTATAGGCCTTCAGCGAGGTGAAGGTCAATTTGTAGCCGTCGGGAGTGACGACGCTGTCCCCGACCCGCAGGGCCCCCCGCCAGCGGAGGTCCATGTTGCTGGTGTCCAGCGAGAAGACATTCTGCGGCTGCGTGAGGTGGAGATCGCCGCGGTAGAGCCGGACCAGCAGGATCGGGTTGCGCAGCTGGGGCGTACCGGGCGCGATCGACTGGTTGACGATCTGCGGATCCGGCATGAAGATCGCGGTGGCGCCCAGCTGCTCCGAGGGCGGTCCGGCGGAAGGGATCTTGATCACCCCGTTCGCGAACTGCGGATCGCCGACGAAGATGGTCGCCCCGTCCTCGAGCACCCGGCCGTCGGGGGCCTCGACCCGCAGCGTCGGCGCCCAGCCGTATCCCGCCTGGTAGATCTTCACGCCGCGGTACTCGACGTAGTGGTTGACCTGGATGCTTCGCGTTTCGACAAGACGGCCGCCGTCGAAGATGCGGACCTGGGAGGTGAAGTCCTTGGGCGCGCCGCTCGGCCAGTAGGAAGCGCTGAAGTGATCGACCTTGACCTGGAAGCCGGCATGGTCGGTCGCAAGCTTGCCCTCGCTAAGGTTGTCGTAATTGGCGCGGGCTTCGACGAAGCTGTCCCCCTCCACCACTGCCGCATTACCGACGAAACCGCCCGCCTTACCGTAGATCACCCCGACCAGCAGGATGAAGAAGCTGGCGTGGAAGACGATGCTCGCCACCTCCGCCCAGAGCCCACGGTTGCGTTGCGCCGGATCTTTGGCGCGCCGCCAGGCGGCAGGCACGCGAATGAACATGCTCGCCCCGATCGAGGTGTACATGAGCACGGCGGTGATGATGAACGGCCATGAGCTGAAAATGTCGAAGAGGCCGAGCCGGGCAAACCAGGGCGCCGTCACCGGATGACGGAGGACGTAGCCCATCACGCCCCGAGGGTTCTGCGGTATCTGTGGGAGGAGGGTGCCGATGGTGGCGAGCAGCGCCAGGATGGCGAGCAAGATGATGGCGGTGCGCATCTTGCGCAGTTCGCGCCAGGCGCGGCCGAGCCAGCGCAGGGGCGCGATTCGCGGCCGAGCCGCCGGTCGGATGGCCGGGCGGACCGGTGACGGAGCGATCATGGGCGCGCCCTGCAGCCGAGCCTCATAAGGATCCTAAAAGTGTAGAGACGCAGCATTCCTCGCCCAGTCGAGGACCGTCGAGGGGAAGAGACCGAGGAAGACGGTGGCGACCGCCGCCGTGCCGAGCACGGTGCTCGTCGAGAAGCCGACGTGGCTCTCGGCGACCTTCCCGTCCGGTTGGGCGAGCATGACGACGATGACTCGCAGGTAGTAATAGAAGGAGACGATCGTCATGACCACCGCCACCACCAGTGGCGCCCAGAGCTGTGCCGTGACCAGCGCCTGGAAGACGAACAGCTTCGCGAAGAACCCCACGGTCGGCGGGATGCCCGCCAGGGAGAGCATGAAGATCGTCATCACGGTGGCCAGGAACGGACGCCGGTAGAACAGGCCCCGCCAGTAGCTCAGGTCGGCGGTCTGTTCGCCACCGGCACCGATCGCCGTGACCACCGCAAAGGCGCCGAAGTTCATCACGGCATAGGCGGCGATGTAGAAGAGGGTGGCGGTGAAGCCCTGGGTCGTGCCGGGGAGCACGCCGAGCAGGATGTAGCCGGCGTGCGCAATTCCGGAGTAGGCGAGCATACGCTTCAGGTTGTCCTGCGTGATCGCGACCAGGTTGCCGATGATCAGCGAGAGGATCGCGATCAGCACCAGCGGGAAATACCAGCGCGTCCAGACGGAAGGGAAGGTCGCGATGAAGATCCGCCCGACCGCGGCAAACGCCGCCGCCTTGGTCGCCACCGACATGAAGGTCGTGACGACGGTGGGCGCTCCTTCATAGACATCGGGCGTCCACATGTGGAAGGGGGCCGCCGAGACCTTGAAGGCCAGGCCAACCGTGAGCAGGGCGATGCCGACCAGGAGCAGGACGTTGCTGGTGGCGGCGGCGGTCGTGTACGCGGCAATTGCCCGCAGCGTCGTGGCGCCGGTCGCGCCGTAGATGAGGGCCATGCCGTAGAGCAAGAAGCCGGTGGCAAAGCCGCCCAGCAGCAGATATTTGAGCGCAGCTTCCTGCGAGCGCAAGGCCGTCCGCGCGAACCCGGAAAGGACGTAGAGGGAGATCGAGAGCAGCTCGATGCCGAGGAAGATCGTCATCAGGCTGGTGGCGGCGGCCAGCAGCATCATGCCGGCGGTGGCGCCCAGCAGGAGCACGTAGTACTCGCCGTAGTCGAGGTCGAGGGCGCGAAGGAAACGCGGCGAGATCAGCGCGGTGAAAATGCTGATCACGATCAGGAGAATGTTGAAGAACGCGGCCAGGCTGTCGGCCACCACGGTATCGCCGAAGGCTTCGCGGTTCTGACCCCAGAGCGGGAAGCTGGCGGCGAGCGCGCCGAGCAGCCCAACCACGGTCACGGCGGCGAGCCAGCCGCGCCGTTCGGGCGGCACCACGAGGTCCAAAAAGAGAACCACGATCGCCGTGCCGACCACGATCAACTCGGGCAGGATCGCCCCGTAATCGATGCCGAGGCCGTTCAGGTTGATCGTCATCGCAGGATCACCGGCAGCGCCTTGACGGTCGCGTCGACGGCGGCGGGAAAGAAGCCGGGGCTGACCCCGATCACCAGCATCAAGGCGAGCAGCGGCGCCAGTACGCCGACGTCGAGCAGGTGCAACTCGGGGAAGCTCGCCGGCTGCGGTGGCGCTTCCTGTGTGCTTCCCTGGTAGAAGCGGAGTACGTACCAGGCCGCGAGGATGACGCCGATGCCGGCGCCGACCGCCAGGGGAAGGAACGACGACCAGGCACCGAGCATGATCAGAAACTCGCCGACAAAGCCGTTCAGGCCGGGGAGCCCCAGCGCGGCGAGCGACACGACAAGGAAAAGCGCCGCGAACAAGGGGGCGGTGGCCGCCAGCCCGCGAAGCTCGGCGCGGAGGCGAGTCCCGGCGCGCTGCTCGATCATGCCCACTACCAGGAAGAGCGCGGCGATGATCACGCCGTGGTTGATCATCTGCACGAGGGCGCCCTCGATGCCGAACAAGTTGCCGGTGAAGATGCCGAGGCCGATGAAGCCGAGGTGGCTCATCGAGGCGTAGGCGACCAGCCGCTTGAGGTCGGTCTGGGCCAGCGCCATGAAGGCGCCGTAGAGGATGCCGATCGTCGCCAGCACCGCGAGCGGCCCGCCCAGACTATGCGCCGCATCCGGGAAGAGCGCCAGGTTGAAGCGCAGGAAACCGTAGGCGCCCAGCTTGGAAACCAGCCCGGCAAAGACGATCACGACGGGAATCGGCGAGGCGGTATAGGCGGCCGGCAGCCAGGTGTGCAGTGGCCAGATCGGCATCTTGATGGCGAAGGCGAGCGCGAAACCCACGAAGAGGAGCTGCGGGATGCCGATGCTCGGAAGCCCGCCGGGTAAATGCCAGACTCCGGTCGCCGGATGCTGTACCAGGACCGTCCAGTCGAACGTCAGCTGCCCCGTCTGCGAGAAGTTGATCCCCGCGACGGCGAGGATGGCGACCAGCATCGCGAAGCTGCCGAAGACGGTGTAGATGAGGAATTTGAACGCGGCGTAGATCCGGCGGCCCTCGCCCCAGACCCCGATCAGGAAATAGAGCGGAACGAGCATCGCCTCCCAGAAGACATAGAAGAGGATGAGGTCGAGCGCCAGCAGAATGCCGGCGGTGGCGGCCTCCAGGAGGAGCAGCAGCAGGACGAACTCTTTGAGTCGACGGGTGGCCGAGTCGGTGACGACGATCGCGATCAAGAAGAGCAGGGCATTCAGGCCGAGCAGAAAGAGGCTCAAGCCGTCGATGCCGAGGTGATAGCTGATGCCCAGCGAGGGAATCCATTGCAGCGTTTCCTCGAACTGCAGGTGGAGATTGCCCACACCCTGCTGGAATCCACCGATGACCGCGACCACCAGGGCCAGGGTGAGCACCGAGGTGAGGATCCCGAGCTGTTTGATCACGCGCCCCGCGACCGAAGGCGTGAGCGCGACGAGGAGGGCGCCAACCACGGGGAGCACGAGGATCAGCGTCAACCAGGGCACGTTGGTGGGCAAGGTGTACCAGCTCATGCGCCAAACTTCCAGGGCAGATAGCCGAGGTACCAGGCGACGATGACGAGGACGCCCACCGCGCCGCCCAGTGTCACCAGGGCATAGCTGCGGACTCGGCCGGTTTGGATCCCGCGGACGTCCTGCGCCTCGACCATCACGGCCGCCGCCACCGCATTCACGGCGCCATCGATCACCCGTGGTTCCACTACGTCGTTGAGGAAACGGGCGAGCGCCAGCCCGGGCCGCACGAAGAGGCGGTCGTAGAGCTCGTCGATGTAGTACTTGTGCTCGACCAGCGTGTGGATCGGGCCGAGGCGGGTCCGCCAGGCCACCGCCAGCTCGGGGCGGCGGGCGTGCAGCAGGTAGGCGACGGCGAAGCCGACCAGCGCGACCAGTACCGACAGCGCGGCGAGGCCGATGAAGGCAGCCGTCCCCACTTCGACCGCGCCTCCGAAGACCGGTGTCAGGAAGCTGGCCACCGGGATGTAGCCGGCCACGACCGCGCCGGCCGCCAGGATCACGATCGGGATGGTCTGGATGGGCAGTGCCTCGTGCAGGTGACGATCGTCATGAGCCAGCCACTCCCAGCCGAAGGCGACGAAGAACAGCCGGAACATGTAGTACGCGGTCAGGCCGGCCGTCAGCAGCGCCAGGACCCCGAGCCAGAACTCGCCTCCGGTCGCGTTCAATGCCGCGCGGATGATCTCGTCCTTGCTGAAGAAGCCGGCAAAGAGTGGAAAACCGCTGATGGAGAGCGTGCCGATCAAGAATGTCCAGAAGGTGATCGGGAGACCGGCCCGCAGATTCCCCATGTGGCGGATGTCCTGGTCGTCGTGGAAGGCGTGGATCACGTTGCCGGCCGCGAGGAAGAGCAGCGCCTTGAAGAAGGCGTGCGTCATGAAATGGAACATGCCGGCGGAGTAGGCGCCGATCCCCACGGCGAGGAACATGTAGCCAATCTGGCTCATGGTGGAGTAGGCGAGGATCCGCTTGATGTCGATCTGCGATGTTCCGATGGTGGCCGCGAAGAAGGCGGTCACGCCACCGATCACGGCGACGGTGGCGGCCGCGGTCGGCGCCCAATCGTAGAGCAGGTGCATGCGCGCCACCAGGTAGACGCCGGCGGTGACCATGGTGGCGGCATGGATCAGGGCCGAGACCGGCGTCGGCCCTTCCATGGCGTCCGGGAGCCAGGTATGGAGTGGAAGCTGCGCGGATTTCGCCACGGCCCCGACCAGCAGCAGCAGGCAGATGGCGGTG